>JAFUGI010000133.1 GCA_017469475.1 Oscillibacter sp. | reverse complement strand
GTGAGCGCCCCGCCGGGCCGGCGTGCGGAGGAGGAGAGGCCGTTGGCACGGCAATGTCCATGTGGGAGAAGGCCCCTCGTCGGATAAACGGCCCGGATCGTTTGGGCGCGGCAAAGGCCGCCGGCAGGGGATGGATCGATTTTAACCGGGGCGGCGCTGCGTGAGCAGTGCCGCCCCGGTTTTTCGCGGATCGCGCTGTCATCCGCAGGGATCGATGCAGCGGTCCATGCGCGCTTTGACAAAAGGACGCCCCTGACGCAGGGTTCCTCTCCTGCATCAGGGGTCGCTGGCCGCTGTTCGTTTTTGGGGCCGTTCCTGTTCTCCAGTCTGGCTCCGCGCCCGGCCGCCGGGATGTACCCTGCCGGTCACAGGACGGGTCCGCTGCCCGGATCACATCACCAGAAGGACGAGATACCCGGCGTACAGCGCCAGCATCAAGACGCCCTGCCAGCGGTAGAACCGGCCTCTGGCAAGGGGCGGAAGCACTGCGACGCAGCACATCGCAAGGCACACCGGAAGGTCCAGCGCCGTCGTCTGACGGCCCAGGGTCAGCCGCCCGCCGGACACGGCGGAGCAGATGGGCAGGATCATGGTCAGGTCGATAACGTTGGCACCGATGATGTTGCCCACGGACATGGACGCCTCCCGCTTGGCGATGGCGGTCAGGGTCGTCACCAGCTCGGGCAGGGAGGTGCCGATGGCCACCATGGTCACGCCGATGATGCTGGCGGGCACCCCCAGCAGCAGGGCAAGGTCGCTGCCGTACCGGATGAGCAGGCGGGAGCCCACCACGATGGCGGCGATACCCACGGCGAACATGGCCAGCTTCATGGCCGTCTTCCGGTAGGAGGTGGTGCGCCGCCCCGGCCGGTCCCGGCTCTCCGTCATGCTGGAGCGGGCGTCCTGGATGTTGTTGGCAAGGTAGACGAGGAAGATCGCAAAGAGCACGAGGCTGGGCAAAAAGGCCAGCACCCCGGCCCGGCACAGCACCAGCAGCGCCGCCGCGCCGGCCACCATTAATAGGGCCTTCAAATTGAACTGCCGCCGGCTGACCACGGAGGGGATGCACACCACGCTGATGCCCAGGATCAGCCCCAGGTTGGCGGTGACGGAGCCCACGGCGTTGCCCACCGCCAGGTCCACCTCTCCCGCCAGCACTCCGGTGACGGACACCGTCAGCTCCGGCAGGGTGGTGGCCAGGGACACGATGGTGGCCCCGATGATGAACCGGGGCACGCCGGTGGCCTCCGCGATCCACACCGCGCCGTCCAAAAACCAGTCGCCCCCCTTGACGATCAGCACCAGTCCCACCAAAAACAGTCCCACCGTGACCCAGATACTCATATCCCGCGCCGCCCTTTCCAGAAAATCAGCGAGGCCTTTCCCGTGCGCGAAAGCAAACCGGTCTCCCGGCAGGATCGCGCACGGCAAAAGTCTCGCTTTTTCGACGTATCCCGGGCGGCCCGCAGGCCGCCGTGGTGACGAGAGGCGTCACGCCCTCAGGCGTAAGCTACTCCCCTTCATCCGTGCCTCTTTGGTTGTGCCTTTATTATACGGGGCGCTTCCATTCCTTGTCAAGGCGGTTTTTGTCGCCGCCGGCTTTTTCCAATGGGAAACCATGGTCAGCCAAGGCCGACGGGCCGGAACGACAGGACGCACCGCAGTGGAATCGCCAATGGGCGCGATTGACAATTTGCATAAAATCATGTAAAATTACACTATCATTCTTGCTGAGCACAGAAAGGAGACGGTATGACCGAGGAACTCATTCCCTTTTTCGGTGCGTTGTACGCCATGCTCGGCCCTTTTCTGTGGGCCATTTTGATCCCGGGCATTCTGGCCCTGGCGGTGGCGGCGGTGATTTTAGCCGTCTTGATGGTGCGGGAGCTGTGGCGGCGCTGACCTGCCAGCCCATCGACCGCTTCAGCTCTCTGCTCACATTGGCTCTTTGCTTGCCTCGCTCCTCCGTTGCGGCGATGTGCTCCTGTCATAAAAGCGGCCCCCCGTTTCGGAGGGGACCGCTTGTGCGTGATGGAGATTGTCCCCGTTCCGGCGAAAACGGGTACACGCTCTGTGCGCCGCCGCTTACCAGCCCCGGATCTCCGGGTCGAAGGCGATGCTCTTCTCCCAGAGGGTGCGGCCGTCCGCCCCGGTCCCGGAGGGGACGAAGCCGCTCTCCCGCAGGAAGGTCTTCGCCGCCATCGGCGCCGCGGCGTACAGGGTCTCGCCCTCCTCCCGGCGGGTGTGCTGCACCGCCTGACCGATGAGCTGGGTGCCGAAGCCCCGCTTCCGAAACGCGGATCGGATGCAGGCCAGGGTGATCCAGCCGGGCTCCGGCCCCATCTGCATCAGGCCCACCGGCTCCCCGTTCAAAAAGCCCAGCCGGGTCCAGCGGCTCTCGGCCTCCGCCTCCAATCGCGCCGGGTCAAAGGGCTCCCGTCGGCCGGAGTCCCGCCAGCCCTCCTCCGCCAGGGCGTGCAGCAGCTCCCGCCGCCCCTCCAGCGGCTCGAACCACAGCCCCGGCTCCAGGGCGTTCTGTCGGCGGATGGGCGTTTCCTCCGCCAGGAACTCCGGCGTTTTCAGGTGGCTGTTGTCGTCCCGGAAGAGGACCCGCAGCGTCCCGCCCCCCGCCTCCAGAAGAGACACGGCGGTGTTGTCCCCGTGGGGCGTGGCGCCGGTCTCCTCCAGCGTCAGCCCCTGGGCCCAGGCCAGCAGCAGCCGGATGGCGTACCCGTGGGACACCACGGCCACGGTCCTGCCGTCGTCTTCCGCGGCAATGCGCGCCACCGCGCCGCGCACCCGGTCCAGCACCTGCTGCGCCGTCTCCGCGCCGGCGATGTGCCAGCGGTCCATGTGGCGGCTGAACGCCTCCATCAGCTCCGGGTCCCGGCGGTAGATGTCCCCCCAGGTGCGGCCCTCCCATTCGCCCACGCCGATCTCCCGCAGGGCCGTCTCCCGGTGGAGGGGCAGGCCCTTGGGCCGGTAGATGGCCGAGGCGGTGGCGCAGGTGCGGTAGAGGTCGCTCGCGTACACGGCGTCGATGGGGATGGAGGCGAAGCGCCGCTCCAGAGCGCGGACCTGCCGCCAGCCCCGGTCGGTGAGGTTGCTGTCGTTCTGGCCCTGGGCGATGCGGTAGAGGTTGCCCTCCGCCTCCGCGTGGCGGATGAGATAGATGGTGGTCATGGTGTCTTCTCCTGTGATTTCCAAATTTTTTCAACAAATCCAGTATACCGCATCCCACACATTTTGGCAAATCGATTTCCCGCTTATTTTCCGCCGCGGCGGCCATACTATCTGCGTGCCGAAAAGGAGTGAGGGAATATGAAGATGGATGCCGGATTCTGGACCGGTATGGGCGCCGGGCTGATGGCCGGCGCGGCGGCGGGGATGATGCTGTACGGCAGCAGGGACCCCATGAAAACGCAGGTGGGCAAGAGTATCCACAAGCTGGGTGTCGCCGTGGACCACGCTGTGGACAGCATCATCACCGACATGCGCTGAGAGCGCGGGGCGGAGGGCCGGGGGTCCTCCGCCCCTATTTCGGCAAATTCGGAAAAACTTGGGTAAAATCTCCGGTTTGGGCTTGACTTTGCTGAAACCTTTGCTATAATAATAACGCTGTCGCTTCCCGGCAGCGCCATATTGGGAAGTTTACCCGAGCAGCTATGGAGAAGTCGCCTAGTTGGTCGAGGGCGCATGATTGGAAATCATGTAGGCCCCTAAAGGGTCTCGAGGGTTCGAATCCCTCCTTCTCCGCCACGCAAAAAGTCCACCCTTCCGGGTGGGCTTTTGCTTTGGGCAGCGGGCGGGGGAGAGGCTCCGCCGCGCTGCGGTACAGAGAGAACGCGGGCGGATGAGCCAAGGGCCGCCGGCCCCCCTCCCGCAAGAAAAGCGCCCCCTGATGCAGGATCTCGCCTGCATCAGGGGGCGCTGCTGTCCGTTTTATCGGGCTGTGGATGCCGCGGGGCGCGCTGCGCTTATTTGCGGCTCTTGCGGTAATCCACGTGGAGGAGCTGGTGGGTCCGGCCCTTCAGCTCGTTTTGCAGCAGCTCCGCGACGATGGGGTTTCGCTCGGAGCGCTTAATGAGGGCGGAGCGGTCCGTCTCGTACAAGCCGGCGGCCCGCTGGCGCTTGATGGGGATAAGGCCGTAGGGCTGGCCGGCGCCGCCGACGCAGCCGGTCTTGCACGTCATGACCTCCACCAGGTCGAAGTACTCCGTGCCCGCCTCGATGTCTGCCAGCAGCTTTTTGGCGTTCACCAGTCCGTGGACCACGGCAATGCGCAGCACCCGGTCACCCACCGGCAGCGTCACGGCGCGGATGGTGTCGCTTCCCCGCAGGCCGGAGAACTCCAGGGCGTGGAGGGTATTTTTGGACTTGTCCTCCACCACCCGGCGGGCCACGGCCTCGGCAACGCCGCCGGTGGTGCCGAAGATGGTGGCGGCGCCGGTGCCCATGCCGAAGGGCAGGTCCGGGGCCTCATCCTCCAGCTCCGTGAAGTGGATGCCGGACTCTTTGATCATGGTGATGGCCTCCTGGGTGGTCAGCACCAGATCCACGTCCGGCCGCCCGTCCTGGCGGAACTCGTCCCGCTTGGCCTCCATTTTCTTGGCCGTGCAGGGCATGATGGCGATGTGGTAGGTGGTGCGGCCGTCCTGGGCGTCCTTTTCCCGGTACTGGTCCCGCAGCACGGCGGCGAACATCTGCATGGGGGACTTGCAGGTGGAGATGTTTTTCAGGAACTGAGGCGCCTCCGTTTCCACGTACTTGACCCAGGCGGGGCAGCAGCTGGTGAACATGGGGAAGGGGCCGCCCTTTTTCAGCCGCTCCAAAAACTCGTCCGCCTCCTCCATGACCGTCAGGTCCGCGCCGAAGGTGGTGTCATACACCTCGTCGGCGCCCATCATCTTCAGGGCGGAGACCAGCTTGTTCATGGAGTTGACGCCCGGCTCCAGGCCGAAGGCCTCGCCCACGGCCACCCGGACCGCCGGCGCCACCTGGAACACCACCCGCTTCTTGGGGTCATACAGCTCCCGCCAGGCCTTGCCGATCTCATCCCGGATGGTGATGGCGCCGGTGGGGCAGGCGGCGGCACACTGGCCGCAGGAGATGCAGTGGGTCTGGCCCAGCTGCTTGTCGAAGGCAGGCATGACCTGCAGGTCGCTTCCCCGATGGGCAAAGTTCAAAATGCCCATGCCCTGCATCTCCTCGCAGATGCGCACGCAGTCGCCGCAGAGGATGCACTTGTTGGGGTCCCGAACGATGGCGGGGGAGGAGTGGTCCTTTTCATAGACGGGGCGGGTATCCTCAAAGCGGACCTTCCGCACGCCGAACTGGAGCGCCAGGTCCTGGAGGCGGCACTTGCCGCTCTTTTCGCAGGTGGTGCAGTCCCGGCAGTGGGAGGAGAGCATCAGCTCCAGGATCATCCGCCGGTGCTTGAGGAGCTTGGCGGTGTTGGTGCGGATGCGCATCCCGTCCCGGGGCTCCATGGAGCAGGAGGCGTCGATCTTGCCCCGCTCGTCCTCCACCACGCACATGCGGCACGCGCCGTAGACCGACAGCTACGAATAGTAGCAGAAGGTGGGCATCTCGATGCCGGCCTTCCGGATCACCGCCAGAACGTTTTTCTCCCCGTCGAAGGGGACGCGCTGGCCGTCGATATACATGATTCCCTTTGCCATGGTCTCAGCCCTCCTTCGCCGGATCGATGGCGCCGAAGGGGCAGTTGCTCACACAGGCGCCGCAGTTGATGCACTTTTCGGGGTCGATGACGTGGACCTTCTTCACCGCGCCGTCAATGGCCTCCATGGGGCAGTTCTTGCGGCACTTGCCGCAGCCCTTGCAGGCCTCCGCCCGAATGACGGGGTGGGGCTTTTCCCTGTTGCAGATGGGGCAGTGGTGGTCCACCACATGGCGGAGGTACTCGTCCCGGAAGTATTTCAGGGTGCTCTGCACCGGCTTGCAGGCGCTCTGGCCCAGGCCGCAAAGGGCGGTATTGGTGATGGTGTCCGCCAGCTCCTCCAAAAGGTCCAGGTCCTCCATGGTGCCCTTGTTGGCCACGATCCGGTTGAGGATCTCCAGCATCCGCTTGGTGCCCTCCCGGCAGGGAACGCATTTGCCGCAGGACTCCTTCTGGGTGAACTCCATGAAGAAGCGGGCGGTCTCAACCATGCAGGTGTCCTCGTCCATGACCACCAAGCCGCCGGAGCCGATCATGGCGCCGATGCTCTTGAGGGAGTCAAAGTCCAGCGGCAGGTCCAGGTGCTCGGCGCTGCCAGTGACGGCGCCGCCGGAGGGGCCGCCGATCTGCACGGCCTTGAACTTCTTGCCGCCGGGGATGCCGCCGCCGATGTCGAACACCACTTCCTGGATGGTGGTGCCCATGGGCACCTCAATGAGGCCGGTGTTCACCACGTTGCCCGTCAGGGCGAAGGCCTTGGTGCCGGGGCTGGTCTTGGTGCCGATGGCGTGATACCAGTCCACCCCGTTTCGGATGATGAGAGGGACGTTGGCGAAGGTCTCCACGTTGTTGAGTACCGTCGGCTGGGCCCAGAGACCGTGCTCAATGGTGCGGGGCGGCTTGACCCGGGGCATGCCCCGCTTTCCCTCGATGGAGGCGGTCAGGGCGCTGCCCTCGCCGCACACGAAGGCGCCGGCGCCCCGGTTCACGTGGATGCGGAAGGAGAAGTCGCTGCCCATGATGCGCTCGCCCAGAAGGCCGTACTCCTCCGCCTTGGCGATGGCGGCCTTCAGCCGGCTCACGGCCAGGGGATACTCCGCCCGGACGTAGATATAGCCCTCCCGGCTGCCCACGGCCAGGCCCGCGATCATCATGCCCTCCAGCACGCTGTGGGGGTTGCCCTCCATGATGGAGCGGTCCATGAAGGCGCCGGGGTCGCCCTCGTCGCCGTTGCACACGATGTACTTCACGTCGGACTTCTGGCGGCGGGCGCCGTCCCACTTGCGGCCGGCGGGGAAGCCGCCGCCGCCCCGGCCCCGAAGGCCGGAGTCCGTGATGTCCTTGCAGATCTCCTCGTCGGTCATCTCGAAGAGGGCCTTTTCAAAGCCGGCGTAGCCGCCCTTGGCAATGTACTCCTCGATGTCCTCCGCGTCGGAGGTGCCGCAGTTTTCCAGCACCACCCGGTGCTGCTTTTTACCTGAATCCGTGAAACTGGATTTCCAAATTATGCTCGCGAGGTAAAGATGCGTTGCCAAAGCGAGCAACTATCCAAAATACGTTACCAACAGTGAAAAAAGGCGCAAGAAACCCATCTCCCCCGCGGAAGACGTTTTCACCTATTCAGTTGCGGCGTCTATGCGGTCGCAAAACGCAGCCAGATTTTCATAAATGCAAATCGCCAGGTATTGCTTCGGCCAAGCGCCATCACTCGCTTTCTGGCGTGTTCGGTAACATGACTGGCACAGCGAATAATGTTGTCTATGACGGTGCGTATTCTGCGGCGTTTTACCCTGCGCTTTTGGTCGGGCTTGTGCCGAAGCGACTCCTGCCCAATCATGCGAAGCAAATTGTAGGCAATGAGGGCAAGTTCTAAAACCAGTTCGTTCGTCTCAAACTTACCGGAAGGCAGCCGTTCTACGTCCATATCGGTCTTGATTTCGCTGTGATACTGTTCGCTCTCACCATGAGCGTGATACGAGCCAATAACAGCATCGTCAGTCCAACCGAGATTCGTCCACCATGTATTCAGTTCGATATCGGGAGCCAGAAGGATCTGCCCATACTTGTCGATGGTACGTTCAACAACCTCATAAACAATGCGCATACAGATAGTCTTGGCTTCGCCGTCGCTCGTGACGTATTCAACGTCTTTCCATGAGGAACCGACGTAGACAGTTTTTCCGTCGCGCGGGATGCGAATATCCTTGCAACATTCCTTGACCATTGCAAGCCACTCGTCCTTTGTTTCTTTGCTGCGCGGATTGCGCTTTATGATGTACCAATCCTCGTCCTCAAGCAAGATGCCGAGATTCTCTTTGGCGTCATTGCCGGAATCCATCCGTACCAGAAGCGGGGCGTCCGTCAGATCGTGGCTCAATCGCAGCGTTTCTTCCAGAAAACGCGGTGTCCCTTTCTGACAATGCTGTTTTCCTTCGCGCAGTTCCGTATTGACAAGGAAGCCCTCGTTTCCAATATAAGCCATGATGGGCGCGTACCCGTCAAAGCCCTTGTATGTGCGGGATACGCCTTCTTTGCGGGTCTTGGAGTTGTCAAACGGTGTAACGTCGATATCCAGCGGCACTTCGCCGGTAGGCAGTCCGGAAGGGGCAACCGCATGGGTGCGGAACATATCGACGTTCGCCCGAAGAATCTGCGGCCGAAGGCTGCTGCCAATATCATCCATCCGTTGCCGGAGGGTTTCCGCCGAGGGAATGCTCCGCACAATGCCGAGCGCGTCCTTGTAGAATTCTGGATCGTCTTTCATTTCATTGACGGCCTCAAACGGCGTCTTTGCCTGACAGAGCAAACCGATATAGGTGAGCAGAATATCTCCGTTTTTGATTTGAGGCTCACTGCGTTTTTTTTCGACAGGGATACGGTTGCAACGCTTGACGAAATCGCTCTTGGCAAGCATTCCACCGACAATGCCGAGACCGCTTGGCGATAGGATGCGCTCGTCCGAGAAAACGACTTTGAACCGCGGTTTATACATGGCTTCAACCTCCGCTTTGGGTTGGTTCCATTATACCACAGGCAGCGTTCCGATTCACCCAGTGGGTGCGAAATTCTACATTTCTATTATGGGCCTCAAGCCCTTTGACTGTGCGGCTTTCCGCAATTCAGGCAGGCTTGAGTTTCACGGATTCAGGTTTTATAGAAGGGGATGTCCGCCTGCCGGGGATAGGCCACGCCGTTGAGCTTGTACACCAGCCGGTCGATGATCTCCCCGCCCAGGACGGTCTTTTCAATGATCTCGTGGCAGTCCTCGGGCTTCACGTGGATGTACATGACGCCCATGGGCTCGATGTGGACCAGGGGGCCCATCTCGCAAAAGCCGTGGCAGCCGCTCATCTTCACGTGGAGGCTCTTCTCCTCGTCGGAATCGTGCTTGAGGCCCACATATACGCTCAGCCCCCGCTGGGCGCACTCGGCCTGGATGTTCTCATAGATCTTCATGGCGCCGCCGGCGATGCACCCCGTGCCGGCGCAGATCAGCACGGAGGGGATCTGCTGGCTCTGACGCAGGGCATTGCGGGCGTTGGCCTGGAACACATGGAAGCTGTCCCGGGTGAGCTTGGTCTGTCTTCTCATACGGCGGCCGCCTCCTTGCTCTGGATGTCCCGGATGAGGGCCAGCGCGTCGTCCGGCGTCATCTTGGCGTGGACCTCACCGTCAATGGTCATGACAGGGGCCAGGCCGCAGGCGCCCAGGCACGCCACCGTCTCCAGGGTGAACAGGCCGTCCGCCGAGGTCTTTTTCTTCCCCGTCAGGCCCAGGTGCTCCCGGATGGCGTCGTAAATGGGCTGGGACTTGCGCACATGGCAGGCGGTGCCGGTGCAGATTTTGATGATGTACTTGCCTTTGGCCTCCAGCGAGAAATTCTCGTAGAAGGTGGCCACGCTGTACACCTTGGCGGGGCTGAGCCCCAGCTGCTCCGCCACCTCGGTCAGCGCGGCCTCGCTGAGGTACTTTTCCTCCCCCTGGATCTCCTGCAAAATGGCGATCAGGTTGGAGGGGGCGCAGTCATAGCTCTCGCAGATGCTGCGCACGCGGTCCAGTGGTTCCGGTACTTTCGTCTTCATACATGCTCCCTTTCATTTCCTCATATCTCCTCTCCGGCCGGCGGCACTCCCCTGCCGCAAAAAGGCCGAAGCATGTTTATTATAAGGAAGGAACGGGCACTTGTAAAGAAAATTGTCAAAAACTTAACAAAATTTGTCGCAACTGTCAAAACCGGCCCCTGTCCGTGGGGGAAAACACCGAAAAAGGGAAAACTTCCTGTTGAAAGTGACAAAAGGCTGCGCTATAATATATTCTTGTTGTAAATCACCGTTTGGAAAAAACGGAAGCTGTTTTCACTCCAAAGAGAAGGGAACCATTTGCTATGCAGAACGAACATTTGAGAAATGTGGCCATCATCGCCCACGTGGACCACGGCAAGACCACGCTGGTGGACGAGATGCTCAAGCAGGGCGGCGTCTACCGGGAGAACCAGGAGGTGGTGGACCGGGTGATGGACTCCGGCGACCTGGAGCGGGAGCGGGGTATCACCATCCTGGCCAAGAACACCGCCATCCAGTACGGCGAGACCAAGATCAACATTGTGGACACCCCGGGCCACGCCGACTTCGGCGGCGAGGTGGAGCGCATCTTGAAGATGGTCAACGGCGTCATTTTGCTGGTGGACGCGGCGGAGGGCCCCATGCCCCAGACCCGCTTCGTCCTCTCCAAGGCGCTGGAGCTGGGCCACCGGGTCATCGTGGTGGTGAACAAGATCGACCGGCCGGACCAGCGCATCCACGAGGTGGTGGACGAGGTGCTGGAGCTGCTCATCGACCTGGACGCCACCCCCGAGCAGCTGGACTCGCCCATGCTCTTCTGCTCCGGCCGCAACGGCACTGCTTCTTACTCTCCCGAGGCGGCGGGCACGGACTTAAAGCCCCTCTTCGAGACCATCCTCGAATACATCCCTGCCCCGGAGGCGGACACGGAGGCCCCCTTCCAGATGCTGGTGTCCTCCATCGACTACAACGAGTTCGTGGGCCGCATCGCCATCGGCCGCATCGAGCGGGGCACCCTGAAGCAGAACCAGGAGATCGCGGTTTGCAACTACCACGATCCCGAGGCCGTGCTGCGCCGGGCCAAGGCCACCGCCATCTATGAGTTCGACGGCCTTGCGAGAAAGCCCGTCACCCAGTCCGACGCCGGCAACATCATCGCCATGAGCGGCATCCCGGACATCACCATCGGCGACACCATCTGCGCTCCCGACTGCGTGGAGGCCCTGCCCTTCGTGCAGATCTCCGCTCCCACGCTGGAGATGACCTTCTCCGTCAACGATTCCCCCTTCGCCGGCCGGGAGGGCAAGTTCGTCACCTCCCGCCAGATCCGGGAGCGGTTGTACCGGGAGACGCTGAAGGACGTGTCCCTCCGGGTGACGGACACCGACAAGGAGACCGCCTTCAATGTGGCGGGCCGGGGCGAGATGTCCCTCTCCATCCTCATCGAGACCATGCGCCGGGAGGGGTATGAGTTCCAGGTCTCTCCCGCCCGGGTGCTGTACAAGGAGATCGACGGCAAAAAGTGCGAGCCCATCGAGCGGCTGGTGGTGGATGTGCCCGGCGACTGCGTGGGCCCCGTCATCGAAAAGCTGGGCCAGCGCAAGGCGGACATGCTGGAGATGACGCCGGTGGGCGACCGGATGAAGATCGAGTTCCTGGTCCCCGCCCGGGGCCTCTTCGGCTACCGGAACGATTTCCTCACCGACACCCGGGGCGAGGGCATCATGGCCTCCGTGTTCGACTCCTACGCCCCCTATAAGGGCGACATCTCCCGCCGGGGCAACGGGTCCATGATCTCCTTCGAGACCGGCGAGTCCATCACCTACGGCCTCTTCAACGCCCAGGAGCGGGGCACCCTCTTCATCGGCGCGGGCGTCCCCGTGTACGGCGGCATGATCATCGGCGTGAGTCCCCGCAGCGAGGACATGACGGTGAACGTGTGCAAGAAAAAGCAGCTCACCAACACCCGGGCCTCCGGGTCTGACGACGCGCTGCGCCTGGTTCCGCCCCGGCAGATGAGCCTGGAGCAGTGCCTGGAATTCCTGGCGGACGACGAGCTTTTGGAGGTCACCCCTAAGAGCCTGCGGATGCGCAAGTCCATCCTGGACCACGAAAAGCGGATGAAGGCCCTCCACGGCAAGAAGTGAGCAGGCGCCGTCCCCCGTTCTGCCGGGGGACGGCGTTTTTGACGCCGGAAGGGGGCGGCCCCTGCGCCGATGGAGGAGGGCCGGACGCCGGAGACCCCTGCGCGGCGGGGGAGGAAGGGGGAAGTCCTTTCCAAAAGCGCTTGATTTTTCCCCGTTTCTCAGTACAATAGAAGGGAGACCATCACCACGCGCCCCTTCTAAGGCGGCGCAGAAAAGAGGCAGCTATGGACAATCGACCGCGGGGCAGAGAGAAAAACGTGACCGGCGGAGGCGCCGGCGTCCACCGCCGGGGCGAGGGACTG
>JAFUGI010000013.1 GCA_017469475.1 Oscillibacter sp. | reverse complement strand
GCCGGCCGCCCCCTGGGGACGGGGGAATGTCAACCGCTCTCGCCGCAAAGCGGCAACCGAGCGGGATGACAAATGCGGCGCGGCGGTGCAGAACAGAAATTCGATGCTGGGCTTCGACGAGACTGCCGGACTCAGCCTGTGACCGGGAGACGATCTTCCGGCAAATCCAATTGAGACCGAGGGAATGACTATGCTGAACTTTATCGAGGGCGGCGTGTGCGCCGCTCAGGGATTCCGGGCCGCCGGACTCCACGCGGGCGTCAAGACCCACGCCGCCTGGAAAAAGGACGTGGCGCTGATCGTGTCCGATGTGGACTGCGCGGCGGCGGGCGTTTTCACCAAAAACGTGGTCAAGGCCGCGCCCATCCATGTGGACCGGGCCCACCTGCAAAGCGGCATCGCCCGGGCCATCATCGCCAACAGCGGCAACGCCAACGCCTGCGCCCCCCAGGGGGAGGAGAACGCAGAGCGGATGTGCGCCGCGGCGGCGGCGGCCATCGGCTGCCCGGCGGAGGACGTGCTGGTCTCCTCCACCGGCGTTATCGGCCAGACGCTGAACGTGGGGGTCATCGAGGCGGCCGTGCCGGAGCTGTACGCGGCGCTGGAGCGCTCGGCGGAGGGCAGCGACGCCGCAGCCCACGCCATCATGACCACCGACACGGTGAAAAAAGAGGTGGCGGTGGAGACCACCGTGGGCGGCCGGACCGTCCGCATGGGCGGCATCGCCAAGGGCAGCGGCATGATCCACCCCAACATGGGCACCATGCTCTGCTTTTTGACCACGGACTGTGCCATCTCCCCGGAGATGATCCGCACTGCCCTGCTGGAGACGGTGGGCGTCAGCTTCAACCGCATCAGCGTGGACGGGGACACCTCCACCAACGATAGCTGCATGGTCCTGGCGAACGGCCTTGCGGGCAACGCCCCCATCACCGCCAAGGGACCTGATTACGAGGCGTTTCTGGAGGCCATGCAGGCGCTGTGCATCGCCCTGGCCAAGAAGATGGCCTCCGACGGCGAGGGGGCCAAGCACCTCATCACTTGCATCGTCTCCGGCGGCACGGATGTGCAGCAGGCGGAGATGGTCGCCAAGTCCGTCATCTCCTCCACGCTGACCAAGGCTGCCGTCTTCGGCGCGGACGCCAACTGGGGCCGTGTGCTGTGCGCCATGGGCTATTCCGGCGCCCAGTTCGACCCGGAGAAGGTGGATGTGCGCTTTGCCAGCGCCGCGGGGGAGGTCCAGGTGTGCGCCAAGGGGCGGGGACTGGACTTTGACGAGGACCTTGCCAAGCGGGTTTTGACGGAGCACGATGTGGAGATCCGCATCGCCCTGGGGCAGGGGGACGCCGCGTGCACCTGCTGGGGCTGCGACATCACCTACGACTATATCAAAATCAACGGCGACTACCGGACCTGAGCATCGCCGGGCCGCCGCTCAGGCGGCAAAGACCACAGAAAGAAGGAACGTCCCATGTCATCCCATGCACAGCAGGCGCGGACCCTGGTGGAAGCCCTGCCCTATATCCAAAAATTCACCGGCAAGACCATCGTGGTCAAATACGGCGGCAACGCCATGATCTCCGAGGACCTGCGCAAGGCCGTGATGAGCGACATCATCCTGCTGAGCCTGGTGGGTATCCGGGTGGTGGTGGTCCACGGCGGCGGGCCGGAGATCTCCGACATGCTGAAAAAGATCGGCCACCAGTCCCGGTTCGTGGACGGATTGCGCTATACCGACGAGGTCACCATGGACATCGTGCAGTCGGTGCTGTGCGGCAAGGTCAACAAGAACCTGGTGGCCCAGCTGAACCGACTGGGGGGCCAGGCCATCGGCCTTTGCGGCATGGACGGCCGCCTCTTCCAGGCGGAGTGCCTGGACGAGAAGTACGGCCTCGTGGGCAGGATCGTGGGCGTGAACCCGGAGCCGGTGGAAAACGCCCTGCTGACGGGCTACATCCCGGTGATCTCCACCGTGGCCCAAGGGGTGGACGCCGAAACGGCGTACAACATCAACGCCGACACCGCCGCGGCAAAGCTGGCCGAGGCGCTGCACGCGGAGAAGCTGATCCTGCTCACGGACGTGCGGGGCCTTCTCCGGGACCCCAAGGACGAGGAGACCCTCATCCACGTGGTGCATACCTATGAGGTCCCGGCCCTCATCACCCAGGGCGTCATCTCCGGCGGCATGATCCCCAAGATGCAGTGCTGCGTGGACGCCATCGCCGGCGGGGTGGAGCGGGTCCACATTCTGGACGGGCGGATCCCCCATTCCATCCTCATCGAGCTGCTCAGCGACCGGGGCATCGGCACCATGCTGAAAAAGGAGGAGAGCGTATGACCTCGCAGGAGATCAAAAGCACCACAGAAAGATATATTATGTCAACTTACGGCCGCTTTCCTGTGGCCATTGACCACGGCCGGGGCGCCACGCTCTACGACCCGGAGGGCCGGGCCTACATCGACTTTACCAGCGGCATCGGCGTCTGTGACCTGGGCTATGGCTATGCCCCCTGGGCGGATGCCATCGCGGCCCAGGCAAGAAAGCTGGGCCACGTGTCCAACCTATTTTACACGGAGCCGTCGGCCCGGCTGGCGGAAATTTTATGTAAACGGACCGGAGCGAGCTGCGTCTTCTTCGCAAACGGCGGCGGCGAGGCGAACGAGGGCATGATCAAGCTGGCCCGGAAGTACAGCTTTGACCGCTACGGCCAGGGCCGCGCCACCATCATCACCCTGAAAAACTCCTTCCACGGCCGGACCATCACCACCTTGAAGGCCACCGGACAGGACGTGTTTCACAACTATTTTTTCCCCTTTACCGAGGGCTTCCGTTATGCGGAGGCCAACGACCTTGCCTCCCTGGAGGCTGCCGCCGGGGACGACGTGTGCGCCGTCATGGTGGAGCTGGTCCAGGGGGAGGGAGGCGTACTGCCCCTGGAAAAGGAGTATGTGGCCGCTGTGGCCCGGCTGTGCCGGGAGCGGGACTGGCTGCTGCTGGCGGACGAGGTCCAGACCGGCATCGGCCGCACCGGGACCCTCTTCGCCTTCCAGCAGTACGGCGTGCTGCCGGACGTGGTGTCCTTTGCCAAGGGCATCGCCGGGGGGCTGCCCATGAGCGGCATCCTGGCAAATGACAAGTGCCGAGACGTTCTGGGCCCCGGCACCCACGCCACCACCTTCGGCGCGAACCCCGTCTGCGCGGCGGCGGGTCTTGTGGTGCAGGAGACGCTGACGGACGACTTCCTCGCTCAGGTCACGGCCAAGGGCGCGTACCTCCGCCAGGGCATCGAGGCGCTGGACCTGCCCTGCTTCGGCAAGACCCGGGGCCTGGGCCTCATGATCGGCATCGAGGTCCGGGAGGGGTACAACAAGAGCGACATCGCGGCAAAGCTCATCGAAAGCGGCCTCCTGGTCCTGACGGCCGGGCCGGGGATGCGGCTGCTGCCGCCGCTGGTCATCACGAAGGAAGAGATGGACGCGGGCCTCGCCATTATGAAAGCGGCCCTGAGCTGAGAGGAGGACACCATGGAAAACCACACGCACTTTTTAAAGCTGTTGGACTTTACACCTGCTGAGATCCAGCAGTTTCTGGACACTGCCGCCGACCTGAAGGCCAAGAAGAAGGCCGGCGTTCCCCACCGGTATCTGGAGGGGAAGAACGTGGCGCTGATTTTTGAAAAGACCTCCACCCGCACTCGCTGCGCCTTTGAGGTGGCCGCCCAGGACCTGGGCATGGGCTCCACCTATCTGGGCCCCACCGGCAGCCAGATCGGCGTGAAGGAGTCCATTGCGGACACCGCCCGGGTGCTGGGCCGGATGTATGACGGCATCGAGTACCGGGGCTTCGGCCAGGACATTGTGGAGGAGCTGGCCCGCTATGCCGGTGTGCCGGTCTTCAACGGCCTGACCAACGAGTTCCATCCCACCCAGATCCTGGCGGACTTCCTCACCATTCAGGAGCACTTCGGAAAACTCCGGGGCGTGAAGCTGGTGTACCTGGGGGACGCCCGGTTCAACATGGGCAACAGCCTCATGGTGGGCTGCGCCAAGATGGGGATGCACTTTGTGGCCTGCGCGCCCAGGGCTTACATGCCTGCGCCGGAGTTAGTGGCGGAGTGTGAGGCCATCGCCGCCCAGACCGGCGCCGTGCTGGAATTCATCGAGGACCCCATGGAGGCCACCCGGGGGGCGGACGTCCTCTATACCGACGTGTGGGTCTCCATGGGCGAGCCGGAATCCGTCTGGCAGGAACGCATCGAGCTTTTGAGCCCCTATCAGGTGACCACGGCCCTGATGGACAATGCCGGTCCCCAGTGCTGCTTCATGCACTGCCTGCCCGCCTACCACGACCACAAGACAAAGGTGGGTAAGGAAATGGGCGAGAAGTTCGGACGCAGCGCCATGGAGGTCACGGATGAGGTCTTCGAGTCGGAGCGCTCCATCGTCTTCGACGAGGCGGAAAACCGGATGCACACCATTAAGGCCGTCATGTACGAGCTGATGAAGTGACCCGTGCGGCATCGAAAATGAGCACTCAAAAGGGGCGGCCCTTCTTTCGCGGAGGGCCGCCCCTTGGCGTACTTAGGGAACCAGAAGAATCATGAAATTTTTGATTTCATTTTTGCCCCGCCTTGCCTTTTTCCTCCAGATGTGTTATGCTCTCCGCAAGGACCAACGCATCACTCACCATCAGGAAAGGAGCGTTCCCATGGGTGCGTTTTTTACATTTCTCTTTTTGGTTATCCTTTATGGGATCTACTATGCGACCATCAAAAGAGGGATGAGGGAGCAAAAAGAGGAACGATCAGATCGCCATATTTCCATGAGAAGGATGTGGATCTTGTCCTGGTTCTATTTTCAGGAGGTAATGGAGGAGGTCTATGCCTGTCTGACGGCCAAAGGCTTCTCCGGGGAAACACCTTATACCGATCGCTTCATGGCCATGGGAGAGATGATGTATGGCCGCCGTCCCGCGCAGGAGGCAGTTCGCCGCGCCGTCGTGCTGATGCAGAGCAAGGGATGGGATGTGATGATCCATGATGATGTGAATGACATCATGAAAGAAAACGATGTCAAAGTGAAGATCGCACCCATCAATATGCCTGCTGAGGAGTGCGCGGCACATATTACCTATCACAGCATACCGGACAAAATGCCGAAAAGCGCGGCTAAAGGCGGGTATGAAATAACAGACTGCGGCTCACCGTATGGTTCAGACAAACTCGTTATGTTTGCCAATGAAGAACGTATTGCGAAAGAATCCCTGCGTGGGATCATCGTCCACAATGAGGACGTGACAGAGCTGAAGGATCTTGATCCGCGTACCCGGATGTTCCAGCAGCAAAGCACGGGGAAGTGGTGCGCCTTTTCTCCGATTTTCCAGTTTGGCGCTGAGTATGACCCTCTCAATTATCAGTATATGATCGATTTACTGCGCATCAATAACATCGACCAAAAGTATCCGCTGGACAGGTATGGCGAAGAGCTCAGTCCCGCTTCGCTTGCTCGGCTCGTACCGGAGGAAAAGTATAAAGAACTTGGACTGATGGACGATTAAAAATCGAAACCGCTTTTGAAAAGCCGCCCGTAAGGGCGGCTTTTCTCTTGCCCATATCTGCCTTGCGGGCACAAAAGTCGGGGCGCACCAACCGGTGCACCCCGTTGCGATCAGCGCCATCGTGCATTTGGGGCTTCATTTCTGCCCGGCGCTGTGGTAAGATGGGGGCAGAGCAAATCAGACGCGCCGGACAAACACCGCCGCATGGGCGTGGAGTGGGCGGCTCCGCAGCGGGGCTGATTTGCGCGACAGGAAAAATGTGGGAATTAAAACAAGAGGGGCGGGAGGACTGTGGTGCCGGATCTGGATACGCTGTTGTTTTTTGACGGCAAGGGGGAGGAGCTGGCCCTGTATGGCGCACTCTGCGAGCGGCTGGAGCGGCGGTGCGGACCGATGACAGCCGTGGTCCACCGGACGCAGATCTCCCTGAAAAACCGCCTGGTATTCGCCTGCGTGTCCTTTCTCCGGGCGCGGCGGAAGGCCCTGCTGCCGGAGCATTACCTGGTGCTGACGCTGGGGCTGCCCTACTCGCTGTCGTCGCCTCGAATCGCGGTCTGCGTGGAGGCGCGACCCAGCCGCTGGACCCACCACATCGTCCTCGCCTCTGAGGACGAGCTGGACGACGAGCTGCTCTCTTGGGCGGAGGAGGCCTACGTTTTCGCAGCGCGGTGACGGCGCAACTGCTTTCGGAGCAGACGCCCCGACAGCCGATCACGAAGGGCGCAAACAAGCCCGGCCTCTCGCCCCGAAGGGAAGTTCAATCGTTTTTGAGGCAGCTTTGCCGCCTCAAAAACACTGAGCCCAGCGAAGCGCAGCCTCGCGCCGACCAAAGCGGCTCCATGCCGCTGCGATATGCGCGAGTCGTCCCTTGCGAAACGTGTTTCGCAAGGGTGCGGCGGACGCCCCGGCCAACGAAAGGAGCATGACTATGGAGGAGATCCGACCCGGGCGGTACCGGCACTTTAAGGGAAACGAATATCAGGTTCTGTATCTTGCGCGGCACTCTGAGACCCTGGAGCCCATGGTGGTATACCGGGCGCTGTACGGCGAGGGAGGCGTCTGGGTGCGGCCGACGGCCATGTGGAACGAGCTGGTGGAGCGGGACGGCCGGCAGTACCGCCGCTTCACCCGCGTGGAGGAATAGGGGAAGATCCGGGAGGCGCCCCGGGAAAGGGATGCTCTCAGGGGCGGCATCCCACGGATGCGGCGCCGCAGGTGCGCCATCAAAAAAGGAGACAGGAGGAGCGGCAATGCAGTACAAATGTCTGGTGGAGGTCATCGAAAAGAAGGTGTTTGCGGAGCTGCAGGGGGCCTATCTTGCGGACCCGGAGAGCGGGCCGTGTCCTTTTTACAACGTGGGGGATACCTTTCTCTTCACGCGCTACGGGCAGGAGGATACGTTCTGGACCATGGGCCGTGGCGCCCAGTGCTCCGAGGCCTGGGACTGCATCAGCCGCTACATCTATACCGCCCTTCAGGGCGGCAGCATCATGCGGGGCTGGACCAACGACGAGCACCTGATGATCGCCTGCTGCAACGACGGCACCCGCCCGGTGATCTTCAAGCTTCAGCGGCAGGATTACAAGGTGGTGAAGATCACGGGCATGGCCTGCACCCACTGCGCGGAGACGGTCCGTGCCGCCCTGGAGGCGGTGGAGCAGGTGGACCGGGTGGAGGTGCGGCTGGAAGAGGGCTGGGCGGAGGTCTTTTGCGACCGGGCCCATGCGCCGGAGGACGCGGTCCTGACCGCCGCCGTGGAGGCGGCGGGATACACGGTCACGGGCATCGACTGAGCCGGAATAAAACAGGAAAGAAGAGAGGAACGACCGATGCGGCTGAAAAAACTGGACTTTGCGCTCTCCGTCTGCCAGGTGGCGGACGTCGGGGAGCTGGACCTGGAGCGACCCTTCTACTTTATCGCCAGGACCGGGGAGGAGCTGTCCTTGGTGTGCAGAACGGAGGACGTGCCACCCCGCACCCTGGCGCGGGAGGACGGCTGGCGCGGCTTTTACATTCAGGGGACGCTGGACTTTTCACTGGTCGGCATCCTCTCCCGCCTCTCCGCCATTCTGGCGGAAAACCACATCGGCCTGTTCGCCGTGTCCACCTACAACACGGACTACATTCTGGTTAAGGCGGAGCAGCTGGACCGGGCGTTGGACCTGCTGGGCCAGGCCGGCTATGAGGTGGCGGAGGGATGAGCACTCCGGAGCTTGTGCGCTGCAGCTGGGTGAATTTGAAAAACCCGCGCTATGTTCAATATCACGATCAGGAGTGGTCTGTGCCCTGTCACGATGACCACGCCCTCTATGAGCTGTTGATTTTGGAGTGCTTTCAGGCGGGACTCTCCTGGGAGTGCGTGCTGAATAAGCGGGAGGCCTTTCGCCGGGCCTACGAGGGCTTCGACGCCGCCCGAGTGGCTGCCTACGGCGAGGAGAAGGCGGCGGCGCTGCTGGCGGACCCCGGCATCATCCGAAACCGCCTGAAGGTGCGCGCCAGCATCCGCAACAGCCAGGTGTTCCTGGACATCCAGGCGGAGTTTGGCAGCTTTGACCGCTACATCTGGAGCTTCACCGATGGCAGGGTGATCCGGGAGGACTGGACCCTCCGCACTGCCAGCCCCCTGTCCGACGCCGTGTCCGCGGACCTGAAAAAGCGGGGCATGACCTTCGTGGGGAGCACCATCATCTATTCCTATCTCCAGGCCATCGGCGTGCTGGCGGCCCATTCGCCGGAGTGCTTCTGCTGCCGCCGGGAGACGGGGGAGAGGGCGGAGTGACGCCGCGTCGGAGCGGCGGCGGAGCGGAGAGGAGGCGCCGTATGCGCATCGTCAGCGCGTGTCT
>JAFUGI010000132.1 GCA_017469475.1 Oscillibacter sp. | reverse complement strand
TGTAAAAGGGCATGGGGAAGTACCCCGGGTTCAGGGCCGTGTCGTCGTTGCCGCTCCAAAACACCGCGTTGGGCTGGTCCTCGCAGCCTCCCAGCACGATGCAAAGCTGCACTCCGCCGCCGTAGACCGCCGCGCAGGGACAGCCCAAAACGGCGTCTCGCGCCTGGGCGTTCTCCTTGCGGTACACGATCTCCACCGTGTTGTTGGTAGGCGGGTCGGTGGCCCGGGGCGCCGTGGTGAACTCCACCAGCCCCCGCCGGGGGTTCACGGTGTAATCCACCTCCTCCCGGAGCTCCACACCGTCCACGATCACCCGGTCCACGCCGTCTACCTCCCGGACCGGCAGCCGGTAGCTGGCCACACCGTAGTCCAGATACACGGTGATGATGCTCCCCTCCTCCGGCGCCGTCTCAAAGAGCAGGATGCCCGTCTCCTCGTCGAAGCTGTAGGCGTCCTTCTCCAAAAGAGCGCTGTCCAGGTATACCGCCCCGATGCCCAGGAGGCTGCCGCTCCGGGCGGCCGCGCTCAGGCGAAACCGCCTCCGCCCGCCGGTCCCCTCGAACTCCTCGCTCCTGCGCTCGGTCTTTGCGTTGTAGGTAACGCGCTTTTGGGCGCTCAGCCGGTTCTCCGGCTGATAGAGGTCGCCGCTCCCCGTCTCCGGGTCCGCGTTGATGGCAACGGTGGGCACGTAGGCGTGCTCCGCCATATCCTCTGCCAGAAAGCTCCCGTCCTCCCGGCGGGTGATGCGGATATAGCCGCCCCGATTCTTGTAGAACAGCCACTCTCCGAACCGGAAAAAGGTCCCCCGGTTCTCCGGTACCGGCGGCCCCTCCAGGGCGATCGGCGTCAGCTGCTCCTCCCCGTCCAGCGCCGCGCAGTACAGCCGCCTTCCGATGTGCAAAAAGGCGTGGCCCCAAAAGGGCTCCTGGGCCGCCGCCCAGCCGGTTCCCGCCGCCGCGCCCTCCGCCGTGGCCCACACCTGGCCCGGCCGGGTCTGGAGCACGCCGTCCTCCCACCAGAGATTTTTCATCTCCGGGCTCTCGTTGGCCCGCAGCCGGTAGGGAAGCTCCTCCAGATTGAGTCCGCCGTCCAGCCGGGGAAAGTCCGCCGTATATTCCGTTCGCCGCAGCGTCACGCGCTTTGCCATGCGCTCTCCCCTCCGTATACGTCCTCCACCGGCCGCACCTCCGCCGTAACCGGCAGACGCAGCAGCGACAGGCGGTCCTCGTACTCCTGAAACAGCGCCTCATAGGCCGCCGTGTCGTCCGGCAGCACCAAAAAGGCCGCCGCGTACAAAATGGCCGCCTGCACCACCTCGTCGTCCTCCGCCACCGGGTCCCCCGGCGCGATGTCCGCGTCCAGCAGGGCCGGCAGCCGGTAATACTCGCAGTAGTAGCCCTCATCCTCCGCCGTGGGCACGGCGATCTCTCTCCGTCCCCGCAGCCAGTACCGGTTGGTGGGGCGCAGGGTGCCGCGCTCCATGCGCGTCATGCCGCCGCTTTTCAGCGCCCAGAAGTCCGCCGGCAGCCGATACACCGTGATGCCGCTGTCCGTGTGCACGTCGCCGTTTTCCAGATGCCGGAATACCGCCTCGGGCCGCGGCCCGATGCGGATGCGCACCAGCGCCTGGTTGATGAGGTTTGGGATGCGGTGGATATAGTCCGACTGGTTGTTATACGCCGGGGAGATGGTCTCTCCGGCAATACTGTACTGGTTGATGAGCTCCAGCACCGCCCGCTGGATCTCTCCGTAGGTCATGACCCCGTCTCCTTTCTCCTTGCCTTGCGCCGCGGCCCGGGGGCCGACGCGTCGGCCCCCGGATCGCGGTCCTCTCAGCTCAGCGCCGTGCCGTGGTAGTACACGGCGTCCGCCTTCTCGTCCAACACGAAGCAGTCATAGAGGATGCGCCCCTCCACCAGCCAGCCGGAGATGCCGGGCGGGTTGTCGTGGATCTTGTACTCCTCCAACTGCTTGGGCGCCGTGGCGGCGATGGGGTGGGTCAGCAAAAAGGCGCACCCCGCCGGCAGGCGGGACGCCGGCACCTTCACGATGCGGCAGCCGTCCACCTCGCCCACAACGCCCTTGGAGAGCATCTGCTGGGCGGCGTCGCCGTAGCGCATGAAGCTGGCGTCCTGCTTGAGGAGATTGGCGAACTTGTAGGAGCAGAAGCACACCCGTCCCGTGTCGGGCACGTTCTTGTCCCCCAGCACCTCCTGGCCCTTCAAAAAGAGCTCGTAGGCGTTGGCCTTGGTGGCCGCCGCGGCGCTGGTGTTGCCGGTTTTCTGGGCCGTCTCGGCCAGGGTGCGGAACACGTAGGTGTCGTACTCCGGCACCACCACCTCCCGCAGCTGCCGGGCCAGGGCCTTGCCCGCGTCCATCACCATCATGGACTGGGTCTTGTCTCCCTTGTCGATGATGAAGGTGAAGGCCCGGTCCTTGGTGACCGTCAGCTCCTGGACGCTGTTTTTCAGGTCCTCCGGCACGCCGTACCGGCTCACGCCGCTGCGGGTGTAGTCCCGCATGGGCACCGTGGGCACGGAGTACACGTTCACGGTCTTCACCCCGGAGAATTGATAGTCATTGTTCAGTGCCAGCGCCGCCTGAGACTCCCGGTAGAACCGCTCGTCCACCTTGCTTGCGTACTTGCTGGCCAAATTCATGCCTGCCATGTCGATCATCCTTTCTTTCCCGCCTGGGTCTTACCAGGCGTCCGCGTCGAACCCCCGCTCAAAATCACTGACCGGCCGGGCGTTGGTACCGCCTCCGCCGCTCACGCCCCGCACCGGTGCGCGGGACAGGACCTCCTGGTTGTGGCGCAGGATCTCGTTCTCCCGCCGCAGCGCCGCTGCGGAGCGGGCCGTCTCCCGCTCCCGCCAGGCCGAATAGGCGCTGACAAAGCCGCTGCCGTCGGCAACGGCCTGGGCCACTTCCTCGGGGACCTCCTGCAGATCGGGGTACAGCGCCCGGGCCTCCTCCACCTGGCTTCGCAGGTCCGCAGGCCGCTTCCACTCGTCAAAGGCGTAGGATTTTTGCAGCCGGGCCACCACCTCCTCGTCACTGAGGGCCACCTCCCGCTCCCGGTGGTTGACCTTCAGCCGATAGGTCCGTTTCCCGTCTGCGCCCTCCGGGGCGCGCTCCTCTCCGGCGGACGGCTCGCCGCCCGTGGTGGGGGCGGCGTCCTCCTCCGCCGCAAACAGGTCCTCTCCCTCCTTCCAGCCCTCCGGAAGCAGGGGCGCGTTCTCCTCCTCCCAGGGGGAGGTCAGGGGCTCTTGTTCGTTCATGGTGTATCTCCTTTCATGGTGAGAAAGAATCTGATCCATTGCGAAACGTGTTTCGCAATGGAGGCCCCGCGCCCATCGCGGCGGCATTGGACCGCTTTGGTCGGCGTGAGGCCTCGCTTCGCTCAGCGCTGGGCGCTATTCAGGCGGCAAACCCGCCTCAAAAGCGGAATGAGTCACGACATAGGGCCCCACTCAGGGATGATCCTCCCCGCTCCCCTCTCCGCCT
>JAFUGI010000012.1 GCA_017469475.1 Oscillibacter sp. | reverse complement strand
GGAGGCCGTGTAGGGACCTGCGTTCCACACAAGGCCCATACACCGCACGTCCTGGTCGTGGTAAAAGCGGATCTTGTCAAGATCCCCGTCCAGGATACGGCTATCCTCAAAGGTCAGAATACCGGAGACCCTTCCCGTCCGGTAGTTGGCCTGGAGCTCATCATACTGATGCGCCAGAGCAAACCGGTCGCGGTTCCGCTCCGCCGAGGAGCGCAGAAGCTCCCGGCTGCCCCGGAACATCTCCTCGTCGGAGGGCCAGCGGAGACCGGCGGCGCGGGGCTTGAAATGGATGGCGAAAAACTGGCACATGGCGCCGCTGGCGGCCAGACGGTCCAGATCGACCATCTTGTCCGGCAGCGTCCCCAAGTCCCGCATCTCTCCACGGGTCAGCCAGTCCGTCAGGGTGTCGCAGTGCATATCGATATAGGGCAGCTTCATGGTATCCCTCCGATTTTTTGTTGGAAACGAACGGCGCTATGGGCGTCCCTTTACCTCCTGCCGGGGCGCCGTCAGGTCCCGGGCCCAGTCCAGGCGGTTCACCTTCCACGCGGCGGGGACCACCTTGAGCACCTGGTCCAGGACTGTCATGGCGTACATGACCTCCGCCGGAAGTCCCAACCGCCAAACCATAAGGCTCAGCGGCAGCACGATGCCAAAGGCGCACACGCAGTCCACAGCCAGGGTGAACCCGGGGCTTCCGCCCTGCTTGACGATGCCGCATAGGGTCATGTCCTCGTAGATGGAGGCGAACATGGCCGGCAGCAGGACCCACAGCATCCGATCCGCCAGAGAGCGGGCCGCCGGCGAGACCCGATACAGGGACAAAAAGGGCCGCCGTACCGCCAAAAGGCCCAGCACGGTGACCGCGCCGATGCCCAGGAAAATAACCTGCATGCTCCCGGCATAGACCGGCAGCTCCTCCCAGCGCCGCTCCCCGATGAGCTTGCCGGTGAGGATGGCCGCGGCAGACTCCATGCTGACCACCCAGATCAGCGCCGCCTCCCACAAAAGCCCTGCCATGGCATAGGCGGCGATGGCGCTCTCATCGTACCGGCCCATGAACCAATTGTGCATCATCACGTTCAGCGCCCAGACCACCTCCCCCGCAAAAACCGGAAGGCCGCAGCGCAGGAAGGCTTTCCAAAGGGCGCTGTCCGTTGGGCGCAGGTGGCAGGGCCGCAGGCGCAACAGCCTCTCCCGGCGAAAGAGGTAGGCGGTCAACAGCCCGCACTCCAGCATACGGGAGAGCAGCGTCGCGATGGCCGCGCCCCGGACGCCCAGGGCCGGCGCGCCGAAGAGGCCGAAGATCAAAAGGCCGTTCAAAAGGACATTGGTCCCCAGCGCCGCGAGAGCGGCATACATCCCCGGCCGCACCTCCTCCACAGAGCGCAGCGTACTGTTCCACAGCTGGCTGACGCCGAAGAAGGGAAAGGAGAGCGCCAGAAGGGGAAGATACTGCCGCCCCTCCCGCAGGACGCCTGCCTCCCGAGTCAGGAGGGAGAGCACTGCCTCCGGCGCCAGAAAAGAGGGCACCAGGAAAAGAAGCGTCAGGGGAAGTCCCAGGGAAAAGCCGATGCCGGCCAGACGCCGGATGGCGCCCAGGTCCCCCCTTCCCCAGTACTGGGCAGCCAGAAGCGAGACGGCCGCCGTGATGCCGGTGAGGCACCACTGAAGCAGCAGGTGGACCTGGCTCCCCATATACACGCCGGAAACCGCCGCGTCGCCCAGCTGGCCGATCATCACATTGTCCGCAAGGTTCACAAGAAACGCGGTGAGCTGCTGGCAGGCGATGGGCAGAGCCAGGCGGGTCATGGCACGCAGATACCGCCGGGCGGCCGACGCGTCCAGAGCGGGGCGCATCAGTCCCCTTCCCGCACGGTCACATGGGCAAGGGCGGTCCGAATGGCCTTTTCCGACAGGTCCTGGCCAATGCCCGGCCGGTCCGGCACCGTGCAATAGCCGGCAGACTGCTGGTCATCGTACAGCCCCAGGGAGCGGTTGGCCTGAGAGCGGGCGGTGACGTGGTGCTCGTGAATGAAGAAGTTGGGCAGTACCGCCTCCAGTTGCAGCGTAGCCGCCATGGCGATGGGGCTGGCGCAGAGGTGGGGCTGGACGGAGATGTCAAAGGCGTGGGCCATGTCGCTGATCTTCTTGGCCTCCGTGATGCCGCCGCAGATGCCGATGTCCGGCTGGGCCACCTGGAAGGCGCCGGCCTGGAACAGGTTCAAAAAGTGCCACCGGCCGTAGACCCGCTCGCCGCCGGCAATGGGGATGCCGCTGCGCTGATGGATCTCCCGGCAGGTATCGGTGAGCATGGGCGTGGTGGGCTCCTCCATGAAGAGGATGCCGTAGGGCTTGGCTACCTCCGCAAGGTCTGCGGCGGACACTCGATCCGTCCGGGCGTGGTTTTCCAGCAGGATGTCCACCTCCGGTCCCACCGCCTCCCGCACGGCCCGGATCCGCTTTTCGATGATGTGCTTTGTCTCCAGGCTCAGCGGCCCCCGCAAAAAGCCCCAGCGGCTGCCGTCCTCCCGGTAGGTGATGAAATTGATCTTCACGGCGTCAAACCCCTCGGCCGCGGCAGCGGCGGCGCTTTGGGCCAGGTCCTCCGCCCGATAGCCCTTGTCGAACACCATGCCGTCTCCCCAGCCGAATTGCAGCTGGCTTGCGTAGGCGCGCAGTCTGAGGTTCCGCTTGCCGCCGAGAAGCCGCCATACCGGAACGCCCAGGGCCTTGCCCCGGATGTCCCACAGGGCAATGTCGATGGCGCTGATGGCGCTGAGGATCACGCCTCCGCCGCCCTGCCCCCAGAAGGAGTCGTGGAACATATGGTCCCAGAGGACCTCGTTGTCCATGGGGTCCCGGCCCAGGACCATGGGCGCGATCTCCCGCAGCATCCCGAAGGCGCCGTGGGCCGCCTCGTCAAAGGCGAGGCAGGCCTCGCCGCAGCCGTAGATCCCCTCGTCCGTATGGACCCGGCAGACGATGGGCCGCCAGGTGGGGCGGCCGCCGTCCAGCAAAAAAATCTCCACTTCCGTGATCTTCATATGCTTGCCTCCTCAAATGCCGCTGCCGCCGAACTCCCCGGCCTCACCCTTCAGGATGCGGCGCAGGAACTGGCGGGTCCGCTCGTGCTGCGGATGGTTGAATATGTCCTTCGGGGTGCCCTCCTCCACGATGACGCCGTCGTCCATGAAGATCACATGGCTGGCAACATCCCGGGCAAAGCCCATCTCGTGGGTCACCACCAGCATGGTCATGCCGTCCTCCGCAAGGTCCTTCATGACCTGCAGGACCTCGCCGATGAGCTCCG
The DNA here is from genome assembly GCA_017469475.1 of Oscillibacter sp. Classification (GTDB taxonomy): domain Bacteria; phylum Bacillota; class Clostridia; order Oscillospirales; family Oscillospiraceae; genus Oscillibacter. The sequence goes on along the minus strand of JAFUGI010000012.1, from coordinate 6,087 downwards.
GGTCCAGGGCGCTGGTGGGCTCGTCGAAGAGGATGACCTCCGGGTTCAGGGCAATGGCCCGGGCAATGCCCACCCGCTGCTGCTGCCCACCGGAGAGCTGGCTGGGATAGTGGTCGTACCGGTCCGAAAGGCCCACCCGGTCCAGCGCCGCCGTGGCGATGGCAAAGGCCTGGTCTTTGGGCATCCTCCGCCCCACCGTCAGCCCCAGCATCACATTTTCCCGGGCGGTCTTGTTGATGAACAGATTGTAGTTTTGAAAAACGTACCCCGTGCGCTTACGCACGGCGGCGATGTCCTTCTTGCGGACCGACTTGAGGTCCAGTGTCATATCTCCCACGGTCAAAACACCGTCGTCCGCCTTTTCAAGAAAGTTGATGCACCGCAGGAGCGTCGTCTTCCCGCTGCCGCTGGGGCCCAGGATGACCACCACGTCCCCGGTGTCCACGTGGACGTCGATCCCCTTGAGGATCTCGTTTTCTCCAAAGGACTTGCGCAGTCCCCGCACTTCGATCATGCTCTTCCTCCTTATCCCTTTGCGCCGTAGCTGCGAAGACGCTGTTCCAGATGGCGGAACAGTTCCTGCAGGATGAAGCACAGCACCACATACACGATCAGCACATCCACATACGCCTCCACATAGGCGTAGGCCGGCCCCGCCTCCGTTTTGGCGACACCCATGATGTCCTTCAATCCCATGTAAAACATCAGCGACGTGCCCTTCACAAGGCCGATGACGTCGTTTCCCAAGTTGGGCAGGGCGCTGACCAGCGCCTGGGGGATCACGATGTGCCAATAGGCCTGGGCCGTGCTCAGGCCCACACAGTGGGCCGCTTCCAGCTGTCCCGCCTCCACAGCCCCCAAGGCCGAGCGGAAGATCTCCGCCATGGTGGAGATGGTGAAGGTGCTGCAGATGAAAACGGCGTAGCCCTTGGTGCTGCCCAGGAGCAGGCCGTACACGTCGATGCCCCAGCCGTGGATCTGAGCCAGGCGGGCCAGGGCGTCCGGCAGGGCGGAATAGAGCAGAAAGATCAGGATGACCAGCGGAGTGCCCCGGAAGAAGGAGATGACCACCGTGGAAAGGGGCATCAGCACCGGGACGCGCCGAAAGCGGATCAGCCCCAGCAAAAAGCCCAGCGGCAGGGAGATGACCAGCGTCCAGAATACCACCGTCAGCGTGGCGGGCAGGCCCTCCCGCAGGATCGCGCCCATGGTGGCCCGGGCAAATTCCATGTTAAACACGCGCCGCTCGCCTCCCCTTCCGCTCGCTGCTCCTGCCGGAAAGCGTCCGTCCCTGCCGCCGGGCAAGGGCTCCCTCCAACAGGCCGAAAAGCCGCGCCAGCAGCACGGCCAGCGCCCAGTACACCAGGGCGACAGCCAGATAGATCTCCAGTGTGTGGAGCCCGTAGTCCCGGCTGGTGACCATGCGGGCGTTTCCCACGAAGTCGATGATGCCGACGGAAAAGCCCACCGCCGTTTCCAAAAGGCTGCTGAGGACCAGGTTCCCCAGGTTCGGCAGCACCACCAGCACGGTCTGGGGCAGCATCACATGCAAAAAGCCCTGAAGCCCCGTCATGCCGCAGCTGTACACCGCCTCCATCTGTCCCCGGGGCACCGCCAGGTAGGCGGCGCGCATGGCCTCGCTCATGCGGGCGGACTGGAAGAGCACCATGGTGATGATGATGTACGACGCCTTGTTCCACCCGTTGATGTCGATGCCGAAGAGGGCGAGCATCAGCTTGGGGATGCCGAAGTACACGACGAACAGCATCACGATGAAGGGCGCCCCCCGGATCACCTGGATGTACAGGCGGATGAGACCCCTCTCCGCCGCGTTCCCCTGCAGGTTCCGCCAGGCCAGAAAGGCGGAGAGCGGAATGGTGATGGCCATGGCGATGAGCAGGATCATCAGCGTCAGGGGAAGATAGGGCATCAGCTTGGAAAAACAGCCGATAAAATAGGAAAGGTCGAAGAATTTCATAGCGTTCCTCCCGAGACAGGCGGATGTGAGGGGCGGAGAGATGCCGGTATCCTCCGCCCCTCACCGGCCCGCACGGCGGGCCCTGGAACCTGTTGTTTACTGATAGTTGGGATCGGGCGCCACGTCGGCGTATGCAAATCCGTCGATGTAGGCAAAGACGTTTTCGCCGTAGTACTTCTGGGAGATAGCGGCCATGGTGCCGTTTTCAAACAGCTGCCGCATCGCCCCGTCCACGGCCGCAGCCAGCTCCTCCTGCCCCTTGGCAAAGAGCAGCCAGGAGGCGAAGGCACCGTCGTCAAAGCTCAGAAAAAAGGTATCCCCGTTGGGGTCGGCCTCCTCGTGTACGGTGGAGTAGTTGCTGGTGGTGAACTGGCTGCCGTCGTACCGGCCGTTGGCGATGTAGCGAATGGAGGTAGCCACGTCCGTCTGCTCCGCCACGTCGAACTTCACCTTGGGATCGTGGGTCTCATTGTAGGCCGTGAGCAGGGAGTCTGCGGAGCTGCCGGGCTCCACGGGGATCATGGTCAGTCCCTGGGCGGCAAACTGGCCCAGGATCTCATCGCTGGTGCCGGGGGTGAAGCTGTCCTTGAGCCGGGTGGGCAGGATCAAGCCCCGCACGATGGCGGAGAGCGGGTACTCCGGGAAGAGATACCGCTCCACCCGCTCCGGCGTTTTGACAAAGCCGATGCCAAAGGCATAGGTCCCGGCGTCCAGACCAGTGAGGATCACGTCCTGCTGGACCGGCTCATATTCGAAGACGTAGTCCTCCAGAAGGTCGTCCACCAGCTGCAGCGTCTCATAGTTCTCCCCTGCCAGGTTGCCGTTTTCATCCACATAGGTGGCAGGGACCTGTACAGCGTTGAAACCCACCTTGATGACCGTCGGAGTTTTCTCCCCGCTTGCCGCCCCCGTACCGGAGGACGCGGCGGGAGCGGCGGAGCCGCTTCCTTTGGAGGCGCCGCCGCAGCCCGCAAGAGAGGCCGACAGAGCAAGAGACAGCGCCAGGACCGCAGCACGTTTGTAGGTTCCTTTCATTGCGCAATACCTCGTTTCATTCTTTTTATCCCGCTTGCAGGGCGTCCGCCCCGCTCACTGGTAGTTGGGGTTGGGCGCCACGTCGGCGTACTCAAACCCGTCGATCAGGGCGTACACGTTTTCGCCGTAGTACTTCTGGGAGATGGCGGCCATGGTGCCGTTTTCGAAGAGCTGCTTCACCGCGCCGTCCACGGCTTCCACCAGCTCCTCCTGCCCCTTGGCAAAAAGAGTCCAGGTGGCAAAGGCGCCGTTGGTAAAGCCCAGGAAGAAGGTCTCGCCGTCGGGGTCCACCTCTTCATTGACAGCGGTGTAGTTGCTCTTGAGGAACTGGCTGCCGTCATACCGGCCGGTCGCGATGTAACGGATGGAGGTGGCCACATCCGTCTGCTCCGCCACGTCGAATTTGATCTTGGGATCGTGGGTCTCGTTGTAGGCGGTGAAGAGGGCGTCGGCGGAGTTGCCGGGCTGTACCGGGATCATGGTCAGTCCCTGAGCGGCGAACTGGCCCAGGATCTCATCGCTGGTGCCGGAGGTGAAGTTGTCCTTGAGGCGCGTGGGCAGGATCAACCCCCGCAGTCCGGCAGAGACCGGGTACTTGGGGAAGAGATACTTCTCCGCCCGCTCGTCGTTGTAGAAGAAGTTGGAGATGCCGAAGGCGTAGGTGCCGGCGTCCAGGCCCGCCAGGATCACGTCGGCCTGCACCGGCTCGTATTCAAAGACGTAGTCCTCCAGAAGGTCGTCCACCAGGGACATCACCTCATAGTTGTCGCCGGCGAGATTGCCGTCCGCGTCCACATAGCAGGCCGGCACCTGGATGGCGTTGAAGCCCACCTTCACCACCGTGGGCTCCTTGGCGGGAGACGCCTGGGCCTCCGGAGCGGAAGCGGCGGGCGCTGCGGTGGTCCCTCCTCCGGATGCGGACGATGTGCCGGAGGAGGCGGTGGAGCTTGCGCCGCCGCAGCCGGTAAGGGCGGAGGCGGTCAGCAGCAGGGAAAAGGTCAGAGCCGCGGCTCTTTTGAAAAACAGCTTCGTATGGTTCATGGTGATACTCCTTATCCAAATTCAAATTGAAAAAGGGCATAAAAATACCCAGGGCAGCTCGCTCCCGGGCAAACATGATCCATGCCGGAGCCAAACGTGCGCTATCGGTGCGCAGCGATCCGCTCCCCGGCACAATCTGCCCGGGAGTACCGCATTCGTCCACAACGGAAGTTGCTGCGCAGCAGCCGCTCGAACCGGAGGTTCACGCTTGACATCTCCTTTCCACATACTTACCTCGTATGTTTGTTGGTATCATAATCTGCATAATGAATTTTGTCAACCCTTTTTTCTGCGGGTTTTTAGGGTTTTATGGAAGAGGTAGCGAAAAGGGGCATCTGCTTTACAATATTCATAGCCTATGCTCTGCTCTATCAGCGGCTTTCCCTTGTGAAAAAGACTCTCCTCTCCCCTGTAGCCCGGCGCAAAAAGGATGGCAGATGCCCGGCAGGCGAGCGGCAAACGTCTCTTTTTCGCGTCCCAGTGCAAAAGAAGACCCACGGCAGACTCTGTCGTGGGCCGCATGTTTTCGTGGGCAATGAAGCTCAGTCGTTCTCCCGGCCGGAGCGGACGCTTTCCCGCAGGCGGCGGTACCGCTCCTTCAAAAGCTCCATGGCCTCCCTGTGGGTGTGGGAGGTCAGGTCCGGGAAGGCCTGCAGCAGCCGGCGGGGGCCAAAGACGGGGTTCCCCAGCAGACGCTCGGACAGCTCCTCCATCCGCCGCTCCAGCTCTGCCCGTCTGCGGGCCGACTCCTGCTGGAGCTGGGTGCGCCGCTCCTCCAGCTCGTCCTTCAGCTCCGCCCGGCCCAGGGCCGCCTGCACCTGGTTCTCCTGGACCTTTTGGGCAACGGCCATGCTGGTGTCTGCGATCACATCCGTCAGCTTGTCGCTGACGGAGCGCAGCCGCGCCTGGGCCTGCTCGATCTCCGCAAGGCCCCGGGTCAGCTTGTGCAGTGTCACCACCGTCATGGCGGTATCCGCGAACAACACGGCGTACAGGACCGCCAGGATCGGGCAGCCGATCTTCCAGGGCAGAAGGCCCACCACGTATTTTGCCAGCAGCGGGTGGATGTGCTCCACCAGAATGACGATGCCCAGGCCCCAGGCCAGGCTGAAGCGCAGGCAGATGTACCCATGGAAATTGAAAGGCTCCTTGGAGTAGTCCCACCACTTCGTGTGAAACAGCTTGTCCAGCGCCCAGCCGCCGAAGAGCTCAATGGCCGTTGCCAGCACCGTGCCGCCGAAAAACAGCACCAGCAGATCATGCCCCTCCGCCTGAGCCGGAGTGACAGCCTGGAGCAGCAGGAGCATCCCCACCATGCCAAAGCCGTAAATGGGACAGACCGGCCCGGCAAGAAAGCCCCGGTTTACCACGATGCCCTGCACGACCGCGTGATAGGACACCTCCACCACCCAGCCCAAAAAGGCGTATAGAAGAAAATAGCAGCAGATCTCATACCACGTCAGCATAGGACCCTTCGACCTCCTTTGGAACGCGCTTTGCGTTTGATTTCCTATCCTACCACACGTTTTTTCGATTTGCAACCGGCGATCAGATGCCCCAAGAGGGCAAAAAAGGACCGGCGCTGCCGGAAAATGGCAGCACCGGGCCGGAAAAGAAACCATGCCTGGATTGCGAAGATCGTTACGCTTTCCAGAGGGAATGGAGGTTGCAGTAGGCGTAGGCCGCCTCTACCTCGTCCCCCTCGCACAGGGCGAAGCAGGCCCTGGGCGCGTCGCCGGGATGCAGGACCTTGCGCTGATTGCCAAACTTGGTCTGGAGGGAGATCCACTCGATGTAGTGCGCCTCCAGCATGGGATGCTCCACGGCGCCCACCGTCACGGTGACCAGGTTCCCCTCCACCGTATAGACGGGCACGTGCTTTTCATGGGCGCCGTCGCTGGTGCCGGGGACCAGCTCGGTCATCTTCTGGCCGCAGCACATCACCGGCACACCCTTGTCCTTCACCAGGGCGATGATGTTGCCGCAGTGCTCGCAAATGTAGAATTTCTGCTCCATTGCACTTCCTCCTTTTT
>JAFUGI010000131.1 GCA_017469475.1 Oscillibacter sp. | reverse complement strand
TGGAGGAGATCCGCGCCCTGCTGGAGCGCCGGAGCGGCCGGTCCTGAGGGAGCGCGGCGCAGATCCTTCCCCCGGCGGTCGATTTCATCTTGCATGTTTCGACACCGTGCGCTATAATGGGTAGGCGTTATGTAAAGTACATCTCACCTGCAAGGAGCGTTGTGTCCCATGTCCGTGAAACCCCGCCGCCGTCATGTCCTGCGCCGTCTGCTTTTGACCGCGCTGATCCTGTCCGCCGCCGTGTACGCGGGAAACCGCCTTCTGTTCCGACCGCCGGAGCAGAAGGACCGCCCCGCCCCGGCGGAGAGCACCCAGCCGGAAAAGCTGGCGGAATCTGCCGCCTCTTCCTCCGCCTCCGCCGCCGAAACGGCGGAGCATCTGGCCCAACCGGTGGAGGACGACTCCGCCCACTGGGAGCGGAAGGACCGGTTCTATACCATATTGGTGGCCGGACTGGACGATGACAACGGCGGCAGCGACACCATCCTCCTCATGGCGGTGGACGCGGAGAACCACGCCATTTACGGCGTCAGCATCCCCCGGGACACCAAGGCCGTCATCAACGGCAAGGCCTGGAAGATCAACGCCGCCTACAACCTGGGCGGCATGGAGCAGCTGTCCGACACCGTGTCCGCCCAGCTGGGCATCCCGGTGGACTACACGGTGGCGGTGAACCTGCGGGGCTTTGAGCAGCTGGTGGACGCCATCGGCGGCGTGGACTTCTACGTGCCGGTGGACATGAACTACGACGACGAGGTGCAAAACCTCTCCATCCACTTCTCCAAGGGGTCCCAGCACCTGAGCGGCGCCGATGCGCTGAAGGTGGTGCGCTTTCGCCACAACAACGACGGCACGGGCTACGGAAGTGAGGACATCGGCCGGATGCAGACCCAGCAGAAGTTTTTGAAGGCCGTGGCCAAGAAGATGCTCAACGCTGCCAACCTCACCCGCATCGACGATTTTGTGAAGATCTTCCGCGCTAACGTGAAGACAGAGCTGTCCCTGGAGAACCTGGCCTGGCTGGGGCGGGAGGCCGTGGCCATCGGCGCGGAGGGGGTGGACTTTTCCACCCTGCCGGGAAACTGGAAGTCCCCTTACATCTATCCCGACGCCGACGCCGTTTTGGACCTGGTGAACCAGCACCTCAACCCCTACCGGGAGGACCGGCGGCCGGAGGACCTGGGCCTTCCCGGCTGAGGCGGCCGTTCGGGGAGCGTCGCCCCTTACCCATCCAGCGCGTCCGCTCCGGCGGGCGCGCTTGCGCTTTGCCCGGCGGTCTGGTATCCTGATAAAAACGCCTTGCAGGCAAGGAGGATGCGCTATGCGAAAGCCCATCGAGGACATGACGGACCGGGAGATCCTGGCGGAGCTGCTCGCCGAGAAGCGGCGAGCGGAAAAATGGCGGTATGTGGGGCTGGGGGTGCGCCTTGCGGTCCTGGCCGTGGTGGCGGCGCTGTGCCTTCGGTACCTGCCGCCGGTCCTCTCCTTTGCCCGGGACGCCTACGCCGCAGTGGAGACAGCCAACGCCCAAGTGGCCCAGGCCCGCCAGCAGATGGAGGGCATCCGCTCCCAGCTTTCGGACCTCCAGACCACAGCGGAGGGCATCCGCACCGCCGTGGCCGGCATCCAGGACATCGGCTCCGCCGCTCTGGAGAGCGCCGCCGACCGTCTGAACGACCTCCTCTCCCGCTTCCCCCGCCTGTGGTGAGGGGCGGGCAGTTGACTTTGGCGGCCGGGCGGTTGTATACTTTCCTCAGGTAAACGCGCCCGCCGTCCCCTGCCGGGTGGCGGACGCAGCACAGCGGCCCATCGCGGACCGTGCTTCGCGGTGGGCAAACCGCGCACAAATGAAAAAGGAGGCATTTCCATGGACATCCAATCCCTGCTGGGCACCGTACTCTCCGACGCCAGCATCCAGGGCGTCAGCCAAACCTCCGCCGTGTCCGGCGACCAGACCCGCAGCATCCTGAACGCCGCCATGCCCGCCCTGCTGGGCGGGGCGCTGAACCAGGCCAAGGGGGCCGACACCTCCGCCGGCTTCGCCACCGCCCTCAGCCAGCACGCCGCCGGCAACACCGCGGACCTGACCGCCTTCCTCGGCAGCGTGGACACCCAGGACGGCGCCAAGATCGTCAATCACCTGCTGGGGTCCGACTCCGCCGCCGTGGTGGACCAGATCGCCAAGGACTCCGGCGTCCAGGCCGCCGACGTGAAAAAGGTCCTCGCCTCCGCCGCGCCGCTGGTGATGAGCCTTCTGGGCAAGGAGACCCAGAAGCGCCAGGGCGCCGACAGCGCCGTGAGCCCGGCGGACGTGCTGGGCTCCCTGATGGGCGGCGGCAGCTCCGGCGGCCTTCTGGGAAGCCTCCTCGGCGGCAAGAGCGGAGGCCTCGGCAGCATCCTGGGCTCCTTTTTGAAGTAACACCTCCTCCCAAAAGCGCGGCCCCGGGGACCAATCGGTCCCCGGGGCTTCCTGCTGTTCAGTTGCAATTTTAGGTCAGTTTTGTTATACTCTCTTCATACCAACAGCGCCCCGGACCGGGCGCGGGAGGGAGAGCGCGATGAAACGGATCACAGCCTTTTTGGTGTGCGCGCTGCTGTGCGCCGCCCTGACGGTGACAGCCCAGGCCTCCCGCGTGTGCCAGGACGCGGAGACCGGGGTCTCCTTCCTCCTGCCCGGCGGGTGGCGGGAGGTCCCGGTAACGGTAGAGGACGATTTGGTCGACAGGAGCTTTGTCTATGTGAACGATGCCGCATTTCTCTCCTTCGGCGTACTGGACCTGTGGCAAACCCTATCGTCAACGGAGCCGTCCTTTCCCTGGAGTCGCAGTCAGCTTTGCTCGGATACCCTGTCGGAGCGGGACGCTGACGCGCTCTTTGGGGATACGATCCCCGCAAAGATCGTCTACAACGACAGGACCTACTACTCTCTGGAATTAGAGCAGCTGATTGCCCCGGACGGGACCGTTTTGGGGGCCGGCGGCAAGACCATGGCCTATTTGAAGTACGGGTACCTGATCGCGGTCAGCTACTCCTATCTGCACACAGCGGGAAACACCCGGGAGGCGGACCTCTTCTCCGTTCTGGACAGCATGGACTACTCCGCCCTGGACGCCCGGACAGAGCAGGAGCAGGGCGAAAATAGTCCGATCTCCAGCACGATGCTGGACCTGCTGGTAAGTCTTTTGATAACCGTCACGATCTACTCTCTGCCCATCGCCGTCTACCGCTATGGCATCCGTCGGCGCTATGTGGAAAAGAAGCTGGCCCGGCGCATCACGATTTTTTACGGCGCAGGTGCGTTCCTCCTCATGTCAGTGATTTTGACGGTGGTGTTCCACAATGGTGTGGCAGGAGGCGCTATCCTGCTTTGGAGCTCCATCAACTATCGAATACTGACCTCAGGCGCCCCTCATCAGCAGCCGGACCCGCCCGCCGAGGCCCATACGACTCCGGAGGACGCCGCCCCATTGGAGGCGGCCCCCTCCGCGCCGGAGGCGGCGGAGCGCTGCGGCCGCTGCGGTGCCGCCCGGGTCCCGGGCACCCGGTTCTGCATCCACTGTGGAGCCCCGCTGCGTCC
>JAFUGI010000130.1 GCA_017469475.1 Oscillibacter sp. | reverse complement strand
TCCACGGCCATCGCTGGGAGACCATGGCGGTGGACGACTGACGCGTCGGACGGACCGCGGAGCGTGCCGGAGCAGGGGTCCATCAGACCGTGAAATCGATCAGACCTCAAAAACTACGGAGCGGCTCAGCCGCTCCGTGGTTTTTCAGGTCTGATCGATCTTCACGGTCTGATGGCCCCCTGCTCCGGCACGCTCCGCGGTCCGACGCGTCAGTCGTCCACCGCCATGGTCTCCCAGCGGTGGCCGTGGAACCGGGGCAGGAAGAAGAGGATGCGCAAAAGCCAGTCGGCAAACATGGCCATCCAGATGCCCAGGACCCCAAAGCCCAGGTGGCCCAGCAACATGCCCAGGCCCACCCGCAGCGTCCACATGGAGGCAGTGGAGACCACCATGGTGTACCGGGTGTCCCCCGCCGCCCGCAGGGCCTGGGGCAGGGTGAAGGACAGGGGCCAGAGCACGATGGCCACCAGCCCGTGCATCCAGATGATCTGCCTTGCCCAGAGAGCCGCCTGCTCCGAAACGTTATAGAGCCGCAAGATCAGCGGCAGGACCGCCAGGATCAGCGCAATGGTGACACCCATGTAAAGATAGGTGGACTTGAGGAGCTTTTTGGCGTAATACCGGGCTTTTTGGTAATCTCCCGCGCCTACGCACCGGGACACCACTGTCACCATGGCGAGGCCCAGGGCGTTGCCCGGCACGCACTGGAAGGCGCACACCGTGTTGCCGATGGCGTTGGCCGCCACCGACGCCGTGCCCAGCACCGCCACAGTGGACAGCAGCAGGATCTTGCCCAGCTGGAAGATGCTGCCCTCCAGCCCGTTGGGCACGCCGAAGCGCAAAATGTGCTTGACCACATAGGGATCGTGACGCAGGGTGAACTTCTCCACCCGCAGGGAAAGGCCCGGACGGCGCAGCAGCACCACCATGGCCACCGCCGCCACCAGCCGGGATACCAGCGTGGGGATGGCCACCCCCTCCACGCCCATGTGGGCCACGAAGATCAAAAGGGCGTTGCCCGCCGCGTTGATGGCATTCATGGCAAGGGAGACCCACATGGAGATGCGGGAGTTGCCCATCACCCGGAACAGCGCCGCCCCGGCGCTGTAGATGGCCAGGAAGGGCACCGAGGCCTCCACGATCATATAATAAGTATTGGCGTAGGCCGCCACGTCCGGCTCGATCCTGCCGAACACCACCCCCAGCACAAAGCCCTTGCCCAGGTAAAAGAGGGCCATGATGAGGATGGACACCTCCCCCATGAAGAGCAGGAGCTGGCTTCCCGAATGGCTGGCCTTTTCCGTCTCCCGCCGGCCCAGATACTGCCCGGCGATGACGGCGCCGCCGGTGGCCAGGGAGGCGAACGTGTTGACCAGCAGCACATTCACCGTATCCACCAGCGAAACGGCGGAGATGGCCGCCTCCCCCACCTGGGAGACCATCACCGAGTCGAACAGGCCCACGGTGATGGCCAGCAGCTGCTCGATGACCAGGGGGATCGTCAGTCTGCGCAGATCCTCCCGGCTGAATTCCACTTGGAGTTTGTTTTGTTCCATGTTCCGTTTCCTTCCAAAATGCGGCCGATCGCCGCGAAAAAAGTCCTACCAGCCGCCTATCTTAACGCACTTTGGCAAATTTCACAACCGATAATTCCCACAAAACGCCGGAGAAAAAGTCATGCGCTTTCGGCAAAAGGCCGGGAAATTCCCGCTATACTTTCGCCGCCGCGTTTGGTATAATGAGTAGGACTTCGGAGAAGAGGAGGGTGCGCTATGAGCCATGCGGACGTTCTGTTCCTGCAAAACTGCCGGGACATTCTGGACCATGGAGTGTGGGACACCGACCGGGAGGTCCGCCCCCGCTGGGACGACGGCGCCCCCGCCCACACCGTCAAAAAATTCGGCGTCGTGAACCGATACGATTTACAGGCGGAATTCCCCATCCTGACCCTGCGGCGGACCTATTGGAAGACCGCCGTGAAGGAGCTTTTGTGGATTTGGCAGAAGAAGTCCAACAACATCCACGACCTGGACGCCCACATCTGGGACCAGTGGGCGGACGCGGACGGCTCCATCGGCAAGGCCTACGGTTATCAGCTCGGCGTGAAGCACCACTATCCCGAGGGGGATATGGACCAGGTGGACCGGGTGCTCTACGACCTGCGGCACAATCCCGCCTCCCGCCGCATCCTCACCAATCTCTACACCTTTCAGGACCTTTCGCAGATGCACCTTTACCCCTGCGCTTACTCCATGACCTTCAACGTCTCCGGCAACGTCCTCAACGCCATTTTGAACCAGCGCAGCCAGGATATGCTGGCCGCCAACAACTGGAACGTGGTGCAGTACGCCGTGCTGGTCCACATGTTCGCCCAGGTCTCGGGCCTCATCCCCGGCGAGCTGGTGCACGTCATCGCCGACGCGCACATCTACGACCGCCATGTTCCCATCATCGAGGCCATGCTGCAGCAAGCCCCCTCTCCCGCGCCGAAATTTACGGTAGACCCGTCGATCACGGATTTCTATGCCTTCACGGCAGACAGCTTCTCCCTGGAGGGCTATACCCCCGCTCCCTTTGCGGAAAAAATTCCGGTTGCCATATGAGGTGAATGAACGCATGAATGCCATTGTCGTGGTGGATCAAAACTGGGCCATCGGCCGGGAGGGCGGACTGCTCTTCTCCCTTCCCACCGATATGAAGCACTTTCGCTCCCTGACGCTGGACGGTACGGTCATTATGGGCCGCAAAACACTGGACTCCTTTCCCGGCGGGAAGCCCCTTCCCCGCCGGAGAAACATTGTCATCACCCACAACGCGGAGCTGGCGCCGGAGGGGGCAGAGATCGTGCCGGACCCCGCCGCCGCCCTGGCGCTGACCGCGGGCATCGATCCGGACACCTTGTGGGTCATCGGCGGGGGCAGCGTATACGCCGCTCTTCTGTGCCGGTGCAAGCGGGTCTACCTCACCAAGGTGGAAGCCGCGGCAGAGGGGGAGCCGGACACCTTTTTCCCCAACCTGGATAAGCTGCCCGGCTGGCAGGTAGAGCACACCGGCGACCCCATCACGGAAAACGGCCTGACCTACCGGTTCGTGGAATACATCAACACCAAGCTGGCAACATGACGGCTCCCATCGGACCGCCACCCTTTTCAAGCGATCAAGCAAGGCTGCGCCCAAGGCGGGCGCAGCCTTTTCTGCATCTTGCGCCGAAAAGCGCATTGCCCCTCCCCCTTCTCCGCAGGCCAAGTGCGGGAAAGCGCCTTGACCTGCCGGGCAGAATCGGGTACAATGAGGACGTTGGACCGCGCAGGCAATGCCCGCGGAGCGGGCCCCTCGCGGGCCGGAAGGAGGCGCCCATGCCCAGTATCTCTGTGATCGTGCCGGTCTATCAGGCGGAGCAGCTGCTGCCCCAGTGCGTGGAGAGCGTGCTGGCCCAGTCCTTTTCCGACTGGGAGCTCCTGCTTATCGACGACGGCTGCACCGACTCCTCTCCCGCCCTGTGCGACCGCTACGCCGCGGCGGACGGGCGCATCCGCGCCCTCCACCAGCCCTGCAACGCCGGGGTCAGCGAGGCCCGCAACCGGGGACTGCGGGAGGCGGCAGGGGACTATATCGCCTTTCTGGACGCGGACGACGCCTTCCTCCCCCAGACACTGGAGACCCTGTGGGCCCTGCGGCGGGAGACCGGGGCGGACACGGTGGGCTGCGCCCACTGGAATGTGACGCCGGAGGGCGGACGCACGGCGGAGCTGCTGCTCCCCTCCGGCGTGTACGGTGCGGAGGAGATTCGGGAGAAGCTGGTGCTGCCCCTGCTGGGTCAGCGGCTGCGCGTCCCTATTTTCAACGGCTTCATCTGGCGATACCTCTTTTCGGCAGAACGCATCCGCCGCCTGGGCCTCACCTTTGAGGGGGCCTATCTGGAGGACGAGCTGTTCCTCCTGGAATACTTTTGCGGCGCGGACCGCCTGGCCGTGACGGAGCAGCCGCTGTACTGCTACCTTCAGAACCCCGCCTCCGCCACCCGCCGGTACATGCGAGACCTGACGGCGGTATTCGACCGCTATCTGGAGCGGAAGGAGGCCCTGGCGGCGCGATACGGTCTGGAGATGCCCCAATGGCGGGAAAATTCCCGCTGGGCAGGGCTCCTCATCGCCATCGGCAATGAGTATGCCCACGGAAACCCCAAGTCCCTCCCGGAGCGGCAGCAGACGGTGGAGGCCCTGTGCCGCCGGCCGGACATGGCGAAGGCCATCGCCGCGCTGAAGCCGGAGGGCATGAGCCGCAACAAGCAGTTGGTGGCCTTTTTGGTGCGCCGGCGGTGGTTCGGCCTTCTGACCCTGCTGTACCGTGTGAAAAATCATCTTTGAGCGAACGGAGACAAGCTATGACAGTTTTGCAGGAGAGCCTTGTATACCGGGTCTGGCTGGCCTTGGCGGCTATCTATCAGGAGAGTGCGCTCCACCGCGTGCTCGCCGCCCTGGGGCAGTGGTGCACAGGGCAGATCGAGGAGAGCCGCTTCCTTGCCCCCCTGTGCCGGGAGGGCGTTTTGGCCAAAAGCTGGCGGGACAGTCTTCTCTGCCGGGCTCTGACGGCGATCGTGACCCTGCCGGGCCGCCTGCTCCACTGGTGGTACCTGGCTTGGCATCTGACCTTTGAGGGCAGCTTCTTCGCCCGCCTGGCCTTTGCAATGGGCGAGGAGACCGCCATTGCCCAGAGCTGGCTCATCATGCTGCTGTGGGTCATTCCCTTTGCCTACTGGGACAACGCCTACACCCTGACGGGCTTTGCCCTGCTGCTCCTTTTGTTCCACGCGGGCGCCATGCGCCGCGCCTCCTTCCGGCTGGACCTGGCGAACATCGGACTCTATCCCATGGTGTGCTTCGGCGCCATGTTTCTGGCGGTGGCCATGTCCTACGCGCCGTCCCTGTCCCTGCGCTTTCTGGGCTACCACATCTCCGCCGCCCTGTGCGTGCTGGTGACGGTCAGCGCCGTCCGAAACGGAGAGGACTTAAAGCGCCTGGCGGCAGGCGCCGGCGTGTGCGTGGCGGTGTCGTCCCTCTACGGCGTTGTGCAGCGCATCCAGGGCGTGGAGGTCAACATCTCCTATGTGGACCTGGCCCTGAATGAAGGAATGCCAGGCCGGGTCCAGTCTTACTTCGACAACCCCAACACCTTCGCGGAGGTGCTGGTGATGCTGCTGCCGCTGGTGCTGGCCCTGTCCCTGTGCGCCCGGCACTGTCTGTGAAAGTGCGCGGCGGCCGGCGTGTTCGCCGTAGGCGTCGCGGCCCTGGGCATGACCTACTCCCGGGCCAGCTGGGTGGGCATTGCCGGCGCCATGGTGGTGATGGTGTTTTTGTGGCGGCCCCGGCTGATCCCGGCCTTCCTCCTGCTGTGCTGCGCGGCGGTTCCGTTTTTGCCCGCCACCATCTGGCACCGCATCCTGACCATCACCAACTTCTCGGACACCTCCACCGCCAGCCGCTTCCCGCTGTATGAGGCGGCGCTGGCCGTCATCCACCGCTCCCCCCTCTTCGGCGCAGGGCTGGGCTCCGACGCGGTGAAGAAGTACATCAAGGACTACAACCTCTATCACGGGGACGCCCCCTTCGTCCACGCCCATAACTTCTACATGCAGGTGTGGATCGAGGCGGGACTGCCGGGCATCCTGGGCTTTCTGGGCTCCGTGCTGTGGAACATCAAGCGGGGCGCCCACGCCGTCCGCCACAGCGAGGATTCCGCCGCCCGGACACTGACCTGCGGCGCCGTGTCCGCCCTGTGCGGCATCGCAGTGTGCGGCATGGCAGATTATCCGTGGCACTATCCCCGGGTGATGTGCATTTTCTGGTTCACGTTCGCCATGGCTCTGGCCGGCACCAAGGTGTGCCGTACGGAGGCGAAGAAGTAATGCGCGGAAGCCCCCGGGGCGGCGAGTGTGCGGTTTTCTGTACGGCTCCGGGGTGCTGGTCTCGCTTTGTGGTCGTCTGTCTGGCCGTCGCACAGGGCAAGGCCGTTCGCGGTGAGCGCCCCTTCCCTGCCGGCAAACGCTGCGCTTCTCCTGGGGGCAAACGTCACGCTTCCCCTGGGGACAAAATGCGCATTTGCCCCCGCAGGCAAATGCTGCGCTTTCCCTGGGCAAGCATTGAGTCGGCAGATGTCAAGAAGAAATTTGACAAAGAAAGAAAAAGCTTGACAGCGGTGTAACACGGAAGGAAGGTGCTGCAGATCTGCGGCGGCGGGATTTCGTGTGACAGGATGCGCTTGTATCACCGGCAGGGCGCACTGTAAAG
>JAFUGI010000129.1 GCA_017469475.1 Oscillibacter sp. | reverse complement strand
GCTCCGGTGAACGCCTGCGCCCCCGCCGGCGCTGAGGGCGCCGCCAAGATCGCCGCCATCATGGGCCAGGAGGCCCCCTCCGGCGAGCGGGAGGTGGCCTTCGTCCGCTGCAACGGCGGCGAGGCCGCCAAGAAGCGGTTCGACTATGTGGGCGTGCTGGACTGCACCGCCGCCACCAAGGTGGCCGCCGGTCCTCTGGACTGCGCCTGGGGCTGCCTGGGCCTGGGCTCCTGCGTGAAGGCCTGCCAGTTCGGCGCCATGTCCATCGGTCCCAACGGCACCGCCGTGGTGGACCCGGACAAGTGCACGGACTGCATGGCCTGCGCCGCCGCCTGCCCCCGGAAGCTGATCGTCTCCGTTCCCGCCTCCAAGAAGGTGCGGGTCCAGTGCGTGAACCAGGAGAAGGGCAAAAACGCCATGAGCGTGTGCGCCAACTCCTGCATCGGCTGCGGACTGTGCGAGAAGGAATGCCGCAAGGACGCCATCCATGTGGTGAACAACGTGGCCTCCATCGACTACAGCAAGTGCGTGAACTGCAAGCTGTGCACCAAGGTCTGCCCCCGTGACGCCATCACCCCCATCGCCACGGCTGAGGAGAAGGAGAAGTACAAGGCCATCAAGAAGGCCCAGGCTGAAAAGGCCGCGGCCGCCAAGAAGGCCGCTGCGGAGAAGGCTGCCGCTGAGGCTGCCGCCGCCGCGGAAACCGCTGCTCCCGCCGCTCAGTAACGAACGTGCGAAGTAAGCCCCGGGCGCTTCCCAATAGGGCAGCGCCCGGGGTATTTTTTGCCTCACATTCTCCCACTGCCCGTTTGTCCCCGGTGTTGACTACGCGTATAAACTGACAGCGTGGGATCTGACACACATCACAGAAAGGTGGAGTTTTCATGAAAAAAGAACGCATCCTGAGCTTGTTCTTCGCCGCCATGCTGGTCGCGTCACTTTGCCTGCCGGCCTCTGCCTCGGAGCGTGACGACCCCTCCTGGCCCCCGCCCTTTGTCACGGAGACCGGGGAGATCGTCCCCATGGAGGGCCAGTTCTATGCCGGTGTGATCGGCAGTGACATAACGCCCCAAGGGCAGGTGCAAACGGTCTCCGTCAATCTTCCGAAAGACGGCGCGTGGCACAAAATCTACCCGGAATTCGGTATTTTTGAGTTGACAAAGGGGTATCTCACCATCTCCGGGACCTGGAAGCCCGCTTATGGGACGGTAGAATTCAAGCTCACCTCTGCCAGCGGCTCCAGCACCTCCGGCACGGGGATCTCTTCCTGTGGGTCCGTCATCTATCCGGTGATCCGGAACACTACCTACACGGTCTACGCAAAGGCCATCTCCACCACGGTGGCCGGAATGGTGCAGATCACGTCCCACGATACCCTCTGACAGAAGCGGGCTACCGGAGAGCCCCGGCCCCGCTATCCGCAAAACAGGCAGCGCTCCGTCCAACGGATCCCAGGCGGAGCGCTGCCGCGCTTTTTTATGCAAAGCCCAGCAGGCGGGCCAGGTTGTTATAAAAAATGTCCCGGATCAGCGCTGCGCCGTAGCCCCGGCGCTCCATGGCCTCCGCCAGGCGGACCATATCCTCCGCCCCGGCAATGCCGCCGGCGCCGGTGATGCCCCCGTCCCAGTCGGAGCCCAGGGCCACCGTCCGCTCCCCGCCCAGGGCCAAAAAGTGGTCAAAGTGGGCCAGCAGCGCCTCCATGGACCCGTCCCCGCCCACAAAGGCGGTGTAGAGATTGATGCCCACTACGCCGCCGCTGTCCCGGACAGCGCGGAACTGGTCGTCCGTCAGGTTCCGTGTGTGGGGGCAGAGGGCGCGGCTGTTGGAGTGGCTGGCCAGGATGGGCCCCGCCGTCATGTCCGCCAGGTCCCAGAAGCCGGCGTCGGAGAGGTGAGACACATCCATCAGGATGCCCAATGCCTGCCCCTGGCGGACGAATTCCCGGCCCCGATCGCTCAGCCCCCGCTCCGGCGATTCCCGGTGGCTCCCCGAGAGGGCGTTTTCGTGGTTCCAGGTGAGATTCACCGCCCGGACACCCCAGCTCCCGGCCTCCGCCAGCCGCTCCGGGTCGCACGCCAGCAGTTCTCCGCCCTCCACGGACAGGGCGCAGCGCGCCATGAGCTCCGGATACCGCCGCCGCTCCCGCTCGAACAGCGCTGCCTGCCGGCGGGCGTCCTCCGTCAGCTCCTCCGGCGGGCAGCCCTCGCCGTCCCGGAAGATGGCAAAGATCTGGCCGAAGGGACGGTAGGCGGAAAGGCGCCGCAGATCGCACTGGCCGGCGGTCTCCAGCAGGCTCTCCCCGGTCCTCAGGCAGCGGCTGAGGGTATCACAGTGCCCGTCAAAATAGGGGACCATCTTCATCCTCTCTCCCTTCTCCGACTTGCCGCCGGCAAAAAGACGGGCGGGGCGGCGGCCCCGCCCTGCCCGCTCATTTCAGCAGCGCCCGCAGCACGGCGCCGTAGCTCTCCGTCACCTTGTAGAGCTCCGAAAGCTCGATGTACTCGTCGTCTGTGTGGGCCAGATCCTCCCGGGAAGGGCCGATGCCCAGAGTGGGGATGCCCGCCTCCCCGGCGTAGTGGCTGCCGTTGGTGCAAAAGCTGTACTGCGTCACCCGGGGCGTCTGGCCGATGGCGCGCAGCTCCCTCAGAACGCTCTGTACGAAGGGCTCGCTCTCGTCGTAGAGCCAGCCGGGGAAGAATCGCGTGCCCCGGATGGTCCGGCCGGTGTAGCACCGCTCCTCCCCCACCGCGTAGGACACCTGATAGCGGAAGGTGGGATCCTCCGCCGCCAGAAGGTCCAAATAGCCCTGGATGGGGGCAAGGACGCTCTCCCGGGTCTCTCCCACCAGGAGGCGGCGGTCGAAGGTGGCCCGGCAGTAGGCCGGCACCACGGAGGCCCCGGGGTTGGGGGCAGACTTGATGTCCGTCAGCTCCAAAATGCCCTTGCCCAACACTGGATGCTCCTCCATCGGCAGCGACCGGATGGCCTCCACCGCCCGGCACATGGCGTACACGGCGTTGACGCCCTTTTCGGGGTTGGCGGAGTGGGCGGGCACGCCGAAGGTCTCCACCACGATCTCCGCCCGGCCCCGCTGGCCGATCTTCACATTGCACTCGCTGGCCTCGCCGATGATCACGACGTCCGGCTTCACCGCCGCGCTGATGGCCCGGGCGGCCACGCCCTCGAAGCACTCCTCGTGGACCACCCCGGCCACGGCGATCTCTCCGGCGAACTCCCGGCCGCACGCCGCAGCGAAATGGCACGCCGCCACGGCAAAGGCCGCCACGGCCCCCTTCATGTCCGAGGTGCCCCGGCCATAGAGCCGCCCGTTCTCGATCTCCCCGGCATAGGGGTCGTGGGTCCAGTTTTTCCGCACCACGGGGACCGTGTCAATATGGCCGTCGAAGAGCACCCGGGGCCCGGGCCGCTTTCCCTTGAGATAACCCACGACGCTGCCGTAACGGTCGATCTCCGCCCGGTCAAAGCCATGGCTCAGCAAATCGCGCCGCAGCACCTCCGCCGCGCCGCCCTCCTGTCCGGAGACGCTGGACTGGGCCACCAGGGCCCGGGCCAGCGCCAGGACCTCCTCCTGCATCTCTTTTGCGATCATATGCCTCTTCCTCTTTCCCAATGCCTGCCGGCATCGCAGCTTTCTGCCACATTGTAGAGCCGCGGCGCGGTCCTTGTCAATGAAGAAGCCGCGGAGAAGATCCTCCGCGGCCTCTTTTTTTCTCACAGTCGGGTCACAACGGGGATGACCATAGGGCTGCGCTTGGTGTTTTTGAACAGGTAGCTGCTGACGGCGGACTTCACCGCCCCCTTCAGGTCCCCGTCGTCCCGGCTCCGCTTGCGGGGCACGGAGGACGCCGCATCCATGGCGACGCTCTGGAGCTCCCGCATCAGGTCGCCGGACTCCTTGACATAGATGAAGCCCCGGGTCACGATCTCCGGCGGGGAGAGCAGGTCCCCGTTGTGAGAGGACACGGGCAGGACCACCACCACCATGCCGTCCTCGGCCAGGCGCTTGCGGTCCCGCATGACCACAGCCCCCACGTCGCCCACGCCGGAGCCGTCCACATACACCTCGCCGGCGGGGACAGAGCCGTTCAGCTTCAGGGTCTTGGCGGTAAGCTCGATGACGGAGCCGTTGTCCGCGATGGCGATGTGGTTGCGGTCCATGCCCATCTGCTGGGCCAGCTGGCTGTGGATCTGGAGCATGCGCTGCTCCCCGTGGAGGGGGACGAAGAAACGGGGCTTCGTCAGCGCGTGGACGATCTTCAGCTCCTCCTGGCAGGCGTGGCCGGAGACGTGGAGCATGTCGGCCTTGTCGTAGACCACCTTCACGCCCTTGCGGAAGAGCTCGTTGATGACGCGGCTCACCGTCACCTCGTTTCCGGGGATGGCGGAGGCGGAGATGATGACCTTGTCCCCCGGCCCCAGCTCCACCTGCTTGTGGGTGGAGAAGGCCATGCGGTACAGGGCGCTCATCTCCTCCCCCTGGGAGCCGGTGGTCACGATGACCTGCTTGTTCTTGGGCAGGCCCTTGATCTTGTTGATGTCCATCAGGGTGTTTTTGGGCACCTTCATGTACCCCAGCTCCGTGGAGACCCGCATGATGTTCTCCATGCTCCGGCCGGTCACGGCTACCTTCCGCCCGCAGGCGGCGGCAGCGTCGATGACCTGCTGGATGCGGTGAACGTTGGAGGCGAAGGTGGTGACGATGATGCGCTCCTCGCAGCCCTGGAACTGGCGGGTGAAGGTCTGGCCAACGGTCCGCTCGCTCATGGTGTAGCCGGGGCGCTCCACGTTGGTGGAGTCCGCGCACAGGCACAGCACCCCCTCCTTCCCCAGCTCGCCCAGCCGGGCAAGGTCGATGACCTCCCCGTCGATGGGGGTGGAGTCGATCTTGAAGTCGCCGGTGTGGACAACGGTGCCCATCCGGGTGTGGATGGCGAAGGCCACGGAGTCCGCGATGGAGTGGTTCACGTGGATGAACTCCACGGTGAACTTCCCCGCCCGGACGCTGCTGCCCGCCGCCACGGTGATGAGCTTGGTGGACTTGATAAGGTCGTGCTCCTCCAGCTTGAGCTTGATGAGGCCCGCGGTGAAGCGGGTGCAGTAGATGGGCAGGTTCACCTGCTTGAGCACGTAGGGAATGGCGCCGATGTGGTCCTCGTGACCATGGGTGATGAACAGGCCACGGATGCGGGCGCGGTTTTTGATGAGGTAGGACACATCGGGGATCACGCTGTCGATGCCGTACATATCGTCGCCGGGGAAGGCCATGCCGCAGTCCACCACGATGATCTCGCCGCCGTACTCGTAGACCGTCATGTTCTTGCCGATCTCGTTCAGGCCGCCCAGAGGGATGATTTTCAGTTTTTCTGCCATAGATAGAATACTCCTTTGCAAATGCGGAAAATGGGTCTGACAGCGCTTTTGCCCGGGCCGCGCCCAAAAAAGGCGCACGCAAAGAAGAGACGGCTGTTGCCTCCGCGGCCCCGTTTCGCCGCGCAGGGGTTCAGTCACGTCCTTGCAAGAACCGGTATCGAGCTGTCATGTATTTGACCGCGGAAGCGCCGCTTCGCGGTGAAATATCGAAAAACAGCGGAAGAGCCATGTGCTCTCCGGCGCTTTATCCAGAGTAGTATATCACAACTTTTTCCGTTTGTATACATCAAATTTTGTGGGCGGCAGGTTCGGCCCCGTTTTGCGCCCCGTTTCGGCTCGATTTCGCGCCCGATCTCTCGTCCTCTTTCACGCCCCTGCCGGGGCGGCGGAGCCGCGGTGTGCGCGGGAGGCGGCGGTCTCCTTGTCTTCCGGAGGGCGCCCCTTTCTCCGGCGGATTTTTTCTTTCCGGGCTGTATTGCTTCTTTTTGCCAAAACTGGTATACTACACATATTAAACTTTGGCGTATTGTCTTTTTCGGCGGGACGGAAGGCGCCATACGCGGCGCGCCGCCCCCTGCCCGCCGCCATCCGTCCCCAGGGGGTGCTGCCTGTGAACAACAACCAAAAACTCTCCCGCCTGCTGGAGCCCAACATGAAGCTGTACTTTTTGTGCCTTCTGGTGTTCGTGGCCGCGGCGGCGCTGGTCAATCCCCTGCTGGCCCTGGCGGAGGCGGCGGCCACCGCCGCGCTGTACTACTATTTTTCCCGGGGCAGCAAAAAGCGCCGGGCCCAGGTGGTGCAGTACATCGACAGTGTGACCGGCAGCGTGGACACCGCCAGCAAGTCCACCCTCATCAACTCCCCCCTGCCCATCATGGTCTTCCGGCCCGACACAGGAGAGGTCATCTGGAGCAACGAGGATTTTCAGCAGCTGGCCGGCGTGCGGGACCACCTCTTTGAGATGAAGGTGGAGGACGCGGCCCCCGACTTTCCGGTCCAGTGGCTGCTGGAGGGGAAGCAGGAGTGCCCGGACCGGGTGGAGATGAACAGCCGCCGCTTCCGGGTGTACGGCAGTCTTGTGCGGGCCAAGAGCCGCAGCGGGGAGCAGAACCTGGTGGCCACCACCTACTGGGTGGACACCACCGAGGCCGACGCCACCCGCGCCGCCTACATGGCCTCCCGGCCGGTGCTGGCCATCTTGATGCTGGACAGCTATGAGGACCTGATGAAGGCCATTCCGGACACTCAGCGCAGCGCCGTGCTGGCCCAAATCGACGAAAAGCTCAACCGCTGGGCTCAGAGCGGCTGCGGTCTGCTCCTCAAGACCGAGCGGGACCGCTACCTCTATATGTTCGAAGAGCAGTACTACGAGCACTTCGTGGAGGAGAAATTCTCCGTGCTGGACGCCATCCGGGACATCAAGGTAGGCGAGGGCGGACACCCCACCCTCTCCATCGGCATCGGCAAGGACGCCGGCAGCATTCCCGAGCTTTACAAGAGCGCCAACCTCTCCCTGGAGATGGCCCTCAGCCGGGGCGGCGACCAGGCGGTGGTACGCAACAAGGTGGACTTCGCCTTTTACGGCGGCCGGGCCAAGGCCACGGAAAAGCGCACCAAGGTCAAGTCCCGGGTCATGGCCAACGCCCTCAGCGAGCTGATGGCCGACGCGGAGGAGATCTACGTCATGGGCCACAGCTTCGCGGATATGGACGCCGTGGGCGCTGCGGCGGGCATCTGCTGCGCCGCCCGGAAGCTGGGCCGGCGCTGCCGTATCGTCATCGACCTGGAGCGGAACGCCGCCAAGGATCTTCTGGAAAAGCTCCGCTCCCTGCCGGAGTATGACTCCGTTTTCCTCGCCCCGTCGGACGCCTTTTTGAAGATGCGCCCCGGCGCCCTTCTGGTGGTGGTGGACACCAACCGCCCTGAGATGGTGGAAAGTCCCCAGGTGCTGGACGCCTGCAACCGGGTGGCGGTCATCGACCATCACCGCCGGGCCGCCAGCTACATTGAAAACGCCGCCTTCAGCTTCCACGAGCCCTATGCCTCCTCCGCCTCGGAGCTGGTGACGGAGCTTTTGCAGTACATGGTGGCTCCCGCGGACCTGCTGCGGGAGGAGGCGGAGGCCCTGCTTGCGGGCATCGTGCTGGACACAAAGCACTTCTCCCTCCGCACCGGCGGGCGCACCTTTGAGGCGGCGGCCTTCCTGCGCCGCTCCGGCGCGGACACGGAGAGCGTGCAGCGCCTGTTCCAGAACGACCTTTCCCACATGGTCTCCCGGTACGACATCATCCGCCAGGCGGAGCTGTACCGGGGCAGCATCGCCATCGCCGCCGTGACGGAGGACGGCATCGACCGGGTCACCGCCGCCCAGGCGGCGGACGAGCTGCTGACCCTCAAGGGGGTCAAGGCCTCCTTTGTGCTCTACCGCAGCGGCTCGGACGTGCAGATGTCTGCCCGCTCCCTGGGGGAGATCAACGTGCAGGTCATTTTGGAGGCCCTGGGCGGCGGAGGCAACTCCACCACCGCCGGCGGCCGGGTGGAAAACGGCGACGTGGCCGACGTGCGTGCCCAGCTGACGGAGTCCATCAACGCATATTTTGAAACATGAGCGGGGCGCAGGCCGCCGCGCAGATCCCAGTTTGGAAAAGGAGACGATCGACATGAAAGTGATTTTACAGCAAGACGTAAAGGGCCAGGGCAAAAAGGGCCAGATGGTGGAGGTGTCGGAGGGCTATGCCCGCAACTTCCTCCTGCCCCGGAGGCTGGCCGTGGCCGCCACGGCGGACGCCATCAACACCATGAACCTCAAGGAGGCCGCCCGCAGGAAGGAGGAGGCCCGACAGAAGGCGGAGGCGGAGGCCACCGCCGAAAAGCTCAAGGAGTGCATGGTCAAGCTCACCGCCAAGGCCGGCACCGGCGGTCGGCTCTTCGGCGCCGTGACCACCAAGGAGATCTCCGACGGCCTCAAGGCCCAGTACGGCATCGACATCCCCAAGCAGAAGCTGGTGCTGGAGGAGCCCATCAAGGCCTTCGGCAGCTATCAGGTCAAGGCCAAGCTGGGCTTTGAGATCAGCGGCACGGTGTACGTGTCCGTGTTCGAGGAGAAGTAAGCGCTCCCGGCCGCCCCTCCGGCGGGAGGGGCGGGGCTTCTTCCCCTTTCGCGCCCGGGCGGGCGCCATTTTGGCGGGGCGGCGGGCCCCGCGCCCCATCGGAGGTGAGACCCCATGGCAAATGAAGACCTGCTGCTGCGCAGCCTCCCCCACTCCCTGGAGGGGGAGCAGGCGGTGCTGGGCTCCATGCTCATCGACCCCGAGTGCGTGAAGGACGTGATGGACAAGCTCCGCCCGGCGGATTTCTACCTCCGGCAGAACCGGGAGATCTTTGAGACCATCTACACCATGTTCTCCTACGCCAAGCCCATCGACGGCATCACCGTTTGCGAGGAGATGCAGAAGGCGGGAACCTACGACGAGCAGACCACCCGGTCGTACCTGGCCCAGCTGATGGAGATCACCCCCACCAGCGCCAACGTGATGGAGTATGTGGCCATCGTGCGGGACAAGGCGCTGCTGCGGGGCGTTGCCCAGGCGGCGGGGGAGATCACCGCCCTGGTGCAGGAGGGCGTGGGCGAGGCCGGAGAGATCTTAGAGGCCTCGGAGCAGAAGATCTACGCCATCCGCCGGGGCCAGAGCGCCCAGGCCATGGTCCCCCTGCGGCAGATATTGCCGGAGGTGCTGGACCGGCTGGGGGAGATGAGCGAGAGCGAGAACCATCTGCCCGGCCTTTCCACGGGCCTTTCCGCCATCGACCAGAAGATCACGGGCCTCAACAAGTCCGACCTCATTTTGCTGGCCGCCCGGCCCGGCATGGGCAAGACCTCCCTGGCGCTGAACATCGCGCTGAACGTGGCCAAAAGCGCCCAGAAGACCGTGGCGGTCTTCTCGCTGGAGATGTCCAAGGAGCAGCTGGCCACCCGCCTGCTCTCCTCCGAGGCCCTGGTGGAGAACAACCGCCTCAAGACCGGCTTTCTGCGGGAGACGGACTGGGAGAAGATCGCCGCTGCGGCCACCGTGCTCAACCGGCTGGACATCCGGGTGGACGACAACCCCATGCTCAGCGTGGCGGACATGAACGCCAAGTGCCGCCGGCTGGACGAGCTGGGCCTCGTGGTCATCGACTACCTTCAGCTGATGACCTCCGCCGGCGGAGCGAGCCGGGGCGGGGACAACCGCCAGCAGGTGGTGTCCGACATCTCCCGGATGCTCAAGATCATGGCAAAGGAACTGAACGTACCGGTGGTGTGCCTGAGCCAGCTCAGCCGCGCCAACGAAAAGCGGGACGACAAGCGCCCCATGCTCTCGGACCTGCGGGAGTCCGGCGCCATCGAGCAGGACGCAGACATCGTGCTCTTTTTGTACCGGGACGACTACTATAACGAGGATTCTGAAAAGCACAACATCGCCGAGTGCATTGTGGCCAAAAACCGCCACGGCGAGACCGGCAAGGTGGAGCTGCGGTGGATGCCGGAGTACACCACCTTCTCCACGCTGGATACCCGCTATGACGACGAGTGACGCCGCCGGGAGGATCGTGCCATGCTGACAAGGCAAGCCGTTGTCCGCCATCTCCCCCGACCGGGGGAGGCGGTGCTGTGCGCCGTCTCCGGCGGGTTGGACTCCATGTGCCTGCTCCACCTGCTGGACGAATGGTGCCGCCGACAAGGCGGCGCGGTGACGGCCGCCCACTTCAACCACTGTCTTCGCCCCGCCGCCGACGCGGATGAGGACTTTGTGCGCCGCTGGTGCGCGGAGCGGAGCATCCCCTTCGTCTCCGGGCGGGGGGACGCGGCGGCTCTGGCCGCCGGGGAGGGCCTCTCCCTTGAGGAGGCCGCCCGCCGTCTGCGCTACGCCTTTCTCCGTGCGGAGGCCGGGCGGCGGGGCATCCAGCGCATCTACACCGCCCACCACGCAAGCGACAACGCCGAGACCGTCCTTTTGCATCTGGTGCGGGGCACCGGGGTGCGGGGCCTTGCGGGGATGCGGCCGGAGCGGGCGGGCATCGTGCGCCCCTTTTTGGAGGTCTCCCGCCAGGACCTTGCCCAGTACGCCGCCGCCCACGGCATCCCCCACGTGGAGGATGAGACCAACGCCGACCCGGCGGCGGCGGACCGGAATTTGCTGCGGCTGGAGGTCCTTCCCCTTTTGGAGGCCCTGAACCCCCGGGCGGTAGACCACATCAACGCCGCGGCGCGGCAGCTGGCCGCCCTGGACGACGCCCTGGAGGCCGAGGCCCGGCGCCGCACCGCCGAAGCCGTTATGGAGGAGGGGCGGGTCGCCCTTCCCATCCGGGCCCTGCGGGAGGCGCCGGAGGTCCTGCGTCCCCGGATGGTCCAGTGCCTTCTGGATCTTCTGGGCGCGGGACGGAAGGACTTGGGCGCCGTCCATTTGGAGGGGGCGGCGGACCTTGCCCTCCGGCAGGACAGGAAGGAGCGGCAGCTGTCCCTGCCCCACGGTGTCGTCGCCCGGCGCAGCCGGGAGACACTGATCCTGGAGCGAACGGTCCCCCCGCCCGAAAAAGCAGTCCTCGTGCCAGGCCGGCCGGTGGACTGGGGTGGCTATACCCTGACCCTTCTGGACCGGCGGGAGGGACCGGGCCTTGCCCTGCGCGTCCCCCATCCGGAGGAGGGAGCGGGGGAGCTAACGGCAGTCCCCTGCCCCGCCGGCGCGTATTTGACCCTACCGGGTGCCAGTGGCAGCCGCAGCGTCAAGCGGCTTTGCCGGGACCGGGGCATCTCCCCCGGCCAGCGGGACGGTCTTCCCGCCGTCCTTTGGGACGGCCGCCTTGCCGCCGTGTGGCAGCTGGGCGTGGACACGGAATTTTTGCCGGAGGGTCCCCGCCTCCGGTTCCTGCAAATCAAAACAAAGGAGAACGGCCATGAGAAGTGAGATGGAACAGGATATTCTGAAGGTCCTGGTGACGGAGGAGGAGCTGAAGGCGCGCATCACGGAGCTGGGCGAGGAGCTGTATACCCGCTTTGCGGGGCGGACGCCGCTGTTTCTCAGCGTGCTGAAGGGGTCCTTCGTGTTCATGGCGGACCTGGTCCGCGCCTGCCAGCTGAAAAGCGACGTGGAATTCATCGCCGTCAGCTCCTATGAAAACGCCACCGCCTCCTCCGGCCGGGTCAAGATCACCCACGACCTTCAGCAGGACATCACCGGCCGGGACGTCATCATCGTGGAGGACATTCTGGACTCCGGCAACACCCTGGTCTTTTTGAAGCAGTACCTGATGACCCGGGGCGCCGCGTCCATCACCATCGTCACCCTGCTGGACAAGCCCTCCCGCCGCACCAAGGCCATCACTGCGGACCTGGCCGGCTTCGTGGTGCCCAACGAGTTCGTGGTGGGCTACGGTCTGGACTACTGCCAGCAGTATCGCAACATCCCCTACATCGGCGTATTGAAGCCGGAGGTCTATTCGGCCTGAACCAATTCTTCCCAAGGGAGGGATCCCATTGACAAGGAAAAATCGCGGCGGAAATCTGAGCTTTCTGTTTTTGGCCCTGGTCATCCTGCTGTGCGTCAGCTGGATCTGGGAGATGAACAGCACCACCGCTTCGGTGGACTATTCCCAGGTGCGCCAGCTCTTCTATCAGGAGAAGGTGGAGTCCTTCTCCGTGGAGGACAACACGCTGACCATGCACCTGCGGGAGGAGGTCAACGGCAGCACCACGCTGCGCTATGAGCTCTATGACTTCGACCTCTTCTACGACGACCTGAACCCCTTGGTGGAGTCCCAGTTCGACAAGGGCCTCATCAAGTCCTACAACTACCATCAGGACCACTCCACCAACTGGCTGGAGCTGCTGCTCCCCTGGGTGCTGACGGCGGTGCTCCTGGGCGCCATGTGGTACTTCCTCATCGCCCGCCAGCAGGGCGGCATGGGGCCGGACCGCATGGCCCGCTTCGGCGCCGCCCGGACCCGGGGCCTCTCGGAAAAGGACCAGCACGTCACCTTCCAGGACGTGGCCGGCGCCGACGAGGAGAAGGAGGAGCTGCGGGAGGTCGTGGAGTTCATGAAGGACCCCCAGAAGTATATC
>JAFUGI010000128.1 GCA_017469475.1 Oscillibacter sp. | reverse complement strand
GGCGGGGATAGGACCGCGCCCTTGCCGGTCGGCGCCGGGGGCGCACTGTCCGCCACCCGACTCCCGCCCCGCCACTCGCTGTCCCACGCGGGGCGGTCCGTCCGTCCGGTCGGGGCAGGCGAACCCGCAGCCGGACGCTGCACTGCCGCCCCTGTCGCCGCCGTCCGCTCCGGGGATGGCGCCTTGCCGCCGCTCTCCCGGAAGGTATGGGCGTCCATGGTGCGGAAAAAGTCCTCCCTGGGCGCCGCCTCCTGCCGGGGGGCGATGGGAGAGCCCCGGCGCTCCAGGCTGTCCAGCACGGTGTGGTACACCGCGTCGAATACCTCCCGCTCCCGGGCGAACTTCACCTGGGTCTTGGCGGGGTGGACGTTCACATCCACCGCCGTCACCGGTATGGTGACGGAGAGGACGCAGCCGGGGAACTTGCCCTTCATCAGCTGGTTGCGGTACGCCTCCTCCAGGGCGGCGGTGAGCAGCTGGGACTTGATGAACCGGCCGTTGACGAAAAACACCTGCATGGATCGGGAACCCCGGCCCTGAAGGGGCACGGTGACGAAGCCTCGCACCTCCACCTCGCCGCCCCGGCCCTCCACGGGAAGGAGGGTGGCCGCAAAGTCCCGGCCCAGGGCGGCGTACACCGCGCTGTCCAGCCGCCCGTCCCCCGGGGTGTGGAGGGCCTCCACCCCGTCCTTGACGAATTTGAAGGAGATGTCCGGGTGGGACAGGGCCAGATGCTGCATGAGCCCGGCCACGGCGGCGGTCTCCGCGCTGTCCTTGCGCATGAATTTCAGCCGGGCGGGGGTGTTGTAAAAGAGGTCCTGCACAGTGATGGTGGTGCCCTCCGGCGCGCCGGCGGCCTCCACCTGACCGCACACGCCCCCCTCCAGATGGAGGGCGGCGCCGGTGGACGCCCCCCGCTCCCGGGTCTGGATGTCCACCCGGCTGACGGCGGCGATGGCGGCCAGGGCCTCCCCCCGGAAGCCCAGGGTGCCGATCTTGCCCAGATCCTCCGCGGTGCGCAGCTTGCTGGTGGCGTGGCGCAAAAAGGCGGTGGGCAGCTCCTCCGGCGCGATGCCGCAGCCGTTGTCGCTGACGCGGATCATGCCCATGCCGCCCCGGCGGATGGACACCACCACGGCAGAGGCCTTGGCGTCAATGGCGTTTTCCACCAGCTCCTTGACCACGCTGGCCGGGCGCTCCACCACCTCGCCGGCGGCGATGAGCTCGGCCACGTGGCCGTCCAGTGCCTGAATGTGGGGCATGGCTTCCTCCTATTCCTCCGGCTCCGGCCACTGGGACCCATAGCCCAGGGCCGCAACCAGCTCCCGGAGCCGCCGGACGGAATCGTCGATCTCCGCCCCCCGGGTCAGGGAGCGCAGCAGCTCGTTTTTGCCTGCGGTCTCGATGTTCACGGTCCAGCCGGCCTGGGCGTTGCCCAGGGCGTCCCGGTTGGGCCAGCAGTAAACGTTTTTGATGTCGGCGCGGCGGATGGTCCGCCCGCCGATGGCCAGGGTCTCCGCCGTCACGGTCCAGGCAACGGTCGCCGCCGCCCGCCCGTGGAAGAGCAGCTCCTCCGCCGCCGGGTAGAAAACCCGAAACAAAATGTAGGCCAGAACGGCCACCATGAGCATGGGACCCAGCTTTTCATCGGGGATGGTCAGGTGCCGCATACAGAGCAGCATCACCGCCGCCGTCACCGCCGCGCTGGCAAGAAGCGCCAGGGCGACGCTCCACACGCTCTTTCTTTCCAGCGTCAGTTCACCGGACATGGCCGTGCCTCCTTTTCCTTTTCTCTATGGTCTTCTTACTCCCATGCGAAACGAGTTTCGCATGGGAGAGCTTGCGCTCATCGCAGCGGGCAAAGGCCCGCTTTGGTCGGCGCGAAGCCTCGCTTTGCTCGGCTCAGGGTGTTTTGCGGCGGCGAAGCTGCCGCAAAAAGATGGCGCATCCCTTTCTGGGCAAAGGGCCAAATCCTTTGCTCGTTTCGCAATGGAAGAAGAACGGTCCCCCCCCCCGCTCCCTCACAGCAGGAGCGACGCGATGATGGGAATGGTGACGAGAGACGCCAAAGTGGTCACAAAGATGATGCGGGACATGCTCTCCGTGTCGCCGCCGTGCTCAATGCTGATCATGCTGCCGTTGACGGCGGTGGGCATGCCCATCTCCATCACGGCGACGCCCAGCATCACCGGCGCCGCGCCCAGAGGCCGCAGCACCAGCCACAGGGCGACGGGCATCACCAGAAGGCGCACGAAGGTCAAGATCCAGAGCTGGGGGGAGTTGAAGAGCTTGCCCACCGGCAGCTCCGCCAGCAGCGACCCCAGCAGCACCAGGGAAAGGGGCACCGTGATGTCCCCCACGAAGGCCAGCGTCTCCCCCAGGGCCTGGGGCAGGCGGACGCGGGTCAGGGCCAGGATCAGCGCAAGAGTGGAAGCGCACACCCCGGGAGAGATGACCTTGTGCCAGTCAAACTGCTTGGCGCCCACCAGCAGAAGGGGCCCCAGGGTGTAGCACATCAGGTTGTAGGGGATGGTCAGGATCACGGCGTAGAAAAGCCCCTCCTGCCCCAGCAGGGCCAGCACCACCGGGTAGCCCACAAAGGCGGTGTTGGAGAAGAAGAGGGCATAACGCCAGACGCCCTTTTCCGTGCGAGAGCCCGGAAGGAGCGAGGGCACCACCAGCAAAAAGGCGGTTTCCACCAAAAAGAAGATGACGCTGATGCCCAAAAAGGAGAAGATGGCCGAGGCCTCCGGCAGGTCCCCCAAAATCACCGAGGAGAGGATCATGCACGGCAGCAGCACGTTGAGCAAAAGCCGGCTGATGTGCCGGTTGGCCGGCACATCCAGATACCCGACCTTCTGGGCGATGTAGCCGCAGGCCATGGCGAAAAACAGCACCAGCATCTCGCCCAGCGTATCCAAAAAGCTCATAAGAAATTCCCCCACACATCTGATTTCAAGATCCAGCCTCCGCCCCCGGGGCGGCGCCGCGCAGCGGGCCGAGGCCCGGCAGCTTCAAGGTCAGTGCCCTCTGGCGGGCGCGCTACAGCATGGTCCACACCGCCAGGGCGTTGGCCCCGGCGTGGACGGCGATGGAGGCCCAGAGGGTGCCGCTGTGGTCATACACCCAGCAGAGGACCAGCCCTGGCACCAGGTACTGAAGGCACAGCAGAAAATAGGTGATGTCCCGCCCCACCAGGGCGAACTGCCACACGTGGAGCAGGGAGAAAAGGAAGCAAGACACGGCGTAGGCCAAAAGGCGGCTTCGCCCCTTCAGATTGCCGAACACCAGCCCCCGGAAGAGCACCTCCTCCACAAAGGGGGCCAGGAAGATGACGATAAGCCCCGTCATGTGGGGCGCGCCGTCGATCCGGGCGGAGATGGCGGTATCGTTGAGGTTGGTGCGGTTGGCGAGCAGCGCCCCGGTGACGCGGTACATCAGCTCATTGAGCCCGTAAAGGGCCACAAGGCCGATGGCGGCGGTCTTCACCGCCTCGCCGAAATTGTCCGCCAGGCGCCGGGAGGTGGCGGAGAGAAATTTGTGGAAGATCACCAGCGTCACGGCGAAGAGGATGTAGTAGTAGAGGGCGTTCTCCGTGCTGCGGGAGGGGGACACATCCAGCAGGGCCTCCGCCCAGTGGAAGAGGGTCCGGGCCGTCAGCGGCAGCACCAGAAGATAGATCACGAAGAACACGACGCCGGCGATCTGCTCGCCTGGGGTCATATAGGCGGTGGATTTGTGCTTGGCCATGACGTTCCTCCTTGCGCCGGGACCCCGGCGGAGTGCGGCCCTGCCCGGGCCGTGGGGTGCGGTGATTCACCGCAGGAGTGCACCGCTGACCAGCGGCGGGAGTGCGCCGTCCCGGCGCGGGGGGTGCGGTGGTTCACCGCAGAAGGCGCCCCCCATTCTCTTTTGTCTTGCCAAAAGAGAATGCGCCGCGCCCGGTGGAAGAGAAAAGGCGCCTGGGTCCAGCCTTACGGCTGGACAAATACGAGAGTGGCCGGAACCGGTGCAGTAGAGACATGCAAGCCTTTATCCGGCTGCGCTATACCGTGGCAAAACACGCAGCCTTTATGCCGCAACTTGGGGGCGTGGCAGCATCTTTCCGATGGTCACTGAACTGTCCCTGCTCCTACTCCCGCTGCCGCTCCCCGGGCAATTGACGAAGTACCGTTTCCCTTCCCCTTGGGTGAGTTTCCAAAGGGAGGGCCGCGGCCCTTCCTTTGGCCGTTTCAAGGTGGGGTCCAGGGGCGGGAAATTCGGAATCCCGCCCCTGGTGCCTCTTTCTCCACGGCCACCGCGCTCTTTCTCCGCACTCGGAGAAAGAGGGGGGGTGGAGGCTGGGCGACCGCCGCGGTTGCGATTTTCCCGCCAGCTTTATAAAGCTGAATATGGCGCATTCTGCGGTGAACCACCGCACTCTCGGGCGCCGCTGTCAGCGGTGCATCCCCCACGCCTGGGGCCAGGCGCTTTCCCGCCGGCTTTGTAAAGCCGGCTTTACCTTAATTTCTGCTTCCAGCTGTACAGCAGGCTCAGCGCCTCGATGGGGGTCAGGGCGTCGGGCTGACAGCGGCGAAGGGCCTCTAAGATCTCGCCCTCGGAGACGGACTCCAGGGACATCTGGCTCTCCCCCGCCCGCACCGGCGGCGGGGCGGCGGGGCCGCCCTGGGCCTCCAGGTCCTTCAAAACCGTCCGGGCCCGGCGCAGCACAGCCTCCGGAAGGCCGGCCAGCTTCGCCACCTCGATGCCGTAGCTCCGGTCGGCGCCGCCGGGGAGGATCTTGCGCAAAAAGACGATGTCCTCGCCCCGGGCCTTCACGGCGATGTTGTAATTCACGGCGCCGGGCAGGGAGTTTTCCAGCTCGGTGAGCTCGTGGTAGTGGGTGGCGAACAAGGTCTTGGCCTTCTTTTTCTCCGCACAGTACTCCAGCACCGCCCGGGCGATGGACATGCCGTCAAAGGTGGAGGTGCCCCGGCCGATCTCGTCCAGGATCAGCAGGGAGTCCCTGGTGGCGCTTTTCAGAATGTCCGCAACCTCCGTCATCTCCACCATAAAGGTGGACTGGCCGGCGGACAGGTCGTCGCTGGCGCCCACTCGGGTGAAGATGCGGTCCACCACACCGATGCGGGCGGAGGCGGCCGGCACGAAGGACCCGATCTGGGCCATGAGCACGATCAGCGCCACCTGGCGCATGTAGGTGGATTTTCCCGCCATGTTGGGGCCGGTGATGATGGCCACCCGGTCCTGCTTCTCCCCCATGAAGGTGTCGTTGGGGACGAAGAGGGCATCCCCCAGCATCTGCTCCACCACGGGGTGGCGCCCCTCCCGGATCTCGATGACGCCGGACTCGTCCACGTCCGGCCGGCAGTACCGGTTGGCAACGGCCACGGCGGCCAGGGACGCCAGGGCGTCCGCCTCCGCCACGGCGGCGGCGGTGCGCTGGATGCGCTGGGCCTGGTCCACCAGCTCCTGGCGCAGCTGGGTGAAGAGGGCGTACTCCCGGGCCACCACCCGCTCCGAGGCGGTGAGGATGGAGTTTTCCAGCTCCTTGAGCTCCTGGGTGATGTACCGCTCCCCGTTCACCAGGGTCTGCTTTCGGATGTAGGTGTCCGGCACCTGGTCCCGGAAGGAGTTGGAGACCTCGATATAGTAGCCGAAGACCTTGTTGTACCCGATGCGAAGGGTGCGGATGCCGGTCTTCTCCTTCTCCTTGGCCTCCATCTCCAAAATGATGCTCTTGCCGTCCTTGAGGATGTGGCGCAGTTGGTCCACCTCCTCGTCGAACCCGTCCCGGATGAAGCCGCCCTCCCGCACGGAGAAGGGGGGCTCGTCGCAGATGGCGTCCGCCAGGCGGCGGCACAGATCCTCCATGGGGTCCAGCGCCTCCGTCAGCTCCCGGAGGCGGCGGTCGTCGAACTGGGCCAGCTGTCCCCGCACGGCGGGCAGCCGCTCCAGCGCGGAGCGGAGGGAGGCCAGGTCCCGGGCGCCGGCGGTGCCGTAGGAAATGCGGCCGAACAGCCGCTCCATGTCCCCCAGCCCCGTCAGGGCAGCGATGAGCTCCTGACGGGGGATGGTGCCCTCCACCAGGGCCGCCACGGCGCCGCTGCGCCGGGCGATGGCCGCGACGGAGAGCAGCGGCTTTTCCAAAAAGCCCCGCAGGCACCGGCCGCCCATGGCAGTCCGGGTCCGGTCCAGGACCCATAAGAGGGAGCCCTTCTTCTCCTTGCTGCGCAGCGTCTCCGTCAGCTCCAGGTTCCGCCGGGCGGTCAGGTCCAGCTCCATGAAGAGGCCCTGCTCGTAGTAATCCAGATCGTTGATGTGGGTGAGGTCCGTTTTCTGCGTCTCGTGGAGATAGTGCAGAAGGCCTCCCAGGGCAAGCCGCGCCGCCCGGCTCTTCAGCCGCCCGAGCCCCTGCTCGCCGAACTGGCGGACCACCGCCGTCTCCGCCGCGTCGGCGGCGAAGCGGCGCTCCCCCTCCTCCGTACGGCAGCGGAACTTATCCCGCAGGGCGTCGGTCAGGGGCCGGGCGCGGAAGGCCCCGCCGTTGAGCACGGCCTCGGCGGGGGAAAAGCGGCCCAACTCGTTGATGATGTGCTCCAGCCGGTCCTCCCCGGCAAAGGCGGTCACATGGACCTCGCCGGTGGAGATGTCGCAAAAGGCGGCGCCGGCGGCCTCGTCGTCCAGATACAGTCCCGCCAGGTAGTTGCCCGCCCGGTCGTCCAGGCAGGAAGCGTCCATCACGGTGCCGGGCGTCACCACCCGGATGATGTCCCGCTTCACCAGGCCCTTGGCCGTGGCCGGGTCCTCCATCTGCTCGCAGATGGCCACCTTGTACCCCTTGGCGATGAGCCGGGCGATGTAGGCCTCGCTTGCGTGGTAGGGGATGCCGCACATGGGCACCTGCTCCTCCGCGGGCTTGGCGTGCTTGCCGTGATCCCGGCTGGTCAGGGTCAGGTCCAGCTCCTTGGAGGCGAGGCGGGCGTCGTCCGCGAACATCTCGTAAAAATCCCCCAGCCGGAAAAAGAGAATGGAGTCCGGGTTGTCCCGCTTGATCTCCAGATATTGCTTCATCATGGGCGTCAGCTCCGCCATGCGCTCACCTCGTCTTCTTGCGCTCCCGCCCGGCGGGCGGGATGGTTTTTCAAAGCTCCACCACCGTGCCGCCGCTCATGGGCCGCAGCCGCTCCCCTAAGATGGCGCGCATCCGGTGGTAGGCGTAGGGCCCCGTGCAGTGGCCGGTGTAGTATACCGTGTCCCCCGCCAGCAGGTCTCGGGCCGCCTGGTCGATGGTCCGGTCCGCCTCCGCGTCCCCTTGGGGGAGCTGGAAGAAGTGGAACCCTCCGAAGACCGCGTCCGGCATCCGGCCCAGGCGCTCCGCCGCGGCGCGCACGATATTCACGATGCCCCGATGGGCGCAGCCGGCGAACAGGGCCGTCTTCCCCCAGGCGGAGACGATCAGATCCTGCTCGTGGACAAAGGGGTCCGGCCGCAGCCCCTCCGGCGTGCGCATCATCAGCCGGGCGCTGCCCGGCTGGTCGGGGCCGGGCACGGCGGAAAAGAGGGCCAGCTCCTCGTCCAGCCGCACAAAGTCGGCAGTGGGCACGATGCGGCTCTCCAGCTCCCAAAGGTCCGGCGCAAGGCCGATATAGCGGGGCGCGCCGTCCTCCTCCAGGGCGTAGAAATCCCCGAAGGCGTCGGCGTGGATGTAGATCTCCGCCGTGGTATTGCGCTCGCAGAAGGCCCGGATGCCGCCGCCGTGGTCATAGTGTCCGTGAGAGAGGATGGCCGCGTCCACCGCCCCCAGGTCGATGCCCAGGGCGTCGGCGTTCTCGATGAAGCGGCCGTCGGGCCCCATGTCGAAGAGGACCTTATGGTGGGGCGTCTCGATGTACAGGCTCAGCCCGTGTGCCGCCGTCAGGCGGGGGTCACAGGCGGTGTTTTCCAGCAGGGTGACGATCTTCAAGGAATGACCTCCTCTCTTTGCGCCCATCCCCGGGCGCGGGGTGACCGGCTTTGAAAAACTGGCGGAAAAATTGCAACCGCGGCGGTTGACCAGCCTCCACCCCCCTCTTTCTCCGTATGCGGAGAAAGAGCGCGGTGGCCGTGGAGAAAGAGGCACCAGGGGCGGGATTCCGAATTTCCCGCCCCTGGACCCCACCTTGAAACGGCCAAAGGAAGGGCTGTGGCCCTTCCTTTGGAAACCAACCCAAAGGGAAGGGAAACGGTACTTCGTCAATTGCCTAGGGAGCGGCAGCGGGAGTAGGAGCAGGGACAGTTCAGTGTGCATCGGAAAGACGCCGCCACGCCGCCAGCTTGCGGCATAAAGGCTGCGTGTTCCACCGCAGTATAGCGCAGCTGGATGAAGGCTTGCATGTCTCTACCGCACCGGTCTCGGCCACTCCCGTATTTGTCCAGCCGTAAGGCTGGACACAGGCGCCTTTTCTCTTCCACCGGGCGCGGCGCAGAAGGTGAATTGCCGCGAAGCGGCAAGAGAAGCCCCTCTGGAGGGTTCTCTTTTGGCAAGACAAAAGAGAATGGGGGGCGCCTTCCTGCGGTGAAGCGCCGCACTCCCTCGCACCTGGGACAGGTGCATCCCCTACGCCTGGGGCCAGGCGCCTTTCCACCGGCTTTTTTAAAGCCGCCCTCCTCAGCCTGGGAGGGCTTCTCCAAACAGCGCCCAGGTGTTGCTGTCCTCGATGCGGGCGTCCACGAACTGGCCGATGAGGCTCTCGTCCCCCCGCAGACGGACCAGGCGGTTGCCCTCGGTGCGGCTGGAGAGGGGGAAGTCCGGATCGTCGCTCTTCCCGTCCACCAGGACGCGGACGGTCCGTCCGATGTACGCCGCGTGGAGGGCGGCGGAGCGGGCGTTCTGCACCGCCAGCAGCCGGTCGAACCACTGCTGCTTTTCCGCCCGGGTGGCCGGGTCCGGCAGGGACGCTGCCCGGGTGCCGGGGCGGGGCGAATAGATGAAGGTAAAGAGGGCGTCAAAGCCCACCCGATCCACCAGGTCCACCGTCTCCATGGCCTCCGCCTCCGTCTCCCCGGGGAAGCCGATGATGACGTCCGACGTGAGGACCAGGTCCGGCATGACGGACTTGGCGTAGCGGATGAGGGAGAGATACTGCTCCCGGGTGTAGCGGCGGTTCATCTCCCGCAGCACCCGGTCGCTGCCGGACTGGAAGGGCAGATGCAGCTGGTGGGCCACATGGCGGCTGCGAGCCATGGTGTCAAAGAGCCGGGGCGTCGCGTCCTTGGGATGGCTGGACATGAAGCGGACCCAGTAGTCCCCGGGGATGCGGTCGATTTGATCCAGCAGGTCCGAAAAATCGTACCCCGCGTGAAGATCGTTCCCGTAGGAATTGACGTTCTGGCCCAGGAGGGTGATGTCCTTGTACCCCGCCTCGACGAGGGAGCGGACCTCCTCCAGCACGCAGTCCATCTCCCGGCTGCGCTCCCGGCCCCGCACATAGGGCACAATGCAATAAGAACAGAAGTTGTTGCACCCGTACATGATGGAGACCCAGGCCTTGACGCCCTTCTCCCGCACCACGGGGATGCCCTCGGCGATGGTGCCGTCCTCCGCGTCCACGGAGAAGACCCGCCGGCGGGTGGTGTACACCTGCCAGAGAAGCTCCGGGAATTTCCACAGGGCGTGGGGGCCGAAGACCAGGTCCACGTGGCGGTAAGACTCCCGCACCCGGCGGCTGACCCGCTCCTCCTGGGCCATGCAGCCGCACAGGGCGATGACCTGCTCCGGGTTTTCCCGCTTGGTGTGGGTCAGGATGCCCAGGTTCCCGAAGACCCGCTGCTCCGCGTGCTCCCGGACAGCGCAGGTGTTCAGGATCACCAGATCCGCCTCCCCCGGCTCCTTGGTAAAGGCGAAGCCGCAGGCGCGGAGCATGCCCATGAGCTTTTGCCCGTCCGCCACGTTCTGCTGGCAGCCGAAGGTGTCCACGCAGGCCACGGGATGGGCCTCGCGGTCCGCGAACATGCGATAGATCTTCTCCTCAAATTCCCGCTGGCGGTCCAGGTCCGCCGGGGGGATCTGTACAGTTTTGCGCTCCAAAGCGATTCCTCCGAAATTGCGATACTTTAACTAAAGTATCATATCACGAACGGCAAAAAAGCACAAGCGGGAAAATCCGCAGTTTACATGGTGCCGCCAAATACGGAGGATGCCGGTTTTGGGCTCTGCCGCCGCGTACCTTCTGCCGGCCGCTCGCCTTACCGCTTCAGGGTCAGCTGGATCGTCCAGCGCAGGCTCCAAAAGAGCCTCTTCCTGTTATACAGGGAAGAAGCCGCGCATCCTAAAATCCACACGATACAGGCCTGCGGTCTGCCGGCGCGGACCCACCCCTTGCAAATCGTCCGTGCCGCCGGACGCGCGAAAAAGCATGAGGTGGCCTCTTATGTGTTGACAATCACTGCGGGCGATGCTACAATACCCCAAACTGAGCAGGCCAGAGCTTTTGCTTGGAGTCGGGTCAATATGACAGCGGATATATCTGCGGGACAGTTTACAGACAAACTGTCCCGTGTTTTTTTATATTTCAGTTTTTACGCATGCTCCGGAACTCCGCATCGGAAGAGGAACACAATGCATACATTAAGGCCATACGGCCATTGATTCTTCAGGAGGCGAGCTTATGGCGGCAAATCATAACGCGAAAGGCGTTGCTGTAAAAGTGTCACTCACAGGGATCATTGTCAACACGCTGCTGACTGTATTCAAATTTGTCGCGGGTATCGCTTCTGCTTCGGGTGCCATGGTCAGCGACGCCGTTCATTCCGCATCAGATGTTTTCGGAGGGCTGATCGTCATCATCGGCGTACGTCTCGCCGCAAAGGAGCCTGACCATGAGCATCCATATGGACACGAACGATTTGAGTGTGTCGCCTCGCTGATCTTATCTGTCGCGCTGTTCCTGACTGGCGGCGCAATCGGCTTCGGCGCTCTTCAAAAAATCATGGCTGGCACTTATCTGACGTTTGAGATAAAGGGCCGCCTGGCGGCAGCTGCGGCAATCATCTCGATCCTTGTCAAGGAAGCCATGTTCTGGTATACCAGAAGCAACGCAAAAAAAGTGGATTCTTCCGCACTGGCGGCAGAGGCATGGCATCACAGAAGCGACGCGCTGTCCTCTGTGGGCGCATTGATCGGTATTTGCGGCGCAAAATTCGGCTTTCCGATCCTGGAACCGATCGCCAGCATTGTGATCTGCCTGTTGATCCTTAAAGTCGCCTTCGACATTTTTAAGGACGCCATTGACCGAATGGTCGATCATGCCTGTGATCAGGAGCTGGAGGATCGTCTTCGGCAATGCGCGCTGCGTATCCCGGGGGTGTTAAGCGTGGACCTGCTGCGCACACGGGTATTCGGCAGCAAAATTTATGTAGATATTGAGATCAGCGCCGACAGCGCGCTTTCGCTTTCAGCGGCGCACGCGATTTCTGACGCAGTCCACGGCACCATTGAGCGGGAATTTCCTCAGGTGAAACATATCATGGTGCATGTCAATCCAAAAGCATTGTCCGCCGGAGGAAACACCGTGAGGTATTGATATGCTTCCATGGTTCTGGCCGGGCGCCAGGCGGAAACAAAGAGGGTGAACGGGACCCAGCAGAAGCTCCAGTGCATCTTCCGGCAATCCGGAGCTTCAGAACAGGAAAACAGGACTGTCTCGCATGAGACAGTCCTGTCGGTTTTATCAGACGCTTTTACCGGAGCGTTCTGGCGCGTTTCGGGCAACTCCGCTCTTTCGCCGCCGGATCGGCGGCTTTTTCCAGAACTTCTTAGTACATGCCGCCCATGTCGGGAGCGGCGGGGGCGGGAGCGGGGGGCTCCGGCTTGTCGGCCACCAGAGACTCGGTGGTCAGCACCATGGAGGCAACAGACGCCGCGTTCTCCAGAGCGGAGCGGGTCACCTTGGCGGGGTCGATGATGCCGGAGGACACCATGTCGCAGTACTCCTCCTTATAGGCGTCGAAGCCGTAGCCATTCTTGCCGGAGGAGCGGACCTTCTCCAGGATCACGGAGCCGTCCAGCCCGGCGTTGGCCGCGATCTGGCGGATGGGGGCCTCCAGGGCCTTGGCAACGATGCGCACGCCGGTCTTCTCGTCACCCTCCACAGAGGGGATCAGGGCCTCCACGGCGGGAATAACGTTGACGAAGATGGTGCCGCCGCCGGCCACCACGCCTTCCTCAACGGCGGCGCGGGTTGCATTGAGGGCGTCCTCGATGCGCAGCTTCTACTCCTTCATCTCGGTCTCCGTGGCAGCGCCCACCTTGATGACGGCCACGCCGCCGGAGAGCTTGGCCAGGCGCTCCTGGAGCTTCTCCTTGTCGTAGTCGCTGGTGGTGTTGGCGATCTGGGAGCGGATCTGAGCCACCCGGTCCTTGATGGCCTGGCTGTCGCCGGCGCCGTCCACGATGGTGGTGTTCTCCTTGGTGACCTTCACCTGACGGGCACGGCCCAGCATGGTGATGTCGGCGGTCTTCAGCTCCAGGCCCACTTCTTCGCTGACCACGGTGCCGCCGGTGAGGACGGCGATGTCCTGGAGCATCTCCTTGCGGCGGTCGCCGAAGCCGGGGGCCTTGACGCACACCACGTTCAGCGTGCCCCGCAGACGGTTGACGATCAGGGTGTTGAGGGCCTCGCCCTCCACATCCTCGGCGATGATGACCAGCTTCTTGCCGGACTGGACCAGCTGCTCCAGGATGGGCAGGATGTCGGAGATGACGGAGATCTTCTTATCGGTGATGAGGAGATAGGCGTCGTCGATAACGGCCTCCATCTTCTCGGTGTCGGTGACCATATAGGGGGTGATGTAGCCCCGGTCGAACTGCATGCCCTCGACCACCTCGCTGTAGGTCTCGGCGGTCTTGGACTCCTCGATGGTGATGACGCCGTCGGCGCTGACCTTCTCCATGGCGTCGGCGATCAGAGAGCCGATGGTCTCGTCGCCGGAGGAGACGGCGCCCACGCGGGCGATGTCCTTGGAGCCGTCCACGCTCTTGGACTGGGCCTTGACCTCGGCCACGGCGGCCTCCACGGCCTTGGCCATGCCCTTCTTCACCACGATGGGGTTGGCGCCGGCGGCCAGGTTCTTCAGGCCCTCGCCGATCATGGCCTGGGCCAGGAGCGTTGCGGTGGTGGTGCCGTCGCCGGCCACGTCGTTGGTCTTGGTGGAGACCTCCTTCACCAGCTGGGCGCCCATGTTCTCAAAGGGGTCCTCCAGCTCCACCTCCTTGGCGATGGTCACGCCGTCGTTGGTGATGAGGGGAGAGCCGTATTTCTTGTCCAGCACCACGTTGCGGCCCTTGGGGCCCAGGGTGACCTTGACGGTATCGGCCAGGGTGTTGACGCCGGTCTCCAGGGCCTTGCGGGCCTCTTCGCCGCGCTTGATGAGCTTTGCCATAATTGCATTACCTCCAAAATCATTTCATGGCTCCCGGCATCGGGAGCACTTTCCGGGGCAGTCCCCCGGCCTCTCCGCGGCGCGGAGAGGAAGCGGCGCTTCGCCGCGGTATGGGCGAGCCTTCCCCGGCCGCCCGGGGCGGCGCTGCCGGTATGTCTCACCGGCGGCGGGGAAGAACGGGGAGGAGCCTTCTCCTCCCGGCCGATCACTCGACGATGGCCAGAATGTCGTTCTGCCGGACGACCACGTATTCCACGTCCTCCAGCGTCACCTTGGTGCCGGCGTACTGGCTGGTGATGACCTTGTCGCCGGGCTTGACGGTCATGTTGACCTCCTTGCCGTCCACCAGGCCGCCGGGGCCCACGGAGATGACCTCAGCCACGGAGGGCTTTTCCTTGGCGGAGCCGGTGAGGATGATGCCGCCCTTGGTGGTCTCTTCGGTCTCCACCATCTTCAAAATGACGCGGTCTGCAAGCGGAGTGAGTTTCATGTGGGGATGCCTCCTTATAAAATCAAAAAGTTCAAACAACATTCAACAGCGTTAGCACTCGAACTCCTTGAGTGCTAACGCTGCTATCATAGCTCACTCCGCCCCGTTTGTAAAGGGGAATTTTTACAAAAGTTATGAAGAATTTGTAAATGTTGCCAGGGCCCGTCTCTTTCCCGGTCCGGCGGGACGCCTCACCGGGCGGTGGCGTTGGGGTCGCAGCCGG
>JAFUGI010000127.1 GCA_017469475.1 Oscillibacter sp. | reverse complement strand
CGGCGCCCACCTCCCCCAGCGCCAGCAGCAACGCCCCCGCCAGGCACACCAGGCTCTCCGGCGGGGCCTTGCCCTCTCCGGGCCGCAGCAGCGGCCAGAGGAACCAAGCCGCCGCGCCGGTCAGTCCCGCCGCAGCAAGGCAGGGCGCCGCCTTTTCCAGGGGCGACAGGGACTGGAGCACATAAATGCCGCTGACCGCCAGGAACATCCCCACGGCGGTCGCCGCTCCGGCGGCCCGGCCGGAGAGAGGGCGGCTCCCCTGAAAGGCGGTGGCCGCCGTCAGGATCAGCACGCCCGACGCCAGGTGGGGCAGGTCATCCGCAAAGGGCAAAAAGGCAACGGCCCCCGCGGCCGTGCCCAGCAGGGCGGCAAGGCCCGCCGCCCCCGGTCCCGCCGCCGCCACACAGCCCAGGGCAAAGGGGGCATAGCCCCCCATGCTCTGGCACCCCGTCAGTGCCGCCGCCAAAAAGAAGCGAATGGCCCAGGCCACGCCCCGATTCGACAGTCCCCGTCCCCAAGTGATCCGACCGTGTTCCACAGCCTGTCCCTCCCCAGCTCCTGGATTTTCCAGAACATTCTACCGTATCGGTTCTGAAAATCCCGTCGCAATCGGGCGTGGGTCCCGGTCCTCTCCGGCGGAAGTCGCGTCTCCGGGCGCGAAAAACCGGACGGTCCCAATGGGACCGCCCGGTGAGCGTGTCGGAGCGCCTCAGCCGTACAGGGGGATCAGCATGGCGTAGGGCGCGGTGAAAACAGCCAGGGCCAGGGCGAGGGTGCGCACTGTCTCCTCCCCCAGGCCGCATTTGGAAAAGGAGAAGCGCCGGTTCCCCCAGTAGATGAGCACCCCCGCCAGCACCACGCCGGGGAGGGAAAGCAGAGTGGTTCCGGGGAAGTGGAAGGTATCCCACGACGGCATTGCGTAGTCCAGCGTCAGCATAAGGCCAAAGATGAGGGCCGCGCCCACAAGGTCGCTGAGAAAGCCGATGGCCCAGACCTTGACGATGCTCCACCGCCACAGGGCGGGGCGCTCCCCGATTTTCAGGTGCCGGGCCGCCAGATACAGCACCAGAGAGTCCACGGCGAAATTGGCCGGCAGGATCAGCAGCCACACCGCCGTGGGCCAGAGGAAAAACAGCCAGATGGGAAAGAGGATGTTGTAGAGCCGAATGTCCGTTTTCTGCATAACTGCCTCCGTTTCGTTCACGGCGTTCCGGAAGGGGGGCCGCCTCATGTCTCCCGGCGCCGCTCCGCCTCCTCCGCCAGGGCACGCATCTGCTCCAGGTCGAAGGAGGAGCCCAGCCGCCGGTCCTCCCCGTCCAGGAGGCGGTAATGCTGGGAGAGGATGTTCTGCTGGATGCGGTAGTGTCCCCGGACCTCCGCCGTGCGCCACCAGACCTTGCCGCCCATGGTTCGGGGGAAGCGGGGCGGCCGGTCCGCAAAGGCCAGGGCCCGCACCATGTCGCTGCCCTCTCCGCCCAGCACGCCGGCGAGAACCTGGCTGTCCGCAAACACGGCGCTCAGGGCCACCGCGCCGGTCCAGCCCAGGGAGGCGCGGCCCTTTTCGATCTGCACCAGCGTCTTTTTGGACAATCCCAGGGCCTTGGCCATGGTGTCCTGGGTGAAGCCGTACTCCGTGCGGACCAGCTTGACCTGCCGGTCCAGCTCTGTGACGAACTGTTCCCGTGTCATGATCGTCCCCTCCTTATTTGTGGTGTAATTTTACACTTTATTTTTCCTTTTGTCAACATGTATCGATCCCGGACCCGCCTCTGGGCAGGTTGGCGGCGCAAAAGCGGCGGCCCGCTTGCAATCCGGCAGAAAATCCGGTACACTGGCGGTGG
Organism: Oscillibacter sp.; assembly: GCA_017469475.1. Lineage (GTDB taxonomy): Bacteria > Bacillota > Clostridia > Oscillospirales > Oscillospiraceae > Oscillibacter. Next base: position 9,057 of record JAFUGI010000127.1, on the reverse strand, counting down.
ATGTTTTTGCCCCTATGGGTATTACAAACTCAGACAAGGAGGCCCGGTATGCGCATCGGCTCTCTCACCATCGATCCCCCCCTGGTCCTGGCCCCCATGGCCGGCGTCACTGACGCCGCCTTCCGCCAGATCTGCGCGGAGCTGGGGGCGGGCTATACCGTCACGGAGCTGATCTCCTCCAAGGCACTGTGCTACCACGACCAGAAGACCCTGTCCCTCCTGCGGCAGTTCCCCGGGGAGCACCCCGCCGCCGTGCAGATCTTCGGGAGCGACCCGGTGTGTATGGCGGAGGCCGCCCAGATCACCCTGGAGGCAAGCGGGGCGGACGTGATCGACCTGAACATGGGCTGCCCCATGGGCAAAATCGTGAACAATGGCGACGGCGCCGCCCTGATGCGCGACGCTGACCTGGCCGGGCGCATCGCCGAGGCGGTGGTAAAGGCGGTCAGCGTCCCCGTGACGGTCAAGTTCCGCCGGGGCTGGGACATGGGCAGCTGCAACTGCGTGGAGTTTGCGCAGGTCATGGAGCAGGCCGGTGTCTCCGCCGTGGCGGTCCACGGCCGGACTCGGGCCCAGATGTACAGCGGCGCGGCGGACTGGAACTGCATCCGCCAGGTAAAGGAGGCGGTGTCCATCCCGGTCATGGCCAACGGCGACATCTGGAAGCCGGAGGACGCGGTACGCATCCTGCGCCACACCGGGGCGGACGCCGCCATGATCGGCCGGGGGTGCTTCGGCAATCCCTGGATCTTCCGGGGGGCCGCCGCCGCCCTGGCAGGGGAGCCCATCCCTCCCCTGCCGCCGCTTGCGGAGCGGTGCGACACAGCGGTGCGCCAGTTTGAGCTGGCCGCCCGATACAAGGGGGAGCGCATCGCCGTGCTGGAGGCCCGGCACCACTACTGCTGGTACCTCAAGGGCGTGGCTCACTCCGCCTACTATAAGGAGCAGATCGTGCAGATGAACACGCTGGAGGATGTTTACCGCGTGACGAAAGGGATCAAACGGGACTTGACATGATGGATCTTCAGGAACAAGCGCTGCTCTCCAAGGCCCGCCGGGGCGACCGGGCGGCCTTCGGCGAGCTGATCGTCCGCTACCAAAAGCAGGTGCTGGCGCTGACCCGCCGCATGTGCCCCACGGCAGAGGACGCGGAGGAGGCGGCCCAGGAGGCCTTTCTCGCCGCCTGGCAGGGCCTGCCCTCCTTCCGGGGGGAGGCCAGCTTCTCCACGTGGCTGTACCGCCTCTCCTCCAACGCCTGCGTGGACCTTTTGCGGCGGGAGAGCCGCCGCCCCGCCGGCCCCTCCCTCAACGATGAGGAAGCCCGGCTGGATCTGCCGGACAGTGCCCTCTCTCCGGAGGCGCAGGCGGAGCGCGCCGAGCTGCGCGCCCAGGTGGAGGCGGGTCTGCGCGCCCTCTCGCCGGAGCACCGGCAGGTGCTCGTGCTGCGGGAGGTGCATCAGCTCTCCTACGAGGAGATCGCCTCCGTCCTCTCCCTGGATGTGGGAACGGTGAAATCCCGCATCAGCCGGGCTCGGGGGAGCCTGCGGAAAATTCTGCTGGCAAGCGGGAACTTTTCCGCCCCGGCGCCGTCTAAAAGGACAGGAAAGGAGGGCTGCAAATGAATATCTGTACGAACTATGCGGCCCTGCTGGACGCCTATGTGGACGGGGAGCTGGCCGCCGGGGAGGCAGAGCGGGTCCGCACCCATCTGGAGACCTGCCCGGACTGCCGGGCCTATGTGGACGACGCCCTGGCCATTCGGGCCGCCTTCCCCACGGTGGAGGAAACGCCGGTGCCGGAGGGCTTTGCGGAGAGCATCCTCGCCCGCCTGGGCGACGCGCCCGCTCCTCAAAAAAAGCCCCGGCGGCAGTATTGGAGCGCGCTTGCGCCCCTTGCCGCCTGCTTCGCGGTGGTGCTGATCGCCGGGAGCCTCGTGCGAAATCGGGGCGCCTCGGTCGGCAGTACCTCCTCCAGCGCGGCTCCCGCAGCCGCCTCGGCAGAGACCTACTCCATGGATGCCACGCAGGAATCGGAGGCCGCCGCGGAGGTCTCCGCCGCCGGCGCCGCCCAGGAGCCAGCGACCCCTGCGGAGGAAGCAGAGGACCTCTCCGGCGGCAGCCAGCTCATGGCCATCGCCTCTACGCCGGAGTCGGCCGCGCTGGATCTTTCCGGCACGTCTGCGGCGGAAGAGGGCCGGGACAACAGCTCCCCTTCCCAGAATCGTGCCGCCTCCGCCAAGGCCCCGGCGGACGGTGCGCTGCTCCTTCCTCAGGCGGCGGAGCCCTTCCTTTCGGACTACGAGCCCACTGTCACAGAGGATGGCCGCCTCTACACCCTGACGGCGGAGGGGTATGACCGCCTTCTCTCCGCCCTGGCGGAGGCGGGCATCGAGGCAGAGCTTCCCTCCCCGCTGTCGGAGGAGCCGGTCTACCTTCTCCTGCCCGGCGCATGACCCCAAGATATCCGAAGGCCGCACGGAAACCCGTGCGGCCTTGTTTGGTATCCTGGCGGTCAGGGGATCTCAATGTGGACCGACTGGTGGAACACCGGCTCCACAAGGCCCGGAAGGTCCACCGCGTCGGTGAAGCGCACATCGTCGGTAAACTCCCGCAGGAGGGAGATGATGTAAGGATGGGGCCGCTCATCCGGCCGGCCCGCCGCCACGGAGACCACGATGGTCTTGGGCCGCAGCTGGGAGAGGAACTTGCGGGTGGTGGAGGAGAGGGAGGCGTGGTGGGGCAGCTTCAGGATGTCGCAGGGGGCAGTGGTGCTCTTGTCCCACACCACGGCATAGGCATCCCCGCCCAGCACGATGTCCCGCCCGTGGTAGTGCAGCCGCTGGCGGATGCTGGACACATTCATGGACTTGGCCCAGCGCATAAGGGTGTAGGCGTCCCGCTCCCCCCGGAAGGCCCCGTCGTACACCGCCTTCTGCCGGGGATAGAGGGCCGGCTCGCCGCAGATCACGTCCAGGGAGAGGTCCCCGGTCAGCTGGAAGGTCTCCACCCGGTCGCCGGGCAGGACCACCGCCTCCCGGATGCGGCCGGGGTGCTCCCGCAGGGCTGTGGCGTACAGGTTCACGCAACGCAGCAGATTCCGGGCGGGACCGGGCAGGCTCCGGTCCGCGTCCGGCATCAGGTCCCGGCTGTCCGACGGCGGCAGATAGGTGGTGATGAGGCGGTCCACCGTCACCGCGTCCAGCACCCGGCCCATGCCGCCGATGTGGTCCCGGTGAAAATGGGTGGGCAGCAGCACGTCCAGATGGGTGACGCCCTGCTGCCTGAGAAAATCCCCGGCGTAGATACGCCGGGAACGAGAGTCCAAATTGTTCGGGTGATCGTCCCGCACCAGGGCGTCGTGGCCGCAGTCCACCAGCATGGCAAAGCGCTGCGCGCCGCCGTCCAGCTCCCGGATGAGGATGGAGTCCCCGTTTCCCACGTTGATAAAATCCAGTGCCAGCATACCGTTCCTCCCCGCAGGTTTGTTGACTCTACCATATCACAGTTTTGCTCGTCTGGCAACCAAAAGCGCAAACGCTTGCCTTAGAAAATTCCCGCTGATTTTTGGCGTTTTGACGAAAAGGGCCGCCTGCGAAAACGCTGGCGGCCCTTTTGTAAGGCAAATCGTCACAGCTTGCGCAGAGCGTCCACCAGGGCGGTCTTGCCGGCGGTCTTCTCGTCCTTCATCTTGATGACGCGGGCGGGGCTCCCGGCCACCACCGCGTTTTCCGGCACGTCCTCGATGACCACCGCGCCGGCGGCCACCACGGCTCCCCGGCCCACATGCACGCCCTCGATGACCACGGCGTTGGCGCCCACCAGCACATCGTCCTCCACGATGACGGGGGTGGCGGAGGCGGGCTCCACCACGCCGGCCAACACGGCTCCGGCGCCGATGTGGCAGCGGTCTCCCACGATGGCCCGGCCGCCCAGCACGGCGCCCATGTCGATCATGGTGCCCTTGCCCACCACGGCGCCGATGTTCAAAATGGCGCCCATCATGATGACGGCTCCCTCGCCCACGGTGACCTTTTCCCGGAGGATGGCGCCCGGCTCGATGCGGGCCGGGATCTCCTTCAGGTCCAGCAGGGGCACGCCGGAGTTGCGGCGGTCGTTTTCCACCACGTAGTCGGCGATCTTGTCGGCATTGGCCTCCAGGATGGGGCGCAGCTCCCCCCAGTCTCCAAAGACGATGAAGCTGCCGCCCTTGCGGTGGGGAAAACCGTCGCTCCCGAACACCTTGGCGTCTCCGAAATCCACATAATCCACCGTGTTGACGTAGACCTTCACCGGGGTCTTCTTCTGGGAGTTTGCGATGTAGTCGATGATCTCCTGTGCGTTCATAGTTCACTCTCCAAACAAGATTTTTTGCAGGTCGTAGACCCCGCTGGGCCGGCCCGGCAGAAGGCGGGCCATGTGCAGCGCGCCGTTGACGAAGATCTGGCGGCTGGCGGCCCGGTGGGTGAACTCCAGTTCCTCGTCGGGGCCGAAGAAATGGACGGCGTGGGTGCCGGCCACGGTGCCGCCCCGCAGGGCGTGGACGCCGATCTCCCGAGGAGAGCGGCGGCCGCAGTTCCCCTCCCGCCCGTACACGGGGGTCTTCTCCCCGGCGGGGTCCACGGCGGCAAGCAGCAGCTTTGCCGTGCCGCTGGGGGCGTCGGCCTTCTGGTTGTGGTGGGTCTCGGTGATCTCAATGTCAAAGTCCGCCCCCAGCACTGGGGCCGCCACCTCCAGCGCCCGGCGCAGCACGGCGATGCCCAGGGAGAAGTTGGCGCTCCACAAAACCGGGGCCGCCTCCCCCACTTGCTCCAGCGCCCGGAGCTGGGCCGCGCTCAGGCCCGTGGTGCCGGAGAGGAGGGGCGTTTTCGTGCGGCGGGCATAGGCGCACACGGCCTCCACGGCCTCCGGCCGGGAAAAGTCGATGACCACATCCGCCGTCCGGCCCAGAGAAGCCAGGGTGTCCAGATCGTCCCGGCCCAGGGAGGCGACCACCTCGTCCCCCGCCTGGACGGCGGTGGCGGCGATGAGGCGGCCCATTTTGCCCCGGCCGATCAAAAGCAGCTTCACAGCACGCCCGCCTCCCGCAAGGTCTCCCGCAGGGCGTCCTGATGGGCCTCGCTCATCTCGCAAAGGGGCAGGCGCATGGGGCCCGCCTTAAGTCCCATCATGTTCATGGCGCTCTTTACGGGGATGGGGTTCACCTCCATGAAAAGGTCGTTCATCAATCGCAGATACCGCAGGTGGGTAGCCAGGGCCCTAGCCCGGTTCCCGCCCAGGTAGTCCGCCACGATCTCATGGCACACCCGGGGGCAGACGTTGGCGAAGACGGAGATGACGCCGCTGCCGCCGATGCTCATGAGGGGCAGGGTGATGTCGTCATTTCCGGAGTAGAGGGCAAAGTCAGGCCCTACGCAGTGGGCGATCTTCATGGCGTAGCTCATGTCGCCGGAGGCCTCCTTGATGCCGGCGATGTTGGGGTGGCGGCTGAGCTTTTCCACCACGCTCACCGGGATGGAGCAGCCCGTGCGGCCGGGAACATTGTAGAGCAGGCACGGGATGTGCACCGCGTCCGCCGTTTCGGCGAAGTGGCGGTACATGCCCTCGGGATTGGCCTTGTTGTAGTAGGGAGAGATGAGCAGCAGCGCGTCCGCCCCCATGTCCTGGTAGCGGATGCTCATCTCCTTCTGGGTGGCAGTGGAGTTGGAGCCGCTGCCCACGATGACCGGCACCCGGCCGTTCACCACCTCGATGGTCCGGGCCACCACGGAGGCGTCCTCCTCGTGGCTCATGGTGGGGTACTCGCCGGTGGTGCCCAGGGTCAGGATGCCGTCCGTCCCTTCGGCGATCTGCCACTCCAAAAGGTCGGTCAGCGCCTCAAAGTTGACGCTTCCGTCCTCGTGGAAGGGGGTGACCATGGCGACGATGGAGCCTTGCAGGTTTTGGAATTTCATTGTGAGTGCCTCCTCAAAAAAATTTGATGTCCGGCTCTTCGGCAAAAGAAAAAGCCGGCAGAGACACGCTCCCACCGACAGATCAGACCCGCCGGACGGCGGGACACTGTTAGCAGATAGCGCCCCCGCGGAAGATCCGCGGACAGTCCTGCGGGTATTCCCCGCAGACCCATCCCCCGCCCGCGCCCGGGCAGAGGATTCGGCGGATTTGCCCCGCCCCCGTTCTCCGCCTGCCGGCTCCCGGGGGGTCATCGCATCCGCGCCTCTATCTCGTTGTGGGCTATCATATCACGGAAAAACGTCCGTTGCAAGAGGATTTTTGAAAAAAATCTGTTCTCCATGGGAAAAACGTGGTAAGATAGGCTCGATCGTATCACACAGACCGCGGGCCCCGCCCGCGCCGAGGAGGCGTTTCCATGTTCCCATCCGTCACCGACCACCGCCGCGCCCTGCACCGCATCCCGGAGCTGGACGACCAGCTGCCCGAGACACTGGACTATGTGACCAGCCTTTTGCGGGGCCTGCCCTGCGCCCTCACCTTCCCCATCCCGGGAAGCGTATGCGCCTATTTCGACGCGGGGCGGCAGGAGACCGTGGCCTTCCGGGCGGATCTGGACGCCCTGCCTGTGGAGGAGGCCACCGACCTTCCCTACGCCTCCCGCCACCCGAGCGTCATGCACGCCTGCGGACACGACGGCCACACCGCCATGGTCCTGGCCCTGGCCCAGTGGCTTTCGCAGCAGGATGCCGCCTCCCTGCGGCGAAATGTGCTGCTGGTGTTCCAGCCGGCGGAGGAGACTACCGGCGGCGCCGGCCGCATCTGCGAGAGCGGCATTCTGGAACAGCTGCACGTCACGCGGATCTTCGGCCTCCATCTGTGGCCCGGTCTCGCCGCCGGGACGCTGGCCTCCCGGCCCGGCCCCCTCATGGCCCGGTCCAACGAGGTGACCGTCACCCTCACGGGCAAGAGCGTCCACCTCTCCCGCGCCGCCGAGGGGCGGGACGCCCTGATGGCGGGGGCGGAGTACCTGCGCCGGGTGTACGGCGCCATGGACGCCCTGCCGCCGGAGCAGCTGCGGGTGCTGCGGTTCGGCAAAATGACCTCCGGTACGGTGCGAAACGCCGTCAGCGGCCGGACCGTGCTGGAGGGGAGCCTGCGCACCTACGACGAGCCCACCCACCGGGCCTGTCGGGACATTCTGGACCGCACCGCCCGGGACATCGCGGAGGAGACCGGCTGCGGCGCGGAGGTCTGCTTGAGCGAGGGGTATCCCCCCGTGTGGAACCACGAGGGGCTGCACGCCGCCGTGTGCGCGGCCCTGGGACCGGAGGCCCCGGCGGAGCTGAGCGCGCCGTCCCTTGCGGCGGAGGATTTCTCCTTCTATCAGCGCAGGGTGCCCGGGGTGTTCTTCTTCTTAGGCGTGGGGGACACGGCGGAGCTCCACGCCCCCACCTTCACCTTTGACGACGTTTCCATCCTCCCCAAGGGGGTCGCCTTCCTTCAGCGGCTGGCCCTGCTCCCCTGAGGGGCAGGTGCCTTGCACGACCGATGAAACCGTTCAAAAAGGAGCCGATGGGCATGCTCTCCATCCGTCTGGCCGGGCCGGAGGACCTGGCCGCCGTGGAGTAGTTTTATGAGGACCTGATCGACGCCATGGAGGGTTGGACCTACCGCCCCGGCTGGACGTGCTGGCAGGGAACCTCCCCGCCCACCGGCTGTAGGGCTTTCGGTGCGTAGACCCCACCCGGCTCTACTACGAGGATACCGGCCGGACCGACTTCACCCTGTATGAATACCTCCTCTGACGCGGTCCTCCGTTCAAAGCTTCATTCGGAGATTCGCGTCTGCCCGCGCTCATGCCCGCAAATCGCGTCACGCCGTCTTTTGCGATCCCCCGCACGGCGGCGCTGTACAGGGCGTTTCCGGCCCTCTCACAGAGGGCCGATTTGAAAACGCGTAAGCGCCCGACCTGCCTCTGGCAGGCCGGGCGCTTGCTCTTTTTGAAACGGGCGCTCACAGAGTCTTGATAAACCTCTCGATGCGGTCCAGCCCCTCCTTCAGGTCCGCGTCGGAGTAGCAGTAGGAAAGGCGCATGTACCCCTCGGTCCCGAAGTAGATGCCGGGGATCACGCCCACCAGCCCCTCCTTGAGCATCCGCTCGCAGAAGGTCAAGGAGTCCATGCCGTAGCGCTGGATGTTGATGAACATATAGAACGCGCCCTCGGGCTCCTGGACGGAAAGGCCCATGTCGGTCAGACGGCGGTACACATAGTCCCGGCGCCTGCGGAAGATCTCCGTGATCTCCGTGGTGTCGCTCTCCAGCGCCGCAACGCACGCCTTTTGAACAAAGGAGGGCACAGAGGTGACACAGTACTGGTGGAAGACCTGCAGCCGCTCCCGCAGGGGTGCGTCCGCCATGACCCAGCCCAGGCGCCAGCCCGTCATGGCATAGGGCTTGGAGAAGCTGTTGACGATGATGATGCGCTCCCGCATATCCTGGAACTCGGCAAAGCTGTGGTACTCGCCGGAGTAGACCAGGGTGCGGTACACATCGTCGCACAGCACGAAGACGGGCTTCTCCCGCAGGCACTCGTGAACGGCGACCAGGGTCTCTTTGGCGTAGATGCAGCCGGTGGGGTTGTTGGGCGAGGTGAGGATGACGGCCTTGGTCCGCTCCGTGATGGCCGCGGCCAGGGCCGCCGGGTCGATCTGGAAGCGGTTTTCCTCCGTGGGGAGAAACACCGGCGTGGCGCCGCACAGCTGCACCAGCGCCTCATAGAGGCCGAAGGCCGGGGTGGGGATGATGACCTCGTCGCCAGGGTTCAGGATGGTGTGGAGGCTTGCGAAGAGGGCCTCCGTCGCTCCCACCGTCACCAGGATCTCCTCCGGTCCGTAGTGCAGTCCGTGCTCCCGCTCCTCAAAGCGGGAGATGGCCTCCAGCAGGGAGGGGTAGCCGTTGCCGGGGGGATAGTGGGTGTCGTTGGCGTCCAGCGCCGCCTTGGCCGCTGCCTTCACCGCCTCCGGCGTGTTCAGGTCCGGCTCTCCGATGGTCAACGCGCAGGCGCCGGGGGTATCCCGCACCAGATAGGTGAAGCGGCGGATGCCG
>JAFUGI010000126.1 GCA_017469475.1 Oscillibacter sp. | reverse complement strand
GGGTGATCGTGGACGGTGTGGAGCTTCGGGAGGAGTTGGATTACACCGTGAACCCCCGGCGGGGGCTGGTGGAGTTCACCACGGCACCCCGGGCCACCGACCCACCCATCAACAACACGGTGGAGATCGTGTACCGCAAGGAGAACGCCCGGGCGCGAGACGCCGTTTTGGGCTGCCCCTGCGCGGCGGTCTACGGCGGCGGGGTGCAGCTTTGCATCGTGCTGGGGGGCTGCGAGGACCAGCCCAACGCGGTGTTTTGGAGCGGAAACGACGACACGGCCCTGAACCCGGGGTACTTCCCCATGCCCTTTTACAACCTGGTGGGCGACACGGCGGACGGCGTGACGGGCTTTGGAAAGCAGTACAGCGACCTCATTGTGTTCAAGAGCAGGAGCTTGGGGAAGCTCTCCTACGAGATCGAGGCATTGGACGGGCGGGAGAGCATCTCGCTGACCTACGCCCACGTCAACGACCGGGTGGGCTGCGACCTTCCGGGGAGCATCCAGCTCATCGACAACAATCTGGTGTTCTGCAACAGCTACGGCGGCGTGTACCGGGTGCTGGACAGCAGCGCCACCTATGAAAACAATGTGGCGCTCATCAGCCGCAAGGTCAACGGCAGCGCTCAGCGGCCGGGGCTTCTTGCGGATCTGCGGGGCGGCGGGACGGTGAGCAGCTACGACGACGGTGGAAACTACTGGCTGTGCGTGGGCGGGCACTGCTGGGTATGGGCCTACCGGGCAAGCACCTGGCAGGACCCAGGCTGGTATTTCTTCACCAACATCGACGCGGCGGCCTGGTTTGGCGACGAGCAGATGGAGCGGGTGTTCCACATGAACGGGGGCGGCCGCGTGACGCGCATGGCGCGGGTCTTCTGCGACTACGGCGGGGCCATCGAGAAGGTGTATCAGTTCCCGGTGCTGACCCTGGGCGGCTATGAGCGTCTCAAGGACGTGCGGACGGCCATCTTCTCCGTGCGCTCCGACACGGACAGCGAGACCCGGGTGCGCTGGCAGTCCGACTATGAGGAGCGGTACGACCGGACGGACCTGCGGACCACGGGGTACCGCCTGTCGCCCCGGAACCTTGCATACCGGGACCTGCACGTGCCCAAGTACACGGGAGTCTTTCACCGCAGGCCCATGTGCCGCCACGTGCGGCATTTTTCCATGCGGCTGGAGAACAACAATGCGGCACAGGATCTGAGCATCGTGGGGGTGCGGCTTGTGTACCGACTGACAGGGAGGGATCGATGAATGGCAGAGCTGCCGAAACTTACCTATACGAAAAACTGGGAGGACCCGGCGGATTTTCCCACGGTGGAGACCAGCGAGGCCCAGGTGCGGGGGGACCTGCAGCGACTGTTCAGTGAGACACGGGACTACCTGAACCAAAAGCTGGTGCCCGCTGTGGAGGAGGCCATCCGGGAGGGCGGCGAGGGGACGGGAAGCGCCCCGGGAAGCGGCGCCTCCCAAGGAGACGGCGTGGATCTGAGTGGATACCTTCGCAAGGAGGGCGGCACCATGACCGGGCCGCTGCTCCTCTCACGCCAACCCCAGAGCGACATGGAGGCCGCCACGAGGAAATACGCCGCCTCGGCGGCGGAGGACGTGCGCTCCGCGCTGGGGCAGCGTGCATCAGAGCTGGGGCGCGGCGTGGAGGATCTGACGGCGCGGGTCACGGACCTGGAGGAGAACGGGAGCCGGGAGCTTCGGGAGACGGTGACGGCCCTCTCCGGCCGGATGGAGAGCGCGGAGGGAGACCTCTCCTCCCTCCGGCAGAGCGCGGAAACCATCACCGCCCAGGTGGAGAACCTTGAAGGGGATGTTGCCACCGTCCGGGAGACGGCGGAGGGGCTTTCCACCCAGGTGTATGCAACGGAGGGGAACGTGTCCGAGCTCCAGCAGACCGCCGACGGATTGACAACACGGGTGGAGTCCGTGGAGGGGGTCAACACCAGCCTCCAGCAGAGTGCGGCGGGCTTCCTCGCCCGGGCGGCGGACACAGAGAGCGGCCTTTCCGCCGTGACGCAGAAGGTGGAGAGCATCTCCCTGAACGTGGAGAACGTGGCGGCGGGAGACGCGGCCAAGGCGGTCATCGCCCTGACCGTGGGGGATCGGACCCACCGGGGCGAGATCGCTCTGAGCGGGAACGTGGACGTGTCCGGCCAGCTTTCCGCCCAGGCACTGTACGCCGCCCAGGGGGACATCGCCAATCTGACGGTGGACAGCTTCTCCTCCTCCCGGCGCATCCCGCTGTACCTGGCGGGGGACACCTCGGACGACAACTACATCCGGGTGGAGGACGAAAGATTGGAATTTGTCAGCGGGGTGTGCACCGGCGGCGTGGAGCAGGCCCGGGACCCCTATGGCGCAAGGCTCTACTGGGAAGAGGACCCGGCGGCGGAGGGGACAGCGCCGGGGGAGGACGGATACCCCAGAAACAGCGCCGGACGGCGCGTCTATACCACCACGGCGCCGACGGACTGGCCGGTGCGGGTGTATGCCTACGAAGAGCAAGTGAAGGCCCGCTTTTCCTTCCGGCAGGAGGAAAACGGCGTCTATACGCCCACGCTGGCCCTGGGCGCCGGCAACGCCGCCGGCACCAACCAGGCGTACCTCCGCAAGGGCGTGGAGGGGCTGGAGCTCCTGTACACCGGGACCAACGGAAAGCAGGCGGGCCTTCGAGGGACGACGGACGGATACCTGGACGTGACCGGACTGCGGCGGACCACGGGGCTGAATTTTTCCGACTGGGAGAGCGGTTCCTTCCGGGAGCGGCTGGAGGGACTGGGGGATGAGGGCGTTCAGACCTACCGCGTCACCTTCGATGGGGAGGGGCGGCCCACAAAGATCACCTACCCCGACGACCTGGAACTGATGATCTATTGGTGAGGAGGCCAAGGCATGGACCGGAACTGTTTTTTGAAGGGATTTCTCACCGGAAAGGCGCTGAAAAAGCGATCATCAGCGCCCAGCCTTGCCGCAAGCGGGAGCACGGGCAGCGGCAGCGGGGCGTATGACAGGGCCAGCTTTCTCGCGGGGCTCGCGGCGGGCATGGCCAGCGCCGGCGCCGGAGGGCGGAGCGGGGGCCCCGCTTCCGGCGGCGTGACCTGCTACATGCCGGACGTGCTGCTGGACCTCTATCTCAGCGCGGCTTACCACAACGGACAGCTGCCGGCCATTTACGGCATGAAGGAGCTGACCGCCTGGGCCCGGGCACGGGATATCCACACCCGGGCGGAGTTTTACGCCTGGTGCAGGAGCAACAGCGCCAAGGAGGGGTATTCGGACAGCGACGCCCGCTCCCTTGCGGCGGGGTTTTATACCACCGCCTGGACGGACCGCAGCAAATACGCCGACAAGACCGCTCCCTGGGTCTACGGCGCCGGATGGGGCATGCACAACGGCTATGACTGGCTGACGGACAAAAATGACTCCGGCGAGAAGGCCCAGCAGACGGAGCATCCCTTTGCAGACATCACCTTTGCCCAGGAGGGCTGGGAGGTGACCGTGACCTACACGGCCACCGCCGCCGCCGCGGCCGCGGCACACGGCTGGAACATGACAAGCAATGGGACGGGGTCCGACCCGGCCTATGTCAAGCAGTCCGCCGCGCTGGTGCCGGGGACATACCGCTTTACCTATGCGGGAGAGACCATGTCCCAGGAGATGGCGCTCCGCTCCCAGAGGGCACGGATCAAGTGTGAGCTCCACTCCCCGCTGGGGGAGGTGACGGAGCTGGGCATTTTGGAGGCGGGGCAGAGCGTCACCTTTACGGTGCCGAAGGATTTTTTGGGCTCCTGGTACTTCTACGCCAGGGTCCGCTATCTCCCGGTGGGCACCCAGCTGCGCCTGACGGCGGGGGCCGCCTATGTGCAGACCATCACCATGGACCTGACCATCACGGAGCATTGGCCGGCCCAGGAGCCGGACCCCATCCGGGTGACGGACCTGGCCCGGGCCATGGACCGGCTGGGGCGGTACCGGGTGCTGGGACGGGAGGGGCTGCTTTTGCCCTTTGCCCTGGTGGACGAGGACCGGGGGACCGTTCAGGGCGCGCCGCAGTTGGTGGGGGAGATCCCGGTAAAGGATGGGGCCACTACGTGGAACTCCAGCTCCGTGACCTTTTCCGCCGTGCCGGCGGAGACGGTGGCGTGCGTCTCCGGCAAGGGGGTGCCGGTGCCCATTGAAAAGATCACCTATACACTGAATTTTACCGGAAACGGCGCCGTGGGCTTCGTGAAGACCGGGTCCCTCCAGGAGGGGCAGGACGAAAAGGACGAGACGAGCTTCGGCATCTCCGGTACCATCAAAGGAGGGACCTGACATAGTGCGCATCATCCGAGACGAGCGGGAGGGTATGGAGGCGGTGCTGTCGGCGCTGTCCACCGGGGCGGAGGCGGAGTTTGCCCTCTTTCACAGGCGGAAGGCCGCCGTGTACGGCGAGCCGCGCTACTTTGACGAGGCCGCAGCGTCGCGGGAGGGACTTTTGTGCTTCCCTCTGCGCCACCACCAGGGGACGACCGTCTGCTTTCCCGGGGATCTGAGCCTGATGGAGCTGCGCCACGACCGGACCTGCCGGTGCCGGGAGGCGATCCATCGGGTCCGGGAGTGGCTTTTGGCCATGGGAGTCCCGGCGCGGATGGAGGGCAACGACCTTCTGGCCGACGGGAGGAAGGTGGCGTCCTGGGCGGCAAACGAGCAGGGCGGATACCGGCAGACGGCGGCGCACTTTTCCATCCATACGGAGCCGGAGCTGATACGCCGGGTCTGCGCGAAGCCCATGAAAAAGGAGCCCGGCGCCCTGGCCGGCTGCGGCCTTTCCGCGGAGGATATTTGGAGCCTGATTTCCGACCTTTGGGAGTGAGCGGCTGCGCGGGGCCGGGAGAGGAGGGAGACCATGGCAAATTTTGCGGAGGACAAGGGGCTTGCCTACCTTTGGACCAAGATCCGGGGCAGCTATGTTGCCAAGGAGCGGGGGAAGGGCCTTTCCACCAACGACTACACCACGGCGGAGCGGGACAAGCTGCGCGGCGTTGCCTCCGGCGCCCAGGTGAACCGGATCGAGACGGTGCGGCTGAACGGAAGGGTCCTGCCGGTGTACGGTAAGGCGGTGGACGTGAATGTGCCCACCGGGGAGGGAAGCGACATGGAGGCCATGAGCAACAAGGAGATCGAGGAGATCATCAAACGCTCGGTATGAGCAGAAGGGGGAGCGGGCAATGGCAAAATTTTTAGACGACAACGGCCTACTGTATTTCTGGCAGAAGATCAAAAACGCGTTCGTGGCAAAGGAGAGCGGAAAGGGACTTTCCAGCAACGACTACACCACGGCGGAAAAGACGAAGCTCGCCGGCATCGAGAGTGGGGCGAAGGCCAACGTGCAGAGCGACTGGACGGAGACGGACAGCGCCGCGGACGCCTACATTCAGCACAAGCCCACCCGGCTGACGGACTTTACCAACGACGGAGATTTCGTCCGGGACGCGGCCTACGTCCACACGGACAAGAACTTTACAGCCACTTATGAGACCAAGCTCAAGGGGGTGGCCGCCGGGGCCCAGGTGAACGTGATCGAGACGGTGAAGGTCAACGGCGCGGCGCTGAGCGTGTCCGGCAAGGCGGTGGATGTGACGGTGCCCACCAAGGTGGGAGAGCTCCAGAACGACGCCGGATACCTGACCAGCCACCAGGATCTCTCCGGCAAGGCGGACAGGGCGACCTCCCTGGCGGGGTACGGCATCACCGACGCCTACACCAAGACGGAGGTGGACGGGAAGCTCTCATCCGCCTTCAAGCCCCAGGGCTCCACCACGTTCGCAAAGCTTCCCTCCCCCGCCAAGGGGAATCTGGGGTACGTGTACAACGTGTCCGACGCCTTTACCACCACGGCGTCCTTTTTGGAGGGGGCGGGCAAGACCTACCCCGGTGGGTCCAACGTGGTGGTGGTGGAGAGCGGGGGCAAGTACCTCTTCGACGTGCAGGGGGGCTTTTACGACCTGACGCCCTACGCCAAGAGCGCGGACATCAACAGCATCACCAATGCGGAGATCGACACCGTGGTGGCGTCCTGACG
Organism: Oscillibacter sp.; assembly: GCA_017469475.1. Lineage (GTDB taxonomy): Bacteria > Bacillota > Clostridia > Oscillospirales > Oscillospiraceae > Oscillibacter. Next base: position 10,261 of record JAFUGI010000126.1, on the reverse strand, counting down.
GGAGGCGGCCATGGCAAAGTATCTGGACAGCGCGGGGCTGGGCTACTTTTGGAGCAAGCTCAAGGCCCTGCTTGCCGCCAAGGCGGACGCGGAGGAGGTGGCGGAGCGGGTGGCCGGGACCCAGAGCGGAACCACCGGCGCCTGGACCGGCGTGAGCGCGGCGGGGTCGCTGCGGGACGGGAAGGAGATCCTCTACTACCTCCCCTATGCCGGCAGCGGCAGCGCCACGCTGAACCTGACCCTCTCCACCGGCAAGACCACCGGGGCCAAGGCGGTATACCGCTACGGCACCACCCGGGTCACCACCCAGTACCCGGCGGGGAGCTGGGTGCGGCTGACCTATGTGGCGGAGAAGAACGGCTGGTACGCCGACGCGGACTACGACGCCAACACCTATGACCGGGTGCGGTGGAACAACGCCGTCACCGCCGCGTCCGCCGTGGCGGCAAATACCCTCATCGGCGGCACGGCGGAGGGCTACCGAACACTGACAGGGGGCGTCTCCTTCGACCTGGGATACCCGCTTTTGTATGCGACGGCGGCCATCGCCGCCGGGACGACGGCCACCACCGCCTACCTCACCTACCCCTCCGCCTACACCGCAAACAACAAAAGCGGCTTCACCGGCCCGGTGGGGCGGACGGTGTATCTGGTGGGGACGGTGCAGGGCCGGCGGTTCACCGTGGACACGTCGGTCTTCACCGCGTCCGTCCCCGTGGAGGAGGACGGACGCTTCTATCTTCCCGTGGGGCTTTTGTACAGCGCCAACCGGATGTATTTCTGCGGCGGCGTCAGCGCCCAGGCGTATGCCTTCGTGGACGGGGCCTTCCGGCCGGCATCGTGGGACCCCACCGTTCCTCCCTGGGCCCGGGCGGCGGAAAAGCCCGCCTACACCAAGGAGGAGGTGGGATTGGGCAAGGTGGAGAACAAGTCCTCGGCGGAGATCCGGGGAGAGCTGACGAAAAGCGACGTGACGGCGGCGCTGGGGTATACGCCCCTCCAGAGCGTCGGCGCCCACACCCACACGGTGAGCGACATCGCCCAGGGGGATGCCGCCACCGCCGGAGGCTTGGACCCGGTGACCCAGGGGCTCATCGGCAGCGCCGCCTCCAACAAGTCCTTCCACCTGCCCGCTGGGGCCATCACCGTGGAATACTCCACCGACGGCGGCGCCGCCTGGCAGGACTACGGCGCAACAGACGCCCAGAAGGTGGGCCTTTTCAGCGAGACCCGGGGCACGAACTTCTATCTGGGGAAAGCCTCCGCCAAGGCGGCCAACACCACCGCCTGCCGCCTGCGCATCACCATTGAGCCCACCGACCGGTATGTGAGCTTCAACGGGGTGTACCTCTGGATCAGCACCAGCGGGTCCACGGTGTACATGGACCTGGAGCGCAGCACCATCGGGGCCAAGGAGACCTACACCACAGTCTTCACCGGCCAGCGGCTCTCCGGTTGGAGCGGCAACAACATCCGCTACTTCCCCCAGGGACAGTTCGGCGGCGGGGCCACCCAGACAGGAAACTTCTACAAGTACCGCCTGACCCTCTACCAAACGGCCGTCAACGCAAGCTATGCGGCGGCCAGCGTCAGCGACATCCGCTTTCTGGGCGTGAATGTGTGGAATAGCCCCAACAATGTGGTGGGGACCAACCGGCTCTACCGGTGGGATACGGACCTGAATGCAACCTTCCCCGCCCAGCTGACGGCCACGGCCTTCAACGGGCCCCTGAATGGGAAGGCGACCTCCGCGGGAACGGCAGACAGCGCGGCCACGGCGGCGAAGATCGCGCCTTTTGAAAAGGCCACCGCCAGCGCCAATCGCAGCGTCTGGTTCGCGGACAGCGCGGCGGTGAACAAGCCGGTGTACAGCGACAAGTTCAAGTATGACCCGGCGGCGGACGTTCTGACCGTGGGCAGCATCACAGGAAAGGCGGCAAGCGCGGATACTTTGACGGGGCTCACCGCCAGCGTTACGGAGCTGAACCATACCAAAGGCGTGACCTCCGCCATCCAGACGCAGCTGGATGGGAAGGCCGGCACGGCGGAGGCCACCCAGAGCGCCAAGGGCCTTTTGAGCGCCGACGACAAGAAGAAGATAGATGGCATCGAGTCTGGGGCCCAGAAGAACACTGTCACCGGAGTCAAGGGAAGCGCCGAGACGGCGTACCGCACGGGGAACGTGAGCCTGACGGCGGCCAACGTGGGCGCGGCCGCCGCCTCCCACACCCATGACCCGTCCAGCATCACTGCCGGATACTTAGACGCCCGAGTGTACTACAACACCCATCCGGAGAGCGGCGGGGGCATTTTGCCCTTCCTCTACAACGACCTGGCCTTCCTCACCCTCAAGGGCGGGAGCTGCAGCTACTACACCACCACGGCGACTTCTTACACGGCGGCGTCCCTCTCCGGCACGACCGCCATTTCCACCAGCCTTGTGAACTGCTTTGACGGCTCCCCCAGTTACGCGAGTCCCAACCGGGCGGTGGGGGATGTGTGCGTCATCGACCTGACACTCCACAAGATGTTCGCCTATTCCAATGTGTTCTACATCGACTTCGGCGCCCCCTCCTGGCGGGCCAAGTCCATCACCATCCTGGTGCGCAACAAGGATACGGAATCCGCCTTCACCCAGAAGGGGGCCATTACGGGCAACGCCCGGGGCCACTGGTACCAGGCGGTGTCCCACACCAGCACCAACGCCTCCGGCGCCACGGTGCAGGGGTTCAACCAGCTGCGCATCGTGCTGACGGATTTCAACTCCTCCAGCAACCGCATCGCCCAGATCGGCCTCATCAACTACGGAAGCGCCGGGGTGAACGAGACCTTCATTTCCCGGGGCGGGTGCGCCGGTATCTACGGGAGCCTGGTGCCCCACAGCGACGGGAGCATCGACCTTGGCAGCAGCGCCAAAAAGTGGAAGACGGTGTATGCCTCCACCTTCAGCGGCAAGGCGACCTCCGCGGGAACAGCGGACGCCCTGAAGGACGTGACCGCCACGGCGGCGGAGCTGAACTATACAGCGGGGGTCACGTCCGCCATCCAGACACAGCTGGACGGGAAGGCGGCGTCCTCTCATACCCACACCTCCGCCCAGGTCTCCGACCGGCTGAATGTGACGGGCAAGGGGAACTACGCCTGGGTCAGCGCCGCCAACGACGATAAACTCATCACCTCCAACACCCTGGCCTATTGGAGCGGCGCCTACAATGGGACCAGCTCCAACCTGACTTACTGCGTCAAGGGGGCCTTCGGCGATCTGGCGGCCATCAGCAAACCCACCAGCAACGGGACCACCACCTTCCTCCGGGGAGACGGCACCTGGGCAGTCCCGGCGGGGACCAGCTATTCCAACGCCACCCAGAGTGCGGCGGGACTCATGAGCGCGGACGATAAGAAGATCGTAGACGGTATCGCGACGACCTATCTTCCCAAGACCACATACGAGTTCAACAAAGAGATCGCATTTGGCAGTTCCGGCAAGCTCTGTATCGGTAAGTTCCCCTGCTACGACTCCAACGTGACCATTGAGATCAATGCCACCACCAACACCACGTATCATGCGACGGCGGTTCTGGCGACGCAGAACATCAATGAAAGCCACGGCGGGACCATTACCTGGAATGTTTATGGCGACGCCAGCAATACCATTGCGCCCAATCTGTATCTCTATTATCCCTCTGACAGTCGGTATATCGAGATCTATTTTTCGCCCAGTACATACTCTAAAAACCTGGTGCATATCCAGTGTCAAGCTTTGAGGGCAGCGCCGACCAATGTGTGTGAGTCCATCACCGCCATTCCGTCTACTGCGACCACAAAGCCTGTCAATGCGTTGGGGGGATACGTAAAGGGTCTCTCCGCCTCCGGCAAGGTCATCACCTATACCAAAGGGGACGGGACCACCGGCACGATCTCCACACAGGATACCACCTACAATGCGGCCACCCAAAGCGCGGCGGGACTCATGAGCGCGGACGATAAGAAGAAGCTGGACGGCATCACCATCGCAAACTACCTGCCCCTCTCCGGCGGCACGCTGACGGGGAACCTGACCGGCAAGTACATCACCGGCACCTGGCTCCAGGGCACGGCGTCCAACCACGCATCGAACCAGCTGGACAAGGTGGTGGTGCAGGACGGCTCCGGCTGGCTCTACCACCGGACGCTGTCGGAGATGAAGAGCGATCTGGGTGTAGCGATGCCGAACGGCACCGCCAATGTCGGAAGCGGTCTTCTGGGCGTGCTGGACCTGATCCGCTATGCCTGGGGCGGAGTTGACGGCGTGTACACAGCGGAATATGTGGGGACGGGCACATATGGGGCTTCCAACCCCTGCACCATCGCGGAGGCGGACCTCAGCCGGGAATATGAAACCAACGGCACATCGGAATATGTGGGGGACGCGCTGGATGGGAAGTCCTATAGGGTCGTGTACGCCGCCGTGGTCTACGACACCACGGACAACGGCGTGCTGTTCCTGTTCCCCAGCTTTTCCGCCCAGGACCCCACGGGACGTGGCTTCAGCATCACCGGGAGCACGATCACTTGGGCGACGGTCACCAATTTCAAATATCGAAAGGGGGCCGCCTCCTACTGGCCCATCACCTGGTATTCCACCTCCGCTCTGCGGCAGATGAATGTGAAGGACCACCAGTATCGGGTGCTGCTGCTGGGCTTTGACCGGCTCCAGGCCATGGCGTGGAAGGCGTATACCTTGTTTGGCCGCCTGCAATCGGACGGCTGAGGATCAGAAAGGAAGTGCAAGATGGAAAGAACCTGGCTCTATGAGAAGATTGACGAGGCCTTCGGGGCCCTGTCCCATATGACGGTATCCGGCGAGAACATCCTGCTGGCCGGGGAGGCCATGGCCCGCCTGCGGGACATTGCCCGGGCCATGCAGGAGGAGCGGGAGGACGGAGAAAAGGACGGTGAGGACCGGTGAACGAGATGGAGATGGAGCGGCGGCTGACGGAGACGGAGAGCCGCTCCAAGTCCAACACCCACCGGCTGGACGAGGTGGAGCGGCGGCAGGACAATCTGGACCAGTTGGTGACCTCCGTGGAGGTGCTGGCCACCCGCATGGGGACCATGGAGACCAGTGTCCGGGAGATCCGCACCGACGTGCGCTCCCTGACAGAGAAGCCCGCCAGGCGGTGGGAGGGCCTGGTGGACCGGGTCCTTTTGACGCTGGCCTCCGCCATTCTGGGCTTTTTCCTGGCCCGGCTGGGCGCCTGACAGGAGGCGGAGCCATGAAGAGAGGACGACGCCAGAGGCGACGCAGGACCTCCCACACGGTCCTGCTGGCGCTGGGCGTTTTTTTGCTGGCGTTCATCACCTGCATGGTGGTGACCTTTTGGATGAGGGGCGCCGTGCCGGATACGCTGATCCAGTACACCCTGGGCGCCGGCGGCGTGGAGGCGCTAGTGTTGGCGGCCATCCGGGTGAGCAAGGTGGTATCCGGCCAGCAGAGCGAGGAGCGAGAGGAGAATGAGGATGCAGGACTTGACCCCCATTTTTGAGGCGCTGACCGCCCTGGCGGCGGCGGTGCTGACCGCAGCGGTGATCCCCTGGGTCCGGGCCAGGCTGGGCGCGGAGCGCATGGCGGAGCTTTTGGACTGGGTGCGGATCGGCGTGGCCGCGGCGGAGCAGTTGTACCGCGGCGGAAACGGCAGCGAGAAAAAGCGGTACGTGCTGCGCTTTTTGGAGGAGCGGGGCTACGCGGCGGACAGCGGCGCGATCGACCGGGCCATTGAGGCCGCCGTTCTGGAGCTGCACCACACTCTGTACGGGGAGGGCAGCGATGGCAACAGCTGAGGACATTCTGCGCGTCGCCCGGGGCGAGATCGGCATGGTGGAGGCGCCCAAAAACTCCAACCGGACCCGGTACGGCGAGGCCTACGGCTGGAACGGCGTGGCATGGTGCGTCATCTTCCTCTGGTGGTGCTTCCGGGAGGCGGGGGCCTCCGGTCTCTTTTACGACGGGGGCAGGACCGCCAGCTGCGCCGCCCTCCGGGCCTGGGCCCAGAGGACCGGACACTGGGTCACCGGCGGGTACCGGCCCGGGGACCTGGTGCAGCTGGACTTTGACCGGGACCGCCAAGCGGACCACATTGCCATCGTGGAAGCGGTGCTGCCGGATGGCACACTGCAAACCATCGAGGGAAACACCAGCGCGGGGAACAGCGGCTCCCAGTCCAACGGCGGGGGCGTATTTCGCCGGCTGCGAGGCGTCGCCCTGGCGGTGGGCGCCGTGCGGCCGGAGTATGAGGAGGAGACCATGGACATCGACAAGCTGATCGAGAGCATGACGGACAAGCAGCTATCGCGCCTTGCGGAGCGGACCCAGGCGGCGCTGGGCCGGCGGCCGGTGAGCAGGACCATGCAGGAACTGCTGGCGGAGGCCAGGGGCGCCGGCATCACCGACGGCACCGACCCCAACGCCTACTGCACCCGGGCCCAGGCCGCCGTGATGGCGATGCGGGCGGGGAAGGGCAGGGGATAAGCCCCTGCGAAACGCGCTTCACGAGCGGCTATGATTTTTTACGAGGAAAGGGGAGGTGCCGGAATGGCGAAGGTACAGCAGGCGGTGCGCCGGCAGGCGGCGGATCTGAGCCGCCGGGAGGATCTGGCGGGCACCACGCAGCAGCAGGGGAATGACCGGGTGACATACGACGCGGACGGCTATGCCGTTTCCGCTGTGAAGGAGCGGCGAAACGCGGAGGAGCGGGAGGGCACGGCCGGTCAGGCGGCCGTGCCCTCCGCCGCGCAGACGGGCAGTGCCCGGCAGGGTGCCCTGTACGACCCCAATGTGGACTACCACGCCCGGGCGGTGCAGCTGGCGGCTGCCGGGGACTGGCAGGGGGTGGACGCGGCGCTGGCCTCCCGTCAGGCCAAGATCGACGCCCAGGGCGGCAACGACCGGGGGAACTCCAATGCGTCCATTCTGGCCTCCCTCCGGCGGGAGTACGGCGAGACGGCTCCGACGGCGGAGCGGACGATCCCCCGGACGGACCAGACGCTCCCCCAAGCGGCCCGGGCAGACACAGCGGCCCTGCGGGAGCGGCTGGACCAGTGGCGCGACGCCGCGGGCCAGCAGGCCCAGGGCCAGATCGACCGTGCCGTGCGCCAGGGGGTCAATGAGCTTGCCCAGGCGGAGCGGGACGCGGCGGAGCAGTTCCAGACCCAGCAGAACCAGATCGACATCGACGAGGCCCGCGCCAAGGACAACCAGGCCCTGTACGCCGAGGTCCGGGGGGACCGGGGCGGCATCGGCGCGGCCCAGTACGACAGCATCATGAATACCGCCGCCCGGAACCGCCAGGCGGTGAACAGCGCCCGGACGCGCCTTGCGTCGGACACTGCCCGGGAGATGGCGCAGCTGCGCGCCCAGGGGGAGTTTGAAAAGGCGGACGCCCTGCTGGGCGTGACCCAGCAGTACCTGGCCCAGCTGATGAGCCTGGAGCAGTGGGGGATGCAGTACGACCTGAGCGTGGACCAGTTCAACGCCCAGCTTGCCCAGTGGCTGGCGGCGTACCGGATGCAGCTGCGGCAGCTGGACATCAGCCAGAGCCAGTGGCAGCAGCAGTGGGAGTTCGGCCAGCGGCAGTACGCGGACAGCCAGGCGGAGAAGGAGCGGCAGATCCGCGCCGGCGCTGCCCAGACCATTCTGGGGGCGGGGGTCATGCCGTCGGAGAGCCAGCTTGCCGCCCTGGGACTGACGCGCCAGCAGGCCCGGGACTACTTGACGGCCGTCAGGCTGGGGGGAACGGCAAAGAGCAGCGGGAAACGAGAGGAGCAGGAGGCAGAGGAGGAGACGGGTCTCGACTCCGCCGAGATGAATGGCCTGCTCGCCAAGATGAGCGTGATCTTGAGCGAGGAGAGCTGGGAGAGCGCGGGGACGCTGGTGGATCAGCTTCTGGATGCGTACTGGGAGAAGATGACGGAACCGGAGCAAAAGCAGGTCTACGCCCTTCTGCGGCGCTACAACGCCATATAAGGGGGCGCCATGGAACGACCGACTTTGCGCCTTGCAGAGGACACGAAGAGGGGAGGGGTGCAGCCCCGCTCTGTACTGCCAAGGCCGATTTTGAAGCGGCGTGCGGCACCCTTGCGCTTGGCGGACAACAGGGGGCGCTCCGGAAGGGGAGAACAGCCTGAGGGGGATCTGCTGCCTGCCGCCCCGCAGGATGGATTTACCGCTCAAAGCGGAGAAACCGCACCGCCGACGGTGGGCGAGCGCATCGGAAAGACATTTGGCAGTGTCATCAAAAACAGAGCAGCGGGATTTGCCAACGGTCAGGCGACGCTATATCAGGCGGGCCAATCGGGGCGGACCAGCAGGGACCAGGAGCTGCTGGAGGGGTACCAATACGATCTGAACCGGGCACAGTATGACCTTTCGGTCATGGAGGAGCAGAATCGGCAGACGCCGGGGTACTGGAGCGAGCGGGATCTGCAATCTCAGCGGTACATCATCGAGGATGCACAGAGAAAGGTGGATGCCGTCCGGCAGGCTGCCTCCAGTGGGGCCCAGGAAAAGGCGACGCAGGCCAGCTATCAAGTTGCGGACAATTTGGCAGCTTCTTCTGCGAAGGATGACGAACGGGCCAAAGAGGGACTGAACGCTGCGGGACGGTTCGCGGTGGATCTGAGCAAGGGGTTTATAGAGCTGGGGATAGACGGCCTTACGGGAAAAGCGTTCGGCAATCCCGTGCCGCTCCGGGCCTTGGGGACCTTTGGCAGCAACACGCAGGAGGCGCGGCAGGCAGGGGCGACCTTTCAGCAGCAGATGGCCTACGGCGTGGGCAGTGCGGGAGCGGATGCGGCCATGCGGGTCTTGCTCAACATATCGGAGCCGTATAAGAAGATTTACGGCGAAGGTCCCTTGAATAAAATGCTGCAAGAGGTGGTTGACGACCTGTCCAAGACGGCCCGAGGCAGGATGGCGCTCTCTGCGTTTGTCGAAGGGGGAAAGAGCCTTGTAGAGTCCGAGATCAAGCACCTGCTGCGGAGAGCGACCTATGATGAAGACGCCCGGTTTGACACGGCGGGAGCGGTGTACAATGTGATCCTCAGTTCCGCCATGGGCGCTATCACGGGAGCGTTCAGCCCCAGACAGAAAGCGGAGCAGGAAGCGCAGGAAGAGGTTGTAAAACCGCAGGATTCTGATATAATAGAGACGAAGACGGAGACGAAAGCAACGTCCGAATATGATGCGCCTCTTCCTCCCATTGATGAAGAACTGGTCAAGGAGTTGAAGAAAAGCAAAATAAAGTTTACTCGCAAAAATATGCTATTTATTGTGAGGGATGATTTCGGGCAAATCGTTTGGCTGGAGACGGGAAGTAAAAAAGGGGGATTGTATCATATCTTGTATGGAAATGGGGAGAAGCCAGGACACGAAGATGATTTCAAAAAAGCATTTGGCGTTACGGCTGAACAAGTACCTTCTTTTCTGTATCATGTGATTAGCGAAGGCAAAGTTGTTTTCAACATAAAAGAAAACAGGAACGGGCGAGACTGTTATAGTCGCATATACGAATATCAAGGGAAACGTGTGATTTTAGCAGGAGTAGGATTAAATGGTTTCATAGTAACAGCATTTCCAAATCATGACACAAAAAGGAGATGAGCCACTTATGCAGACACTCAAGCTCTATTTGGATTTTCTGATGGGACCGGTCTGGAAGGATTGTTTCGATGAGGAAAAATGCAACATAGTGACGGGGATCGATGTGGTGGACAACGATGCCAAGCTGTGGGAGCTGAACCAGGTGGTCCAGGACATGTATACAAACTGCTATCAATTTGACGTGGGGGACCAGCCGTTCATTTTTACGACAGAGGGGCTGGATAAGAAGGCCATGATGGACGCCATGCAGAAGGTCAAGGACCGGCTGGCAGAGATCAACGACGGCTCCTTTGTGATCGAGGACTACGCGACAGCGGAGATCATGAGCCTGTAAAGCGGCCGGCGACGCAGAAGACCGCACCCGCACAGCAAGGGCCGGAGGCAATATGCCTCCGGCCCTTGTTTTTTGCCCATAACAGGGGGCCATGACCTTCCACGAGGCGGGCCGCAGCATCCGCCAAAACGGCGGCGCCGCGGCGGTGCGGTATGAGGTGAGCAAGGGCCTTGCCATGGACGAGGAGAGCCCTGCCCATAAGCTGGCGGAGCAGGTCCGGGGTCGAAATGACCGGTTGACCGACACGGAGCTGGGCCGTCTGTCCTTCCTCAACGGTCAGGCGGCTGCCG
>JAFUGI010000125.1 GCA_017469475.1 Oscillibacter sp. | reverse complement strand
GCCTACGGCGAGGAGAAGGCGGCGGCGCTGCTGGCGGACCCCGGCATCATCCGAAACCGCCTGAAGGTGCGCGCCAGCATCCGCAACAGCCAGGTGTTCCTGGCCATCCAGGCGGAGTTTGGCAGCTTTGACCGCTACATCTGGAGCTTCACCGATGGCAGGGTGATCCGGGAGGACTGGACCCTCCGCACCGCCAGCCCCCTGTCCGACGCCGTGTCCGCGGACCTGAAAAAGCGGGGCATGACCTTCGTGGGGACCACTATCATCTATTCCTATCTCCAGGCCATCGGCGTGCTGGCGGCCCATTCGCCGGAGTGCTTCTGCTGCTGCCGGGAGACGGGGGAGAGGACGGAGTGACGCCGCGTCGGAGCGGCGGAGGATCGGAGAGGAGGCGCCGTATGCGCATCGTCAGTGCGTGTCTTGCAGGGATACCCTGCCGATATGACGGCGGAGACCGCTGTGTCCCGGCCATCCGGGAGCTGGTGGAGCGGGGAGCGGCCATAGCCGTGTGCCCGGAGGTCCTGGGCGGACTGGGGACGCCCCGCCTTCCCAGTGAGCGCCGGGCGGACGGCCGGGTGGTGAATACCGCCGGGGTGGACGTGACCGACGCCTTTATCCTGGGCGCGGAGCGGGCCATGGCGCTGTGCCGGGAGCACGGGTGTACCCAGGCCATTTTGAAAAGCCGCAGCCCCTCCTGCGGCCGGGGGACCGTTTACGACGGTACCTTTACCGGCACGCTGACGGTGGGCGACGGCGTGTTCGCCCGGCTGCTGCTGGAGGCGGGCATCCCGGTGCGGACGGAGGAGGAATTCCCCGGTGATCCGATCCAGCGGTGAGAAAGCAGCCCCGGAAAGGCGGGGCGTAGAATGAAAAGCGAGCGGGAGGCCGGAAGCGGCCTCTCGCCTGTTGTGCTGTATCTGCCGACGCCCGGCGGGCCATTGCGGCGGAGACGGCACCGTCCGCCCCGGAGCGGTGATTGGAAAATTGCATCAAAAGGCCGCCCACAGCTTTTGCTGTGGACGGCCTTGTTCGCGCCATGCGGGCGCGCCTCATCTTCGGCCGCACCAGGCAGGACAGCTCGAAAAAATGGGGCGGATCACGCCGCAGGCGATCTTTGCCCCGGAATTTCCGGAGGGCTGGGTGGCAAGGTCGTCCGGCGCGGCGTGGAGGATGAGGGTCTTGCCCAGGATCTCCTCCACGGTGAAGCGGCTGGTCAGCACGGTCTGGAGGGCATGGCCGCCGCTTGCGAAGAGCGGAGGCAGGTCCCCGGCGTGGAAGGGGTGAGGGCAGCGCTCCGGGTCATAGTGGCTCAGCGCGTCGGCAAAGGGGTCCGCCTCGGTCCCGCCGCACCGGCCGCCGCTGTGGATGTGCATGGCGAAGATGCGCTCTTCGCAGGGGGCCTCCGCCGGCGGGAGCCCCTGCACCTCCACGGCAGCCAGCACGCCCTGGGGCGTTTGATAGAAGGCCGCCGTGCCCGAGAGGGATGGATAGCGGTCGCTGCCGGCCAGCACGGCCATGGCCTGGGGCTGCCGGCGGAGCCAGACGGCCAGGCGGCGAAAGGATTCGTTCATCCCGGTTCCTCCCTGTCAAAAAAATGCGCTCCGACCGCGAAGGGGCAAACAGCGGCCGCTTGCCCCGGCCGTCTAAAATAGACGTTCATTTTCCGCGGTCGGCGCGGGTCCGTCATTGTGAACAAGCTTCACAATAGCCGGAAATACGGATGGCGCTCCGGTCCGCCGCGGGCCCGGAAAGGAGCCCCTTCGGCGGCCATGGCCATCACGCCCAGCCTATGCGGATCCACAAAAAAGGTTCCGCCCTCCCCGAAAGGGGAGGGCGGAAAAAATCACGTTCAGCGCCGGAACTCCACATACAGCTCCCGCACCCCATTGGGATCGGCAGGAGATGCCTTGGGGGCTTCGGGCGTTTTGGCGGGCTCGTCCTTTGGCCCGTCCCGCCAGGCCAGGAATTTGGGCGCCACCTGGGGGAAGAGGGCCAGGGAGAGAACATCCTCGTCACTTTTGGCGATGTCCCGGAACTCCTCCCGGTACTTGGGAAGCTCCGGCTCCAGCAGGTCCGCCGGGCGGCAGGTGATGACCTCCTCCGGCGAGATGCCCGCCTGGGCGCGGACGGCCTCGCTGACCTCGCCGGGCAGCTTGCCGTACTCGCCCCGAAGCATGGCCTTGGACTCCTTGGTGAAGGTCTTGTACCGCTGGCCGGTGATGATGTTCATGACCGCCTGGGTGCCCACGATCTGACTGGAGGGGGTCACCAGCGGGGGATAGCCATAGTCTTGGCGCACCCGGGGGATCTCGGCGAGCACGTCATAGTACCGGTCCTCCTTCCCGGCCTGCTTGAGCTGGGAGATGAGGTTGGAGAGCATGCCGCCGGGCACCTGGTAGAGCAGGGTGTTGGTGTCCACGTTCAGGACCTTGGGGTCCAATGACCCCTCGTCCTTGAGCCGCTGAGCCACCTTGCGGAAGTGGGCAGCCGCCTGACTCATTTTGCCCAGGTCCAGTCCCGTGTCCCGGGGCGTGCCCCGGAGGGTCGCCACCAGCGACTCCGTTGCCGGCTGGGAGGTGCCGTTTGCCAGGGGAGACAGGGCGGTATCCACAATGTCCACCCCGGCGTAGGCCGCCATGAGATACACCATGTCGCCGGTGCCGGTGGTGTTGTGGGTGTGGAGGTGGATGGGCACGGACACGGTCTCCTTCAGCCGCTTGACCAGGGAATAGGCGTCCATGGGCAAAAGCAGGTTCGCCATGTCCTTGATGCAGATGACGTCGGCCCCCAGCTGCTCCAGCTCCTTGGCCAGCTTCACGAAGTATGTCTCGTCGTGGATGGGAGAGATGGTGTAGCTCATGGCCGCCTCGACCATGCCGCCGTACTTCTTGGTGGACTTGATGGCCTGCTCCAGATTGCGCACGTCGTTGAGGGCGTCGAAGATGCGGATGATGTCGATGCCGTTTTCGATGGACTTGCGGCAAAAGGCATCCACCACGTCGTCGGCGTAGTGCTTGTAGCCCAGGATGTTCTGGCCCCGGAAGAGCATTTGGAGCTTGGTGTGGGGCAGGGCCCGGCGCAGGGCACGCAGCCGCTCCCACGGGTCCTCGTTCAAAAAGCGCATGCAGGCGTCAAAGGTGGCGCCGCCCCAGCACTCCAGCGACCAGTAGCCGATGGAGTCCAGCACCTCGCAGGCGGGGAGCATATCCTCCAGCCGCATCCGGGTGGCCGCCTGGGACTGGTGGGCGTCCCGCAGGATGGTATCGGTGAGATACAGGGGCTTATTCGATAAAAATTCCATAGGGCACCTCCAATCAGCCGCCAAAGAGGGAGATCAGCACGCCCGCCGCAATGGCGGAGCCGATGACGCCGGCCACGTTGGGTCCCATGGCGTGCATCAAAAGGAAGTTGCGGGGGTTGGCCTCCTGGCCCACCTTCTGGGAGACCCGGGCGGCCATGGGCACGGCGGAGACGCCGGCGGAACCGATGAGGGGATTGATCTTCTCCTTGAGGAACAGGTTCATGAACTTGGCCAGCACCACGCCGCCGCCGGTGCCGAAGCCGAAGGCCACGATGCCCATGGCCATGATGGCGATGGTCTGGAGGGAGAGGAAGGTCCGCCCGGTGGCGGTGGCCCCCACGGAGACGCCCAGGAAGATGGTCACGATGTTGATGAGCTCATTCTGCACCGTTTTGCTTAGCCGCTCGGTGACGCCGCACTCCCGGAAGAGGTTGCCCAACATCAGGCAGGCGATGAGCGGCGCGGCGGAGGGCACCAGCAACGCCACAAACACGGACACCATGATGGGGAAGATGATCTTCTCCTCCTTGGAGACCTGGCGCAGGGGCTTCATGACGATCTTGCGCTCCTCCTCGGTGGTAAGGAGCTTCATGATGGGCGGCTGGATCACCGGCACCAGAGCCATATAGGAGTAGGCGGCCACGGCGATGGGGCCCAGCAGGTGGGGCGCCAGCATGGTGGCGCCGTAAATGGCGGTGGGCCCGTCGGCCCCGCCGATGATGCCGATGGAGCCGGCCTCCGCCCCGGTGAACAGGCCGGAGAGGCGGCAGCCGATGAAGGTGATGAAGATGCCCAGCTGGGCCGCGGCGCCCAGCAGCAGGCTCTTGGGGTTTGCGATGAGGGGACCGAAGTCCGTCATGGCGCCCACGCCCATGAAGATGAGGCAGGGATAGATGCCGAGCTTTACGCCCAGGTAGAGGATGTCCACCAGGCCCGCCGTGATGGACTGCCCCGGCACGGCGGTGGCCAGCACCGCCTCCGCGACGCCGGAGGCGCGCAGCTCCGCCAGAAATTCCTGGGTCACCGGTGCGCCGCCGATGAGATCCCAGTGGATGTGTCCGCCGGCAAAAAAGATCTCGTGGTACATGTTGGCGCCGGGCAGGTTGGTCAGCAGCATGCCGAAGGCGATGGGGACCAGCAGCAGCGGCTCAAATTTCTTCACGATGCCCAGGTACAGCAGCACGCTGGCGATGACCAGCATCACCAGGCACTTCCAGTTGTCCCCCTGGGTGAAGAGATAGAAGCCGGAGGAGGTGATAAAATCCAGGATCGCTTCCATGGCAGGTCCTCCACGCTCACTGGATCACGCACAGCAGCGTGCCGGATTCCACCGCCGCGCCCTTGCTGGTGCTGATGGAGGCCACCCGCCCGTCCCGGGGGCAGAGGATCTCGTTTTCCATCTTCATGGCCTCCAGGATCATCAGGACCTGGCCTTGCTTCACGGCGTCGCCCTGGGCGACGTTGACGCTCAAAATGGTGCCGGGCATGGGGGAGGTCACCTGCTCGCCGCCAGCGGGCGCCGGAGCGGGCGCCGGGGCAGACGGAGCGGCGGTCGGCGCGGCGGGAGCGGCG
>JAFUGI010000124.1 GCA_017469475.1 Oscillibacter sp. | reverse complement strand
CATCCCCCACATCACCAACGAGATCAAGGACCGGGTCTACGCCATGGCCGGCGAGGATGTGGATGTGGTCATCTGTGAGATCGGCGGCACCGTGGGCGACATCGAGAGCCAGCCCTTCCTGGAGGCCATCCGCCAGATCGGGTCTGAGCGGCCCCACGGGGACGTGGTGTACATCCACGTGCCGCTGGTGGTGCAGATCCCCGGCTCCGGCGAGCTGAAGAGCAAACCCACCCAGCACTCCGTGAAGGAGCTTTTGTCCCTGGGTATCCAGCCGGACATCTTAGTGTGCCGCAGCGACGCCCCCATCACCGAGGATGTGCGCCGGAAGATTGCCCTCTTCTGCAACGTGGAGCCGGACTGCGTCATCCAGAACGTGACCGCCCGGACGCTGTACGAGGTGCCGCTGCTCATGGCGAAGGAGGGACTGGACGAGGTGGTGTGCCGCAAGCTGGGGCTCATCACCCACCAGCCGGACCTGCGGGAGTGGACGGCCATGGTCAAGCGGGAGCTGGGGGCCCACCGACAGGTCACCATCGCCTTGGTGGGAAAATACACCCAGCTCCACGACGCCTATCTCTCCGTGGTGGAGTCCCTGAACCACGCCGGCACCGCCAATGACGCCATCGTCACCATCCGGTGGGTGGACTCCGAAACGCTGGCGGAGGAGAACGTGGCCCAGGTCCTCGCCGGCTGCACCGGCGTGCTGGTGCCCGGCGGCTTCGGCGACCGGGGCATTGAGGGGATGATCCTGGCCGTCCGCTACGCCCGGGAAAACCGCGTCCCCTACTTCGGCATCTGCCTGGGGATGCAGATGGCGGTGGTGGAGTTCGCCCGCCATGTGCTGGGCTGGGAGGACGCGGGTTCCACCGAGTTCGGCCCCACCCGCCACGGCGTCATCGACCTCATGCCCGACCAGGTAAACGTGACGGAAAAGGGCGGCACCATGCGCCTGGGGCGCTACCCCTGCGTGCTGGCGGAGGGGTCCCGCAGCCGGGCGCTGTACGGCGCGGCGGAGATCTCCGAGCGCCACCGCCACCGCTATGAGTTCAACAACGACTGCCGCGACGCCGTGCAGGCGGCCGGCATGACCCTCGCCGGCCTCTCCCCGGACGGACGGCTGGTGGAGATCGTGGAGCTGCCCGACCACCCCTGGTTCGTGGGTGCCCAGTTCCACCCGGAGTTCAAGAGCCGTCCCGACCGGCCCCATCCCCTGTTCTATGGCTTTGTGAAAGCAGCGGCGGAGC
Source organism: Oscillibacter sp. (assembly GCA_017469475.1). Lineage (GTDB taxonomy): Bacteria > Bacillota > Clostridia > Oscillospirales > Oscillospiraceae > Oscillibacter. The sequence continues at coordinate 9,071 of JAFUGI010000124.1, read as the reverse complement.
TGGCAGAGGCATAAACGCGCCGCCTGCGGCGGCAAAAAGGAGAGACCTATGGATCATTTTGCAAACATCACCGCACATCTTGCGGACCTGGAGCTGGACGCCCTGCTCCTGACCAACGAGGCAAACCGGTTCTACGCCTCCGGCTTCCACTCCGCCGGCACCGACGGCGCGGCCCTGGTGACCCGCCGGGCGGTCTACTACTTCACCGACTCCCGCTACACCGAGGCCGCCGGCCGGGCCCTGCCGGACGGTGTGGTGCTGCGGGAGGTGGGCCGCGGCCGGGGCTACGCCGCCCTGACGGAGGAGGTGGTCCAGGCGGAGAGGCTTTCCCGGGTGGGCTTTGAGGACGCCTACATGACCGTGGCGGACTACGAGCGCTATCGCAAGGCCCTCTCCTGCCAGCTCGTGCCCGCCGCGGAGCTTTTGTGGCGGCTGCGCCAGGTGAAGGACGCCGAGGAGCGGGAGGCCATGGTGGCCGCCCAGCGCATCGCCGAACGGGCGCTGGAGGACATCCTGGGCGAGATCCGCCCCGGCGTCACGGAAAAGGAGATCGCCGCCCGGCTCCAGTATCTGATGCTCCACTACGGCGCGTCGGACATGTCCTTCGACCCCATCGTGGTGTCCGGCCCCAACGGGAGCCTGCCCCACGGCGTCCCCTCGGAAAAGGCCATCCAGAGCGGCGAGTTCGTCACCATGGACTTAGGCTGCGTCTATCATGGATACTGCTCCGACATGACCCGCACCGTGGCGGTGGGCCACGTGACGGAGGAGATGCGCGCCGTCTATGAGACCGTGCTCGCCGCCCAGGCCGCCGGCATCGCCGCGGCCAGAGCCGGCGTTACCGGCAGGGCGGTGGACGGCGCCGCCCGGGCCGTCATTGAGCAGGCGGGGTACGGCGCCTATTTCGGCCACAGCTTTGGCCACGGCGTGGGCGTGGAGATCCACGAATCCCCCAACGCCTCCCCCATGAATGAGACGCCCCTGCCCGCCGGGGCCGTGATCTCCGCGGAGCCGGGCATCTATCTGCCCGGAAGGCTGGGCGTGCGCATCGAGGACGTCATCCTCCTGACGGAGGAGGGCTGCGAGGACATCACCCTGGCCCCCAAGGAGCTTTTGATCCTCTGATCCGACCGGGTTTTCTGTATAGGGGTTTTCCCTGTCAGCCCCTGTGATCCCTGCATATTCCCGGCGGTGGCCCTGCCCACCGCCCCAAGGACGGTATGATGCTATGGAAGAACTCTCCTATGCCCTGAACGCGGTGCTTCCCACCCTGCTGTTGCTGCTGCTGGGCTGGGCGCTGCGGCGGCGGGGCCTGTTTCCGGACAGCTTTATCGCCCCGGCGGACCGGATCTGCATGCGCCTTCTCTTCCCGGTGCTGCTCTTTCGCAGCATGTATCAGGGCGGCGGGGCCCTGGGCCCCTACCTGCGGGGCATCGCCTTCGCCTATGGAGTCATCGCCCTCTCCGCCTGCGTGGGGGTGCTGGTGGTGCCCCGGTTCATCCGGGACCGGCGGCGCATCGCCGTGGTGATCCAGTCCCTGTACCGGGGGAACTACACCCTCTACGGTATCCCCTTTTCGGAGCTTCTGGGCGGGTCTCAGGCCCTGGGGGTGGCCTCGGCCATCGTGGCGGCCACGGTGCCGGCCCTGAACTTTGCCGCCGCCACCATGTACTCCTACTATGCGGGCACGGAGCGCAAAAGCTTCTGGCAGATCATGGGGGATGTCTTCAAAAATCCCCTGGTCTGGAGCATTTTCCTGGGCCTTGGGTGCCGGCTGATCCGCCTGCCGCTGCCCGCCGCCGTCTCCAGCGTCATGGGGAACCTCGCCGCCATGGCCTCTCCCCTGGCCTTTATGCTGCTGGGGGCCAAGCTGCGCCTGGGCGGCCTTGGGCGAGACCTTCCACTGTTGTGCTTCACCGTGGCGTGGAAGCTGCTGGCCATGCCCGCCATTTTCCTGCCCGCCGCCATCGGCCTTTTTCACATGCGGGGCACCGACCTCATCCCCATCCTCCTCTTTCTGGCCGCCCCCTCCGCCATCACCACGTCCCAGCTGGCCACCATGTACGGCGCGGACGACCGCCTGGCCGGGGACATCGTGGCCGTCTCCACCCTGATGTCCACCGGAACGCTGTGCGCCATCGTGACGCTGCTGCGCGCCCTGGGCATTTTGTGAGCATCCTGCCGTCCGACCCCGGAGCGCCGCGCTCCGGGGTCTTTTCATTGACAAAGCCGCCGCCATCGGCCATAATACACATATGGAGCTTTTGCACACACAGCAGATCGGGAAAGACGCCGACCACTGGACTGTCTGCCCCGGAGGGACGATCCTGCGTACATCGAAGGAGGGTGCTGTATGGACACTGTTTATATCACTGGACACCGCAATCCGGACACCGATTCCATCGTCTCCGCCATGGCCTACGCGGCGCTGAAAAACGCCCTGGGCGAGCGGCAGTATCAGGCCGCCCGGCTGGGCCAGATCAGCGACGAGACCCAGCTGGTGCTCAACCGCTTCGGCTTCCAGCCGCCCAGGCTCATCAGCGACGTGCGCACCCAGGTGCGGGATCTGGACTACGACACGCCTCCCACCCTCTCCGCCGCCGCCACCATCAGCCGGGCCTGGCAAACCATGCAGACCGAGCACATCTCCGTGCTGCCCGTGGCCAATGAGGACGGCACGCTCTACGGGATGCTCTCCGCCGGGGACGTGGCCAGCTACGACATGGCCTCCGTGCGGGACCCCATGGTGGAGAGTGTGCCGGTGTACAACCTCCTCTCCGTGCTGGAGGGGAAGATCCTCAGCGCGGGCGGCGAGCTGCGGGACGACATCTCCGGCACCATCACCATCGCCCTGCCCGCCGGGCGGGAGAACCTGATGTTCTCCGACAAGAACAGCATCGTGGTGTGCGGCAACCAGCCGGACATGATCCGCCGGGCAGTGGAGATCGGCGTCAACTGCGTCATCGTCTGCCAGGCGGAGGTGGACGCCGCCCTGCTGGCCGCCGCGGGGGACACCTGTGTCATCTCCACCCCTTACGACGCCTATCAGGCGGTGCGGCTCATCTGCCATGCCCTGCCCATCTCCCACGTGTGCAAGACCAAGGGGCTGGTGTGCTTCCATCTGGATGACTATATCGACGACGTGCAGGACACCGTGCTGGAAAGCCGCTTCCGGGCCTACCCCATCCTGGACGAGAACGAGCAGGTTGTGGGAACGCTCTCCCGCTTCCACCTGCTGCGCCCCCGGCGCAAGCGGGTGATCCTGATGGACCACAACGAGCGGGCTCAGTCCGTTGTCGGCTTGGAGCAGGCGGACATTCTGGAGATCGTGGACCACCACCGCCTGGCGGACATCGAGACCAAGAACCCCATCTATGTGCGCAACGAGCCGGTGGGCAGCACCGCCACCATCGTGGCGGGGATGTACCAGGAGAAGGGGCTCATGCCCACCGCCAAAATGGCGGGGCTGCTGGCCGCCGCCATCGTGTCGGACACGGTCATGTTCAAATCCCCCACCTGCACCCAGCGGGACATCGACGTGGCCCGCCGCATGGGGCGCATCGCCAGCGTGTCTCTGGAGGACCTGGGCCAGGCCATTTTCTCCGCCTCCTGCGGAGACGACAAGACCGCCGAGGCCATGCTGAAAACGGACTACAAGGAGTTCCACATCGCCGGGCACAACTTGGCGGTCAGCCAGATCACCTGCATGGACTCTGACCGGCTGCTGCGGCGGCAGGAGGAATTCTTCTCCGCCATGAACACCGTACTGCAGCAAAAGCACATGGACACGGTGGTGCTGATGATCACGGACGTGCTGTTGGAGGGGACGCATCTCCTCTTCATCGGGGACGAGGAGACCATCCGCCAGGCCTTCAACCTGAAGTCCACCGGGAACTGCGCGTTCCTGCCCAAGATCATGTCCCGGAAAAAACAGGTCATCCCCACTCTGTCCGCCCTGTGGGGCTGAGAAGACGCCAAAAGCCCGCTGCCGCAGATCACGGCAGCGGGCGCTCTATGTCCGAAGTCACTGGGCTCTTTTGAGATCCTGGATCTCGCTGGCCAGGGTCTTCAGCATCTGCTTTAAAAAGGCCACCTCATCCTCCAGCTTTTCCACCCGGCTCACCGGGGCCAGCGTTTCCAGCAGAGTCTTTTGCCCTTCCGCCAGCAGTTGGAACATGGGATCATATTTCCCCTCCAGATATGCAAAAATCCGCTCCTCTGACGCTCGGACGGATTCGTCCATATATCCGCGCATCCGCTCCTCTGACGCTCGGACGGATTCGTCCATATATCCGCGCATCCGCTCCTCCGACGCTCGGACGGATTCGTCCATATATCCGCGCATCCGCTCCTCCGACGCTCGAACGGATTCGTCCATATATCCGCGCATCCGCTCCTCTGACGCCCGGACGGATTCATCCATATATCCGCGCATCCGCTCCTCTGACGCCCGGACGGAACCGTCCATCAGACCACGGAGCTCATCTAAGTCCCGCTTTTCCAGCATAGACAGCGCTCCTCTCTCAAGAGTAGCTCCAGCATATCACACCAAAGAGCGCAAGTCAAATAGACACTTTCGCAAAAAGGGGTTGCCTGGCGGCCGGAAGCTATGGTAAAATTAGGTTTTGCAGACGCAAAGCAAGACCTGCGCCGGACGCAGGTCCTGCTTTGAGAACCTTTTTCAGGTTTTGGCCTTACGCGTGGTCCCGCACTTGGGGCAGGTGATGACGATGCTGCCCTTGCCCACCGGCACCCGGCAGATGGCGCCGCAGCTCTTGCAGGTGAAGTACTTGTGGGCCTTGTCCGCATGGCGGGCCCGGGCGCCGGAGACGCTGTTTTTCACCCGCCAGCGCAGGTTGATCCACTTCTGGTTTTCCAGCTGCCGGCGGGGCAGGTTCTTGGAGAACATGCGAAAGAGGATCCACGCAAAGAGCAGCCACATCAGCACCTCAAACACGGCGGAGAGCAACGCAATGCGCAGCAGGCCCCCAAAGACGGCCTGCAGCAAAAAGCAGGCAAAATAGGCCCACAAAAGATCCCGGTTGCACTGATCCATGCCGTTTCGACCATACATGAACCGGCTCATGGCCGTTCTGATCCGATACAGGACGCTCATCCCATCCGCTCCTCTCCAGCCCGCTCAGGGCCGGTCCGCTTTTTGACTCTTCCCCTATTGTACTCACGTTCCGCCGGAGAAACAACCGGTATTCCCCGAAATTTACAATTTAGACACATTACCCCCATTTATTTGCGGCCTTTTCGGTGCTATATTGTAGAACTGGAAAAACGAAAAAAGGAAGTGCACCTGACATCATGGCAAAAAAACAATTCAAGGCGGAGTCCAAGCGGCTGCTGGACCTGATGATCAACTCCATCTACACCCACAAGGAGATCTTCCTCCGGGAGCTGATCTCCAACGCCAGCGACGCCTGCGATAAGCTCTGCTACCTTTCCCTGACGGACGACGCCGTGGGACTGGGGCGCAAGGACTTTCAGATCCGCCTGACGGTGGACAAGGACGGCCGGACCCTCACCGTATCCGACAACGGCATCGGCATGGACAAGGCGGACCTGGAGAACAACCTGGGCGTCATCGCCTCCTCCGGGTCCTACCGCTTCAAGCAGGAGGTGGGAAACGACGCCAAGGATACCGACGTCATCGGCCAGTTCGGCGTGGGGTTCTACTCCGCCTTCATGGTGGCGGACCACATCAGCGTGGTGACGCGGAAGTACGGCGCCGACACCGCTTACCTCTGGCAGTCCTCCGGGGTGGACGGCTACACCATCATCGAATGCGAGCGGGAGACCCCGGGCACGGACATCGTGCTCCACATCAAGCCGGACACGGACGACGAGAAGTACAGCGAATTTTTGGAGGGCTGGCGCATCCAAGAGCTGGTGCGCAAATACTCGGACTATATCCGCTTCCCCATCCGCATGGAGGTCAGCAAGACCCGCCGCAAGGAGGGCTCTCCCGACGACAAGCCCGAGTATGAGACCTACACCGAGGAGGAGACCCTCAACTCCATGGTCCCCATCTGGCAGCGGCGCAAGTCCAGCGTGAAGCCGGAGGAGTACAACAAGTTCTATCGGGACAAGTTCCACGACTATACGGACCCCCTGGGAACCATTGCCGTGTCCGCCGAGGGCGCCGTGACCTACAAGGCGCTGCTGTTCATTCCCGCCGCCGCGCCCTACGACTACTACACCAAGGACTATCAGGCGGGGCTGCAGCTCTACTCCAACGGCGTGCTCATCATGGACAAGTGCGCCGACCTGCTGCCGGAGCATTTCCGCTTCATCCGGGGCGTGGTGGACTCCCCCGACCTGTCCCTGAACATCTCCCGGGAGCTTTTGCAGCACGACCGGCAGCTGAAGGTCATCGCCGGAAACCTGGAAAAGAAGATCAAGGGCGAGCTTTTGAAGCTGCTCCAGGACGAGCGGGACAAGTATGAGACCTTCTGGAAGCAGTTTGGCCGACAGATCAAGGTGGGCGTGGTCAGCGACTACGGCGCCCACAAGGACCAGCTCAGCGACCTTTTGCTCTTCTACTCCTCCACGGAGAAGAAAAACGTGACCCTGGCCGAATACGTCAGCCGGTGCGGCGCGGACCAGAAGTACCTTTACTACGCCGCCGGCGACACGCCGGAGAAGATCGACAAGCTGCCCCAGACGGAGCTTCTGCGGGACAAGGGCGTGGAGATCCTGTACTTCACCGAGGAGGCCGATGAGTTCTGCGCCCAGATCCTGGGAAAATACCAGGACAAGGAATTCCGCTCCGTTCAGGACCAGGAGCTGGAGGAGGGCGCCGCCGAAAAGGCCCAGGCCGCCGCAGACGCCCACAAGGCCGTGTTCGACTTTGTGAAGGAGACCCTGGGCGAGCGGGTGAAGGAGGTCAAGGCCTCCGCCCGGCTCAAATCCCACCCCGTATGCCTGACCGCCGGGGAGGGGCTGAGCTTTGAGATGGAAAAGTATTTCCGCGCCGTCCAGCCGGATGCGAACATCCAGGCGGACCGCATCCTGGAGCTGAACACGGAGCACCCCGCCTTCCAGGCGCTGGAGAGTGCCGTCTCCGCCGACCCGGAAAAGGCGAAGAAATACGCGGAGCTGCTTTATGACCAGGCCCTGCTCATCGCGGGCCTTCCCCTGGCGGACCCCTCCGCCTACACCGACCTTGTGTGTGAGCTGATGCGCTGACCGGCGCTCCGCTTGCCCACCTCCCCGCTTCGGGGCATCTATCCAAATTTCGGAGGTACGCAGGCGTGCTCATCACATTTTTACTGGGACTGTTTATTCTGCTGGGGGCCGTTCTGGCCCGCCGCGCATCCAACCAAGCCCTCATCGAGCAGGTGTCCATCTCCGTTGCCTGCGGCACCATGACGGCCCTGGCGTTGCTGGAGCTGCTGCCGGAGGCGCTGGAGCATATGGACGGCCGCCTTCCCCTGATGGCGGTGCTGGTCGCCGCGGGGGTGGGCGTTCTCAAGTGGCTGGACCGGTTCGTGCCCGAGCATGACCATGCCCACGGCTTCCACCACGACTGCACGGAGGAGAACGTGACGCACCTGGGCGTCATCTCCGCTGTGGCGGTGATGCTCCACAACCTGGTGGAGGGCATGACGGTGTACAGCATCGCGGCGGAGTCCTGGCGCATGGGGGCGCTGATGGCCCTGGGTGTGGGTCTGCACAACCTGCCCATGGGTATGATGATCGGCTCTACGCTTCGTAACGAGCCCCGGCGCAAGCAGGCGGCCTTCCTCGCCGCCGCCTCCCTCTCCACCTTTGCGGGGGGCGTGGTGATGAAGCTCCTCTGGTTCGCCATCACGGACTTTGTGGTGGGGGTGCTGCTGTGTCTGGCCCTGGGCATGATGATCTACATCGTGCTGCTGGAGCTCCTCCCCCACCTGATGCACGCGCCCCGCAAGGGCCTCTCCGCCGCCTGCGCCGCCGTAGGCGTGGCCATCATTCTCCTCAGCAGACTTTTAGAATGACATCGGATCATAGGCAGCAGGCCCCTCCGTCCCGAAGGACGGAGGGGCCTGCTGGATCATCCAAGGAGTAAATAAAAATGAAAAATCGCATCTTATTCACAGAGATGGCCCATGTCAGTGTTGTGCCGCCCGGCGCGTCTCAGGGCGCCGCCTCCCCGGCCGGGCCGCTGCCCTCCAGTGCTGTCGCCAGAGTCTCCACATCGCCGCGGACCACCCAGGTCACGCCGTCGGAGGAAAACAGGCTCGGTCCTCGCCGCTCAATGCCCCGGCAAGCCAGGGTGTCCTGGGGCCGGTCCGCGGAGGTGAAATACAGGTAGAAGTTCGCCCCCGCCTGATGCCCCACGGTCCGCAGAAGGCTCCGCTGAGCCGAAAGGGCGCGGCAGCGGTCCACCAGCTCCGCCGACAACTGAGCGGAGGGTTGGAAGGTGGTTCCGCCCTCCACCTGGACCAAAAAGACATGGCCCTCGTACCCCGAGGGAAACAGGGGCCGGGGCACGTAAAACCACGCAAGGAGGGCGATGGCCGCCGCCAAAGCTACGGCCGCCGGCCGTCTCCGCCGGAGGGCCAGGGCGCACAGCGCCGCCGCGGCCAGGACCCACCCAATGATGCCAAGCGCAATGGTCAGCAACCGCGCCGCCCCCTTTCCCCCGCCGCCCTACGGTGGGTCTCTCGATAAATCGTTATCATCATACCCTCCGATCGAGGTCGTTCCTCCGGTTCCCGTCTGCGGATGTCCCCCGGCGCCTGTCCGGAGGCCGTGGGCCGGATCATCGTTTCACCCGCAGCCAGTTGAAGACTTGCAGCAGCGCGCAGGCGCACAGGATGCGGCGCATGCTGTGGACAAATTCCGTTGGAGACAGTTGGAAGGACATGAGGAAGATCACGCCCAGGCACGCGAGAAACAGTCCTCTTTCCCCGTTTCGCTTTGGCTCTTTCATGGTCTTCCCGCTCCCCTCTTGCACGTATCCCACCGTGGGCAGGGCGCATGGCCCAGCGAAAAGATTTAGTATAAATTTATACTAAATCGGTTTGCTTGTCAAGGCCGCAGCCCCGTACCCTATGATAGCCCCCATCGGGAACCCT
>JAFUGI010000123.1 GCA_017469475.1 Oscillibacter sp. | reverse complement strand
CGACGACCACCGCGGAGGGCCGCAGCCCCGCCATGCGGCACTTGATGTCCACGAACTTCTCCGCTCCCAGGTCCGCGGCGAAGCCTGCCTCCGTGACGGCGTAATCGCCCAGCTTCAGCGCCATGCGAGTGGCGATGACGGAGTTGCACCCGTGGGCGATGTTGGCGAAGGGACCGCCGTGGATGAAGGCGGGGGTCCCCTCCAAGGTCTGGACCAGGTTGGGCTTCAGGGCGTCCTTCAGCAGGGCGGCCATGGCCCCCTCGGCATGGAGGTCGTGGGCGGTGACGGGTTTTCCGTCGTAGGTATAGGCCACGATCATCCGGGCCAGGCGGGCCTTCAGGTCTGCGATGTCCGAGGCCAGGCACAATACCGCCATGATCTCGCTGGCCACGGTGATCTCGAACCCGTCCTCCCGGGGGACGCCCTGCATCCGGCCGCCGAGACCGTCCACGATGTGGCGGAGCTGGCGGTCGTTCATGTCTACCGCCCGCTTCCAGGTGATCTGCTTGACGTCGATGCCCAGGGCGTTGCCCTGCTGGATGTGGTTATCCAGCAGGGCGGCCAGCAGGTTGTTGGCGGCGCCGATGGCGTGGAAATCGCCGGTGAAGTGGAGGTTGATGTCCTCCATGGGCACCACCTGGGCATAGCCGCCGCCGGCGGCGCCGCCCTTGACGCCGAAGACAGGGCCGAGGGAGGGCTCCCGCAGAGCGACGACCGCCCGCTTCCCGATCCGGCACAGCCCGTCGGCAAGGCCCACGGAGGTGGTGGTCTTGCCCTCGCCGGCGGGGGTGGGGGTGATGGCTGTGACTAAGATCAGCTTGCCGTCCGGCTTTTCCGAAAGGTCTTTCAGCATCCGGTAGTCGATCTTGGCCTTGTATCTGCCGTACTGCTCAATGTAGGACTCGTCGATCCCGCAGGACTTGGCGATCCCCACGATCTTCATGGGCTCCGCTGCCTGGGCGATCTCAATGTCGGACAGGATCTTGCTCATAGGTTCCAGTCTCCTTTATCTGATGTTTGACGCGGAGCTTGGCGCCGCGTCGGCTGTTGATGGTGCCATTATAGCAATTCTCCGCCTCCAGGCCATACACTCCGGTGCAAAAATATAGCACTTCCTTGTGGAAATTCTCCGAAAAAGGGGCGGCGCACCCAAGTGGTGCGCCGCCCTTTGCGCGGAAAATATGCTAATTGCGCAAGAATATGCTACTCCGAGAGCAATTGCTTGCGGTACTGCCGGGCGCTGATGCCGCTGCGTTTTTTGAAGACCCGGCTGAAATAGTTCTGGTCGGGGTAGCCTACCATCTCCCCGATCTGGGCCAGGGTCAGGGCAGGCTGCTGCATCAGCTCGATGGCCCGTTCGATGCGCCGCTCCGCCAGATAGTCCGTGAAGGTCTTGCCGGTGTGCTCCTTAAAAAGATGGCTGAGGTAGTAGGGGCTGATCTTCAAATCGGAAGCCAGACCCTCGATGGTCCAGTTTTTGGCGCAGTCCAGCTCCACCGCCGCGATGACCCGGTGGACCATATAGGAATTGGTGTACACGGACTGCTGGATCTCCCGGATGACCCAGTGGAGGTACTCCGCCGTGGAGCTGAGCAGCTGCTCCTGGTTCTCCGCCGCCAGCAGGGCGCTGAGCTTTTCGTGGGCGCCCCGCTTGCCGGCGTTGGCAAAAAGGTGCTTGGTGCAGGCAGAGAGGGTCAGCACCAGTTGGAACTTGATGGCATCGCCCCGGGCGCCGTAGTCATACCAGCCGATCCCGTCCGTCAGGCGGCGCAGGGCCTCGTTGAAGTCCTGGGCGCGGAGGGCCTCCTCGATGGCGGCGGTGCTGGCGGCGGAGGAGAGGCCCGGGCGGCCGGTGTCCTGCCGCTCATGGAGCTCTACCAGCAGCCGGGGGATCTCCTGATAGGACCCCACCTCCGAGCGAAACTCCCACTCTCCGCCGATCTGGGACTGCACCAGGGGGAAGAAGCGACGAATGGCGTCCCGCTCCTCCTCCGTCTGCCAGAAGAGCAGCACCGCCAGCCCGTCCCGGACGGAGGCCGCCGCCCACTTCACCGGGTGCGCGTCCAAAAACCGCTCCGCCGCCGCCAGATTTTCCTCCGGCGAGCGCCGGGGCCCGCCGCCCAGCTGCACCGCCAGGGAGACGCGGTGATCCTGAAGGCCCAGGAGACGGCAGTAGTTTTCGATCTTGCGGGGGTCGCTGTAAAAGCACAGTTGCAGGGCCAGCTCCTGGCGCAGAGCCTTCTTCCCCAGGCCCAGGTCTCCCGCTCCGGAGCGGCGCTCCTGCAAAAAGCGGTCGATGGCGGCGTAAAACTCCGCCCGGATGGGCGGCTTGAGGATATAGTCCTTCACGCCGTAGTGCAGGGCATCCCGGGCATAGTCGAAAAAGCTATAGGCGGTGAGGATGATGGTGTAGGTGCTGCCCTTGAACTCCCGGAGGACGCCCATACCGGAAAGGCCCGGCATGCTCATATCCAGCAGCAGAAGGTCGATGCGCTGGCTCTGCAGCAGCTCCAGGGCCTGGGTGCCGTTCTGGGCCTCCAGGATCTCAAAGAGGTCGGGATACTGTTTTTCGATCAGGATGCGGACGATGCTGCGGTCCTTTTGCTCATCGTCGGCGATCAGCAGCTTATACATGGTCCACCCGGCTTTCTGTACAGGGATAGCGCAGGGTCACGGTGGTGCCCTGCCAGGGAAGACTCGTGACCTCGAAAAGGCCGTCTCGGCGGAAAAAGAGCTCCATGCGGCGCTGGACATTCAAAAGGCCGATGCCGCCGCTGCCGCCCTTGGAGGAGACGTTCTCCCCCCTCTGGATCGCCGCCAGGAACTCCGGGTCCATGCCGCAGCCATTGTCCGCCACGGTGACGGCCAGAAAGTCCCCCTGCCGCGTCACCTCCACCCGCAGCGCTCCGTCCCGCTCCCGCTTTTCCAGACCGTGGCCGATGGCGTTTTCCACGATGGGCTGGAGGGACATGCCCGGGATCTGGATAGGCGGAATGTCCTCCGGCGCGGAGAAGGAGAAGCGGATGCGGTCCCCAAAGCGCTTTTCCTGGAGGAAGAGGTAGGCGCGGACCATGCGCAGCTCATCTTTGAGGGTGGTATCCTGGCGGGTGCATTTCAGGCTGTACTGGAGCATGTAGGAGATGTTCTCCAGCACCTCCACCGTGCCGTCCGCGTCCTCGTGGAGGGCGGACTCCTCCGCCACGCTGAGCACGTTGAAGAGGAAGTGGGGGTTGATCTGGGACTGGAGGGCCTTGAGCTCCGCGCTCTGGAGGAGCTTTTGCAGCTCCAGGATGCGTTCCAGATTCTTGAAGTTGGCGGAAACCTCCGCCTTCATGTGGTTGAACACCTGGGAAAGATACCCCAGCTCGTCGTTGCTGATAATCTCGATGTCCGGCCCGTCGTACTGTCCGCCGCTCACCCGTTCCGCTCCCTCCACCAGAAGGTCGATGGGTACGCACACGGAGCGGATGACCCGCATGGAGCCGGTGACTGTCAGCGCGCAGGAAAAGAGCAGGATCAGCAAAAAGATGCCGAAGGAGGTCAGGCCCGAGGAGATGACCACGGGAGAGCGCTCCACGGTGTTTTCCGTGTGCAGCCGCCGCAGGTGGTCCGTCAGGAAGGAGAGGCCCTCCTTCTCCCGGCAAAGCGTCTGGTAGAGCTCCACCCGGCCGCCGTCGCCGGTGTGGAAGAGCAGGTCCTGGGACAGACGGGTATGGTCGTACAGCGCCTGGATATTGTCCAGCGCCAGCTGCAGCGGCTCGCTGTCCGACACCTGGAACCGGCCCAGCAGCTGCCCGATCTCCCGCCACCGCTCCGCGCAGATCTGGCGGGAGAGGTCTGTGCTGTTGAGCACATAGTCCGAAAGCGCCGCCTCCCACTTGTCCAGCCCGTCGCTGAGCTCATAGATGTCGGCGGTCATCTGGGCGGAGGTCTGATACTCCCGCATGGTGCCGTAGGCGATGGTGCCCAGCAGCACGCCGGTGAGCATCAGGACCCCGATGAACACCGCGCAGCTGAAGATGACCTGCCGCCGCACGCCCATGCCCCGGGGCCCGAAGTCCAGGGCTATTCCGTTATCCCTCTCCATACGCGCTGGCGCCCTCCTCATCCAGCATGCCTCCGTAGGCCGTGCCGCCGTCATCCAAAAACGTGTAGGTGATCTCCCGGCCGGACTGGGCCAGGCGGAGAGAGCGCAGGGTCACGCCGCTGTGGAGCAGTTCCATGCCGTACTGGCACACCTCGTACACCAGCGTGGTCCGCGCCACCGGCGTGCGGGGCTCCGCGTTTCCCAGCTCCACGGAAAAGGCCCCATCGCTGCCGTCCGCCTGGTAGAGCTCAAACACCGTGCGCACGATGGCCAGCTCCTCCCCCAGGGTGGTCCGAGAGGAGGCGGTGTCCGCCATGTACCGGATGAGGGTGGTCATCCGCTCCACAGAGGCCAGGGCAGTGTCCGCCCGGCCGGTGAGCAGCTGGTGGTAGACCAGGTGACAGCAGCGGCTGAGAATGTTGTTTTCAAAGGAATTCATGGCCGGCCCTCCTTACGGCGTCACCAGCTTGACGCCGGAATCCAGCGTGGACGGGACGTAAAAGCCCCGCAGGATGTCGTTGAGATACCGCAGGCCGATGCGGGAGGAGTACAGCACGTCGGAGACCAGCAGCTCGCTGATGATCCCCCGCTCCACGTACTGCCGCAGGTCCGCCTCCCGCCCATAGCCGATAACGGCGCCCAGCGCGTTTTTGGGCAGGGTGTCGGTCTCCAGCGCCACCGCCAGCGTCTCCGTCAGCGTCTCGTTGAGGGAGAAGAACAGCTCGGCCCCCTCCGCCCGAGAGAGGGTCTCGATGAGGCGGAGGTTCAGCGCCGCCATGCCGCCGCCCTCGGTGCCGATCTGGATGTATTCATCCGCGTAATAGCCGTTGGGGTGGTTTTCCACAAAGGATTTGAGCCGCTCGCTTTGGATCTGGTCGGGGTTGAAGGCGGGGTTCTCCTCCCGCCGCAGCACCAGCAGCTCGTAGAGGTCGCTGCTGCCGGCGGGAGAGTAGTTGCCGATGAGGATGGGCGCGTCGCCGGCGGTGTACAGCGTCTCGTTGATGACCATGAGCTCCGAGGTGATGCCGCTGCCAATGAAGCTTGCACGCAGGGTCTTGTCCTCAAAATCGTGGTCGATCATCACCACCGGGACCCCGGCCTCCCGGCAGGCAGCCAGCTCCCGGGCATAGTCCGCGTCCGCCTTGGAGACGCCCCAGAACAGCACCGCGTCCACATCCGTCATGGGCACCAGGGAGAGCATCTCCTGCTGGGAGGAGACGGTAGAGGCGCTCATGGTCTCTACCCGCAGATCGTATCGGTCCGCGATCTCCCGGGACATGGCGCCAAACTCCCCGCTCTCCTCGTCCCGCAGTCCGGGCAGGAGCATCAAAATGTGGGGCCCGTTGTGGATGGGATCCCGCTCCCGCCGGGAGGCGGAGCGCAGATAGAGGAACACGAAAAACAAGCTCACGATCACCACCAGGGAAACGGCCATGATCCCCAACTCCACCGCGTCCCGGCGCTTTGCCTTTTTGACCAATCGGACTCCCTCCTCTTCACATCCTTCCTCTCTCTTATAACACAAGAAGTTTCCCATTTCAATTTATTTTGCACAAATTTTCAGCAAAATCCGCAAATTATATTGGTAATTAGCACGAATTTGTGAAAAGTAGCACGATCCTGCGCTCGCCGCGCCGTCGCCGGGACCTCCATGCCGGCGGAAAACGCAGAATCGTCCTATTTCTCTGCACGGATATGCATGGAATCCCCCCTGGCAAATCCCTATAATCGGTTTCAACGATACGCGATCCCCCATTTTTCGACCCCGGCCCGCCGGGAAAAGGAGAGACCATCATGAGAGCTGTGGGCTGCATGGAGCTGGGCGCGCCGTCGGTGCTGCGCCCCCTGGAGATCGACCGTCCGGCGTGCGGCGAGCGTCAGGTCCTGATCCGGACAGAGGGCGTCAGCGTCAACTACGCGGACCTCCAGACCCGGCGGGGCGCCTACCACGCCGGCGGCACTCAATTCCCGGTGATCCCCGGGCTGGACGTGACCGGCACCGTGGAGGAGGTGGGCGTCCAGGTGCGCACGCTCCGACCGGGCCAGCGGGTCATCGCCTTTCCTCACACCGGGAGTTACGCCGACTTCGTGGCGGCGGACGAGGATCTCACCTTCCCCGTGCCGGAGAGTGTCTCGCTGGAGCAGGCCATCGCCTGCCCGCTGGTGACCTTCACCTCCCGGATGCTGCTGGAAAAGGTGGCGCGCCTTTCTCCGGGGGAGACGCTGGTGATCCACGCCGCCTCCGGCGGCATCGGCACCACGGTGATCCAGATGGCCCGCCTGATGGGCGCCGGGACCATCATCGGCACCGTGGGGAGCCGGGGAAAGACGCAGGCCGCCCTGGACGCCGGGGCCGACCGAGTGGTGTGCCTGGAGGATGGCGGCTTTTCGGAGCAGGTCCTTGCCCAGACCGGCGGCCGGGGGGCGGACGTGATCCTGGACTCCCTTGGCGGGACCTACACCAACGAGGGCCTTTCGTGCCTTGTCCCCTACGGGCGGCTGGTGGTCTTCGGCAATGCCTCCCGGTCCTACAGCGAGTTGAATACCAGCGCCCTCCACGCCAGCTGCCGCTCCGTTCTGGGCTTCAGCATCGGCTCCACCCGGAAACTGCGGCCCGCATGGTTCCAGGACGTGGCCCCCGCCGTTTTGGAGGATCTGGCCCTGGGCCGCATCCGCATCCCCGTGGCCGCCCGCTTCCCCCTGGAGGAGGCCGCCCGGGCCCACGCGCTGCTGGAAGAGCGGCGCATCACCGGCAAGGTGATCTTGACCGTGTAAATGCGACCGAAAATCGGTTTCATTATAGTTTGTCCCGATGATATGATCGAAAGAAAGAGAGGAACCATCATGGAAGAAGTCAAAAAGCTAACCATCAAGGACATCCGCCGCATGTATGAGGAAAAGGAGCCCATGTCCTGGATCAGCATCTACGATTATCCCATGGCCTATTACGCGGACCGGGCTGGCGTGGATGTGATCTTCGTGGGCGACTCCTCCACCACCACGGTGCTGGGCTATCCCAACACCCTGTACGCCAGCATGGACCAGATGATCATGTTCGCCGGCGCCGTCACCCGGGCGGTGCAGCGCGCCTTCGTCATCGGCGATCTGCCCTACCGGTCCTATCAGGCCAGCATCGAAGACGCCGTGCGCAACGCCATGCGCTACATGGCCGAGGGCCACGTGGACGCCGTGAAGTGCGAGGGCGGTCTGGAGGTGTGCGACCGCATTGCGGAGATTGTGAAGTGGGGCATGCCCTGCCACGGCCACATCGGCGTCACGCCCCAGTCTCTGGCGGCCCAGGGCGGCTACATGAGCCAGGGCCGCACCATGGACTCCGCCGTCAAGCTGGTCACCGACGCCATCGCTCTGGAGCAGGCAGGGTGCTTCGCCATCGTGCTGGAGTGCGTGCCCCAGCAGATCACCCAGGTGATCCGGGAGCACATCCACATCCCCGCCATTTCCATCGGCGGCGGCCCGGCGGACGGGCAGCTGCTCATCGTGCAGGATCTTCTGGGCATGTGGCCCGGCCACAAGCCCAAGTTCGTCAAGGAGTACGCCCACCTGGGCGAGGAGATGAGCCGCGCCTTCAAGACCTACAACGACGAGGTCAAAAAGGAGATCCACCCCGCTCCCGAGCAGTGCTACAATGTAAAGGACGAGTACGTGGAGGAGCTGCGCTACAAGCTCAAGCAACTGGGCGTGTGAAGACCTCTCCTGCTCCTGGAGCCGCCGAATCGGCCCCTGGGAGCGGGCCAAAGTGCGGCGTTCTCCGCCAACCGAAGCCTCTGCTTTATCTAAAATTTTAATATAAGGAGATGCAACACCAATGAAAACGACAAAACGTATCCTGGCGATCCTCCTGAGCGCGATGATGATCCTGTCCCTGGCTGCCTGCGGCGGAAACTCCGGCTCCTCCGGCGGAAGCTCCAACTCCTCCGGCGGCTCTTCCTCTTCCAGCGGCGGCTCCAGCGCTGCCACCGCCAGCAGCGGCGAGAAGATCGTTCTGCGGGCCGCGGACAACATGGCGGATGACTTCCAATGGAACATCAACCTGCGCATGTTCGGTGAGCTCCTCAGTGAGCGCAGCAATGGCCAAATCGAGCTGGAGATCTATCCCAACTCCGAGCTGGGCGATGACCAGGCGCTGGCCGAGATGGTCCGCAGCGGCAATCTGGACATCCAGGTTACCGGCTCCGGCGTGCCCGGCCGCTGGTGGGACGAGATGAGCATCTGCGAGATGCCCTACCTGTACAAGAGCTTGGAGCATGTGGAAAAAGCCACCACCGGCGAAAACCTGGAGTGGATGCGTGAGGAGCTTTTGAACTATGACTTCTACCTTCTGGCCAACTGGAACCGCGCCAGCCGCCAGATCCTCTCCAACGTGAAGATCGAGAACCTGGCCGACTTTTCCGGCGTGAAGATCCGCGTGCCTGAGACCGACAACATGGTCACCTCTTTCAAGGCCCTTGGTGCCAATCCCACTCCCCTGGCCTACAGTGAGGTGTTCACCTCCCTGCAGCAGAAGGTGGTGGACGCGGTGGAGAACCCCCTCTCCTCCATGTACACCATGCGCTTCCACGAGACTACTAAGTACCTGGTCATCACCAATCACTGTTTCAGCTTCTCTGTGGTGCTGATGAGCCCCAAGACCTGGAACTCCCTGTCCCCCGAGCTGCAGCAGATCG
This sequence comes from Oscillibacter sp., assembly GCA_017469475.1. Taxonomy (GTDB): domain Bacteria; phylum Bacillota; class Clostridia; order Oscillospirales; family Oscillospiraceae; genus Oscillibacter. The sequence goes on along the minus strand of JAFUGI010000123.1, from coordinate 8,388 downwards.
TGACCGAGTGCATGGATGAGGTGACGGCGTACAACAATGAGATCACCGCCACCGAGGATCAGGGCTTCATCGACAAGATGGTGGAGGAGACCGGCGTGGAGGTCACCTATGTGGATTCCGCCGAGTGGGCCGCTGCCGCCGAAAAGGTCCATGAGCAGCTGGCCAAGGACGGCCACGCCGAAGAGATGTACCGCAGAGTCCTTGCCGTTCAGTAACAGGACCCGCCCCACTGACCAAACGTTTACAGGATTGCCCTGGTTGCTGAGGCAATCAGGGCGATCCTGCAAATGTCCCACTCTGAACTGTTAAGGAGCTGTCATTATGAAAAAGCTATACGCCGCACTGTCCAAGGCATGCGGTGGAATGGACAAAATCATTTTGTCTCTCTCCGGTATATGCCTTGGCTTTTTGACCGTCCTGATTTTCGTGCAGGTGGTCTGCCGTTACATCTTCCACAATTCCCTGAGCTGGAGCGAGGAGATCGCCCGCTATCTGGAGGTCTGGATCGTATTCCTCTGCGGGTCCTATGCCGTAGGTCATGGCCAGCACGTGGCCATGGACCTTCTCATCACCCGTGTCCCCGCTAAGATCGCCGTCATCCTCTCAAAGCTCCACGCATGCCTGTTCATCGTCTTTTCCATTTTCTTTTTGACCTACAGTGTGCAGTTCATGGTTGCAGAGCGGTCCCAGAGCATGGCCTCCCTCCGGTGGATGCCCAAAAACGCCGCGTATCTTGCTCTGCCCCTGTGCGCCATTTCCATGCTGATCTACTCTTTGATGCTGCTGTGTAAGCCGGGAGAGGAGGCTGGCGCCGCATGACACTGACCATCTTCGCCGTTTTCATCATCCTCATCATCATCGGCTGTCCCATTGCCATGACTTTGGGCATCGCCTCCATGGCAGGGCTTCTGGTCGACGGGTCCTTCAACTACACGATCTTTGTGCAGCGGGCATTCACCGCAGTCAACTCCTTTCCCCTGATGGCCGTTCCCTTCTTCATGCTGGCCGGTTCTCTGATGGAGCACGGCGGCATCTCCAAGCGGATCATCCGCTTCACGGAGTCCCTGGTAGGCCACCTCTCCGGCGGACTGGCTGTGGCGGCCATTCTGGCATGCATGATCTTCGCGGCCATCAGCGGCTCCGCCGTGGCAACGGTTGCCGCCATCGGCGGCATCATCGTGCCGGAGATGATGGAGCGCAAGTACCCCGCCGCCTACTCCTCCGCTGTGTGTGCAGCGGCCGGCACCATGGGTCCCATCATCCCGCCCAGCACCTCCTTCGTCATTTACGCCTCCATCGCCGGCGTCTCCGTCAGCGACATCTTCATGGGCGGCTATATCCCCGGCGTTCTGATGGGCGTGGGCCTTATCATTTACGCCGTGATAACTGCCAAAAAGCGCAATCTGCCCCGCAGCGAAAAGGCCTCCCCCAAGGAGATCCTGCACATTTTCATCAACGCCATCTGGGCGCTCTTTACACCCATCATCATCCTGGGCGGCATCATGACCGGCATCTGCACCCCCACCGAGGCCGGCGCCATCAGCTGCGTTTACGCGGTGATCGTAGGCGTGTTCGTGTACCGGGAACTGACATTGGAGAAGCTGAAAATGGCCCTGCGGGACGCCGCCGTCTCCTCCTCCATCGTCATGTTCCTGATCGCCACCGCCAGCGTCTTTTCCTGGATCTTGACCATTGAGCGCATCCCCCAGCTGGTAAAGACCGCTATCATGAGCTTCACGGACAGCAAGTATGTGGTGCTGCTGCTCATCAACATCCTGCTTTTGATCGTGGGCACCTTCATGGACTGCACCCCCGCTCTAACCATGTTGGTCCCCGTGCTGGCCCCCTTGGCTTCTGCCTACGGCGTCGACCTGGTCCACCTGGGCGTGGTCATGACCATCAACCTTTGCATCGGCCTTTTGACGCCGCCGGTGGGCACCTGCCTCTTCGTCGGCTGCCGGATCGGCAAGATCTCCCTTTCCGAGCTTGTCAAGGAGATCTGGCCGCAGATGGTGGTGTTGATCGTCGTTCTGCTCATCGTCACCTATGTTCCCTGGCTCTCCACCTTCCTGCCGAGCCTGACCGCCTGATCCCCATTCACGGATTATCTTGCGCGCATAGATCGCGCCATCATATTGAGGAGGAATCTATCATGTTTGATCTCACCAACCGCGTCGCCCTTGTCACCGGCGCCGGCTCTAAAAACGGCATGGGCATGGCCACCGCCGTGGGCCTTGCCGAGTGCCACTGCAACGTTGTCATCGCGGATCTGGATATCGAAGGGGCCCAGAGAAACGCCGCTGTTCTGGAGTCCATGGGCGTAGAGTCCATGGCCGTCAAGGTGGATGTCACTGACCGCGCCAGCATCGACGCCATGGTGCAGTCCGTCATCGACCGCTTCGGCAAGATCGATATTCTGGTCAACATCGCCGGCATGACCCAGCCCATCCGCACCATCGACCTGACCTATGAGCAGTTCGACAAGATGCTGCGGGTCAACCTTTTGAGCGTGTTCTCCGTCACCCAGGCAGTACTTCCCCACATGATCGAAAAGCAGTACGGCCGCATCATCAACATGAGCTCCGTCTCCGCCAAGCGGGGCGGCGGCGTGTTCGGCGGTGCCCATTACTCCGCCTCCAAGGCCGGCATCCTGGGCTTTGCCAAAAACTTGGCCCGGGAGGTGGTCACCGACCACATCACCGTCAACAATATCTGCCCGGGCCTGATCGGCACCGATTTCCGCAGAAGCGCCACCGGCCTTTCCGACGAGGACGAGCGCAAGCTCTGGGAGGACGTGCCTTTGAAGCGCCCCGGCACCGCCCGCGAGGTGGCCGCCGCCATCGTCTTCCTGGCCTCCGACGAAGCCGCCTTCATCACCGGTGAAGAGATCGACGTCAATGGCGGCGCCCATATCGACTAAGGTGGCGCCATGCGAGCTGCTTTGATCGACAAAGTCCGCTCTGTCAAGTTCGTGGATGCGGAGGAGCCCATGCTCACCCAGCCCAATGAGGTCAAGATCCGCGTTCGGACCACCGGCATCTGCGGCTCTGAGCTCCATGCCTACCACGGCACCCATCCCTTCCGCATCCCGCCGCTGATCTCCGGCCATGAGTTTGCGGGCGACATCGTGGAGGTAGGGGCGGACGTGAAGCACTTCCATGTGGGCGACCGCGTCACCGCTGAGCCCCAGACCTTCTGCGGGAGCTGCTGGGAGTGCCAGAACGGCATGTACCATCTCTGTCCCCACAAGCGCGTGCTGGGGGCCAGAGGCTGGAGCGGTAGCTTCGGCGAGTACATCGTCATGCCGGAGGAGACCCTGATCAAGCTCCCCGACTCCCTGACTTATGAGCAGGGAACTCTGATTGAGCCCCTGGCCGTGGGTACCCACGCCGTCCGCACCTCCGGCTGCGGCATCGGGGATTCGATCCTGGTCATCGGCTGTGGTGCCATCGGTCTCGGCATCATCATGACGGCGAAGCTGGCCGGCTGCAAAGCCATCTACGCCTCCGATGCGGCGGACTTCAACCTGGACATGGCCCGCCGAGCCGGCGCCACGGACACCATGAACCCCCGAACGGACGACATTGAGGAAACCGTTCGTGCCTGGACCAACGGTCGGGGCGTGGACTACACCTTCCTGGGATCCTTCGGGAACGGTCCTCTGGTCAGCAGCGCCATCTCCGTGACCCGCAAGCGCGGCAAGATCATGGAGGTCGCGGTCCTGGGCGGGCCAAAGGATGTGGATTTCAGCCAGTTCTACCAGAAAGAGATGCGGATGCAGGGGTCCAACGTGTACACCCGAGAGGACTTCGACATCGTGCTCCAGGCCATCGCCGAGGGGCAGTACCATGTGGACGGCTATGTCACCCAGATCTTCCCCATTGAAGAGGTGGGCGCAGCCTTCGACCTGATGGAGAACCGGACGGAAAATGTGGTCAAGATCCTTCTAAAATTCTGATCCTGCTATTCTCTTTTCATTTTCTTTTCTCCCCTGGCAGGGCCCGGCTGTGACGGCCGGGCCCTGCCGCGTCCCGGACCATGGGCGATGCCGGCACAACGCCGCCGCCCGCTCCGCCTTTGCGGCCCGGAGGCTTACTTCAACCCACAAATCCACTTCTCTTGTTCTTGACATTTGCCCCGGCATTTCGTATCATCAGGGCAGGAACCAACAGCGAGGAGGACGTTTCATGGAGCAGATCTTGGTCCAGGCACGGGCAGCGCGGCCCTACCTGGTGGACATTCGGCGGCAGCTGCACCGCCATCCGGAGCTGGGCCTGCGGGAGGAGCGCACGGCGGCGCTGATCGAGCGGGAGCTGGACGAGGCGGGCATCCCCCACCGCCGCTTCGGCGCCACCGGCGTGCTGGGCGTGCTGCAGGGTACGGGAGGAGGCCGCGGCACGGTGGCGCTGCGGGCGGACATCGACGCCCTGCCCATTCAGGAGCGCGGCGCGGCGGAGTACCGCTCGGAGGTGGAGGGTGTGATGCACGCCTGTGGGCACGACGGCCACACCGCCTGTCTGCTGGGGGCCGCCCGGCTCCTGGCCGCCCGGCGGGAGACCTTTGGCGGCGAGGTCCGCTTCCTTTTCCAGCCGGCGGAGGAGATCGGCAAGGGGGCAGCGGACTTCATCGACGGCGGCGCCCTGGACGGCGCGGACCGCGTTTTCGGCCTCCACAGCGCGCCGGACCTGCCGGTGGGCACCGTGGGCATCACGCCGGGGCTGAACAACGCATCGGTAGATCTGTTCCGCATCCGCATCCTGGGCAAGGCCGCCCACGTCTCCACCCCGCACCTGGGGGCGGACGCCCTGTACGCCGCGAGCCAGCTGGTGGTGGCCATTCAGGGCCTGGTCACCCGCCGCACTTCGCCGGTAGAGCCGGTGATCCTGGGAGTGGGGAAATTCACCTCCGGCACCACCTACAACGCCGTGGCCGGCGAGGCGGAGTTGGAGGGCACCACCCGCACCGTCTCCCACGAGGCGCGCTCCCAGGTGCGGCGCTGGATCGACGAGACTGCCGCCCACATTGCCGCCGTCAGCGGCACGGAGGCCCAGGTCTTTTGGACGGACATCACCCCCGCCCTCATCAACGACCCCCAGGCAAGCGCCGAGGCGGCGGACATGGTTCGCCGTCTGGGCGGGGATGTGCGCGTCATCACGGACCGGCCCTTCTCCCTCAGCGGCGACAACTTTGCCGAATATCTGCGCCGCCTCCCGGGGTGCTACGCCTATCTGGGCACCGCCGACCCCGCCCTGCCCGACACTCAGAACGCCCTGCACAACGACCGCTTTGACCTGAGTGAGGACGCCCTTCCCATCGGCGCGGCGCTGTATGCCGCCTGCGCCCTGGGCTGGCTGAACAAAGCTTGACCTGCGTGATATGGCAAGCTCTCCGGCCAATGGCCGGAGGGCTTGCCTTTGTTCATTCACATTTCTGTACACCCCAGCCGAAGCCCAGCGGAGCACGTTCGGTTGGAAGCGGAGGAGCGATGGAGTGATCCAGATGGCCATCGCCAACGCTACGCGGCAGCTTGCGGACAGCGGCTTGCAGTATGTTGATTATGAAAGCGGCTGGCGGAATCACGTTGACGTTGCCGTACGCCGCGCCGTTATGACTGGCGTGACGCAGCTCAATGCGCAGTACGCCGTACAAAGCATGGAATACCTTGAAACGGAGTATGTCGAGGTTTCCGCCCATGCCGGGGCGCGTGATATTGACGGGCCGAAGGGATGGGAGAACCACAAGGCATGGCAGGGGAAGGTATACCGTTGGAAGGGCACGGGAGGCTCTCAGAGACGACGAGAACCGACAAAGGGCGAGGAAGCATCCGAGCAAAAGATCATGGATACGGTTGAAACCGGGCGCAATTTTGCTATAATGGAGACAAACCTTACTGCTTTTCGGAAAAATCCTTTACAAATCTGAATAATCGTGCTATAGTGAGCATAGTAATAGAGTGGTTCTTTGAAGTGGAGAGTTTGTGTCACCACGCACCTCGGCCCGACCGGGGTTATAAGAAATGCAGGGACAGGCACACCTGCCAAAGAACCACTTGATTACGGCGTGAACAAATGGCAAATGAGGCTCTTTGAGGTGGTCGATTTCGTGGCAGCCACACGCCGATGGTACTGACAGGGGAAACCCGAGAGATGCAGGGGAACGCCACGCCTGCCAAACAGCCCCGTTTTCTGTAAAGTATAGCACGATGCAATACGCACCGTGCTTTTTCTTTTGCGGGAGGTAATGCAATGGCAAATTACCCGGATTTTGAGGAGCGCTGTGGTTATGGCGATATTCTCGGCATCTGCGGCGTAAACTGCCGCCACAACTTCCACCCCTTTATCCCCGGCGTGATGGAAAGAACCTATACGGATGAACAGCTAAACAACATTGACAAGCCGCCGTTTGAGTATGAGGGCAAGACGTACACGACCTACGAAGCAACACAAAAGCAGAGGCAGATCGAGACGAGCATCCGCCATTGGAAGCGCCGCGCCGCCGCTGCGACGAACGACGAGGACAAACAGGCCGCGCAAATCCGTATCCGGCGGCTGAACGAGAAGTACAAGGAGTTTTCTGAGGCGGCGGGGCTGCGGATGCAGAAGGAAAGAATGAATATTGCGTCTGTAAAGCCGTCTTTAGAATCACGTTGTAACACAGGAAAAATAGTTTCATTTTGGCGCAATTTACAGACGATCGCGCAGATGAGCCCGCAAAGCAGGCAACTTTTTTCGTGAAAAATCTTAAAACAAGAAAGGCCCCGCTAAATTGTTTCAAATTTAGCGGAGCCTTTTGGAATCGCCTGACACTTTAGATGCCTCACAGAAAGCCCAAACCGAAGCCCAGCGGAGCGGGTTCGGTTTGGAAAGGAGGAGCAGCGGAATGAGCGCGAGATGACTTTTGATGCGAAGCAAAAAAAGTCGTCGCAAGCGATATGCAGCTTGCGACGACATGGAGCAGGGTACGGGAGTCGAACCCGCCTCAGCGGCTTGGGAAGCCGCTGTACTACCGATGTACGAACCCTGCGTTTTTTGACTGTGCGCCCGCCGGCAGAATTCTTCCCGCAGGCGCTGGGGTTATTATACCAGACCCGTTTTCAAATTGCAAGGCGAAAAAGCGCCGAAAGCCCCGCCCGGCGAAAAAAATCCGTTCCGCGCATGGACCCGCCCCCGCCCCGCATATACTGCGGCAGCTGAAAAAAGGGAGGGTCCGTATGAAACAACTGCTATCCGCGCTGACGGCGGCGGTGGTGCTGTGCGTGTCCGCCGCCGGGGTGGAGGTATCCGCGCCCTCGGCCATTCTGATGGAAAAGGAGACCGGCGCCGTTCTCTACGCCAAGGACGAGCACACGCCCCGGGAGCCTGCCAGCGTCACCAAGATCATGACGCTGCTTTTGACCATGGAGGCCATCGACAGCGGCGCGCTTTCCTACGACACGGTGGTCACCGCCTCGGCCCACGCCTGCTCCATGGGCGGCAGCCAGATCTGGCTGCGGGAAAACGAGCAGATGACTGTGGAGGAGATGCTCAAGGCGGTGTGCGTGGTGTCCGCTAACGACTGCGCCGTGGCCCTGGCGGAGCAGGTGGCCGGCAGCGAGGACGCCTTTGTGGAGCAGATGAACCGCCGGGCAGCGGAGCTGGGCATGGCCGACACCGTATTTCGCAACGCCACCGGCCTGCCGGCGGCGGGCCACGTGACCTCTGCCCACGACATCGCCCTCATGAGCCGGGAGCTGATCCTCCGCCACCCGGACATCCGCCGCTTCACCACCGTCTGGATGGACACATTGCGAGGCGGCCAGTCCCAGCTGGTGAACACCAACAAGCTCATCCGCTTTTACGACGGCGCTACCGGCCTTAAGACCGGCTCCACCGACGCCGCCCGCTACTGCCTCTCCGCCACGGCGGAACGGGACGGCATGGAGCTCATCGCCGTGATCTTGAAGGGGGAGACCTCCGAAAAGCGGTTCGAGGACGCTAAGGCCCTGCTGAATTACGGCTTTTCCACCTATGCCCTGCGGTCCGTGGTGCCCCAGGCGCCTCTTCCGCCGGTGCCGGTCCGTCTGGGAGCCCAGGCGACCGTGCAGCCAGTGCCGGAGGAGACGGCGCCGCTGCTGCTGGAAAAGGCCAAGGCCGGGACACTGGAGCAGAGCGTCACCCTTTCAGAGGAGGTGGAAGCCCCGGTGGCCGTCGGCGACCGGCTGGGGACTCTGACCGTCACCGCCGGCGGCGAGACCGTGGCGCAGATCCCCCTTCTTGCGGGGGAGGCGGTGCCCCACGTGACCTACGGGGAGATGCTCCGCCGATTGCTGCGCGTGGCGTGTTTGGCAGCGTGAGGGGCCGGGCGGCGGGTGTGTCCGCCGCGGAAAACTTTCTGTGCACCGGCGGCGTT
>JAFUGI010000122.1 GCA_017469475.1 Oscillibacter sp. | reverse complement strand
GGCAGGCTCCCGCCCGGGCGCACAAAAAGAGAAGGCCGGGCCTCATGGCTCGGCCTTCCGCATGGACTGTCTTTTTACCTTGTCAGGGCGTCGCTGGGGGCCTCCTCCCCCTGGAAGCGGAACCAGGTGGCAGGCACGATGGCGTTTTGCGGGAAGTCCGCGCTCTCCAGCACATACCCGTACCAGATGTGATCGCCCACGTTCAGCAGCACAGCCCTGGGCACCTGGGAGGCGTTGAAGTCCAGATACCCCAGGCTGTTGGCGATGCGCACGTAGAAGTGGGTGCTGCCGTCGATGACAGCGGTGCGGATCTCGGCGATGACGCCGTCCGCGCTGCGGCTGGCGCCGTCCGCGATCTCCGCCCGTCCCGCGCTGATGAGGCCCCGGTGGGCCAAGGTCTGGCGGTAGTTCCCCTCGCACTCCGCCACCGTCGCCCCGGTGGACACGATGTCGTACTGCTGCACGTTCACCATGGCGTACATCTTCACCAGGCCGTCGGCTCCCTTCATGGCCATGAAGTAAGTGGGCTGGTCCGCGATGTTCAAAAGCAAGGGGAAGGTGGCGGTGTAGCGCATCTGCTGGACCTGGCTTTGGGCGCTGTCCATGGCGGAGTACTCCTCCGCCCCGGCGATGGAGTAAAAATGGGTCTCCTTGGTGCGCTGGTTGGTGAGGATGAAGCCGATGTTGGACTCGTCTGAGGTGACAGAGGTGACGCCGGTATACATATACACATCGTCCCCCATGGCGATGTAGTTATACCCGTCGGTGGTCACCGTCACGTCCCGCTGGCCCAGCACGGAGTTGAAAAAGCCGTTGTGATATTGGCCGTACCAGTCGTACTGCTGGATGATGATGTTGGCGGAGTACAGCCGGTCCACCCAGGAGGGGACCTCCGCGTAATACTGGCTCTCGCCGGTGATGGCGTTGACCAGCACGGCACCCTTCACATCCGTTCCGCCGAAGAGGCCGATGGTCTTGACGATCCGCGGGCAGACCCAGAAGGGGATGCCGTCCTCGTCGATCTCAAAGACCGGGGTGTCGAACATCATGGTGGGATAGTGGAAGCGGAGGTAGCGGTACAGGTTCCGGCCGAAGTGCTCGGCGGTGGTGTACTTCATGCCCTCGTTCAGCCGGACCACCTCCGCCTCCCGGGTCACCATGTCGATGATGATGTAGGCCGGCAGGCCCTTGGAGCGGTTGTTGAACCACTTGATGATGTCCCCGTAGGCAAGGCTGGTGACCCGCACCGGCCGGCCCTGGTAGTTGATCTGGGTGGTGGAGAGGCTGCCGTCCATATCATAGGAGGGCAGGATCTCGAACTGGGACACCATGTCCGCCAGCTCGCCCAGCTTCCGGTTTCCAAGCAGGGCGGCGGAGGCGCCGTCCAGCATGGGGATCTGGTCGTAGCTGATCTCCTCCACCTCGGCGGTGAAGTCCCCGGTCTTGATAGGGAGCAGGGCGCTGTAGCTCCCGGCCCGCAGCACCACCCACGAGCTGACGGCCCCCACCGCGATGACGGCTACCAGGCCCAAAAAGGCGAAAAACGGGACTGTGCACTGCCGGCGCACGAACCGCACGTAGCCACCCAGCCCCTCCCCCTGGAAGCCGGAGGTGAAGATGGCGCAGCCGCAGTACACCGCCAGCAGCAAAAAGAGGAACACATACAGATCCGGGCTGTGGAAGTTCAGCGCCGGCAGCTCCAGATAGAAATAGAGAAGCCCCACCAGCAGCGTCACCGCCAGGTTGATGATCGTCCGCGTCACAGCGGTTCCGATGGGCTTGCGGGCCGGGCGGCTCTTCCGGGGCCCGGCAGCGCCTTGTCCGGCGCTCTGGCCGGCGCCCCGTCCTCCGAAGGGCACCCCGAAGGGGGAGCCGTTGGGGTCGAAGCCGCCGAAATGGAAGGTGAACGGCATATGATCGCTCCTTTCCGCGGGCAAATGGCAGCCGCTTGCGAATGCGCTTCACAAGGGCCTTGAAAACAGGGTCCTTTTCTGTATCATAGCGGATAAACGGGAAGAAATCAACCCCGCCGCAAATGCGGGCCCGGGGCGCTCCCCTTGCGGAAAAGGGCCGCCCCGTCGATTTTGCGGCGGGGCGGCCCTTCCTGAATGGACCTTACTTGCTGACGCAGAGCTTGTCGTCCTCCAGCGTCAGGCGGGCGGTGTCGCCGGCGGCCAGAGTGCCGTCCAGCATCCGCTCGGCCACGGCGTCCTCCACCTTGCTCTGGATGGCGCGGCGCAGGGGACGGGCGCCGTACTTGGGGTCGAAGCCCTCCTTGGCAAGCTCCGCCACGGCCTCGTCGCTGGCGTCCAGGTGGATGCCCATGGTCTCCATCCGCTCTGAGACGGTGCGCAGCATCCGGCGGGCCACCTCCCGGATGTCATCCTCCGTCAGGGCGCGGAAGACGATGATGTCGTCGATCCGGTTGAGGAACTCCGGCCGGAAGGTCTGGCGAAGCTCCGCCATGACGGTCTCCTTCGCCCGCTGGAAGCGGCTCTCGGCGTCCTTGCTCTCGTCCTCCGCCTCGTGGCTGAAGCCCAGCTTGGACGCAGCGGTGGTCAGGCTCTTGGCGCCGATGTTGCTGGTCATGACAATGACCGTGTTCTTGAAGTCCACGGTGCGGCCCTGGGAATCGGTGATGCGGCCGTCGTCCAGGATCTGGAGCAGCACGTTCCACACGTCCTCGTGGGCCTTTTCGATCTCGTCGAAGAGGACCACGGAGTAGGGCCGGCGGCGGACCTTCTCGGTGAGCTGGCCGCCCTCGTCATGGCCCACATAGCCCGGCGGAGAGCCGATGAGGCGGGAGACCGTGTGCCGCTCCATGTACTCGGACATGTCGATGCGGATCATGGCGTTCTCGTCGCCGAACATGGCCTCGGCCAGGGACTTGCAAAGCTCCGTCTTGCCCACGCCCGTGGGGCCCAGGAAGAGGAAGGAGCCGATGGGCCGCTTGGGGTCCTTGAGCCCCACTCTGCCCCGGCGGATGGCCCGGGCCACGGCCTTCACAGCCTCATCCTGGCCCACCACCCGCTGGTGGAGCGTCTGCTCCATGTGGAGAAGGCGCTCGCCCTCGTCCTCCGTCAGGCGGGTCACCGGGATACCGGTCCAGCCCGCCACCACGGCGGCGATGTCCTCCGCGTTCACGGGACGGTGCTGGCGGTTGCCGGCGCGGTACTTGTCCCGCTCGATCTCCACCTGCTCCTGATAGTCCTTTTCGATGTCCCGCAGCTGGGCGGCCTTTTCGTAATCCTGGCTCTCGATGGCGGCCGCCTTGTCCTTGGCCAGGGCAGCGATCTTCTCCTCCAGGCTCTTGAGCTCCTCCGAGGGCTCCTCCGTCTCCATGCGCACGCGGCTGGCGGCCTCGTCCATCAGGTCGATGGCCTTGTCCGGCAGGAAGCGGTCGTTGATATACCGGGTGGAGAGGTCCACCGCGGCCTCCAGCGCCTCGTCGGTGATGGAGAGCTTGTGGTGCTGCTCATACTTGTCCCGCAAGCCCCGCAGGATGGCCAGGGTATCCTCCCGGCTGGGCTCGCCCACCTGCACCGGCTGGAACCGGCGCTCCAGGGCGGCGTCCTTTTCGATATACTTGCGGTACTCGTTGAGGGTGGTGGCGCCGATGACCCGGATCTCGCCCCGGCCCAGGGCCGGCTTGATGATGTTGGCGGCGTCCACGGCGCCCTCGGCGGAGCCGGCGCCCACGATGGTGTGCAGCTCGTCGATGAAGAGGATCACGTCGCCGGCCTTTTTGACCTCCTCCAGCGCCTTTTTGATACGCTCTTCAAACTCGCCCCGGTACTTGGTGCCGGCCACCATGCCGGAGAGGTCCAGGGACAAAATGCGCTTGTCCAAAAGGTCCTCCGGCACGTCGCCCAGGGCGATCTTCCGGGCCAGGCCCTCGGCGATGGCGGTCTTGCCCACGCCGGGCTCGCCGATGAGACAGGGGTTATTCTTGGTGCGGCGGGAGAGGATCTGGATGACCCGCTGAATTTCCCGGTCCCGGCCGATGACCGGGTCCAGCTTGCCGGCGCGGGCGTCGGCGGTCAGATCCCGGGTGAACTCCCGCAGGGTCTTGCCGGAGGCGCCGCCCTCCTCCTTGCTGCCGCCAGAGCGGGGACGGCCCGCCTGAGCCCGGGGCTTCTCCTCCACCTTCTGCATGGCAAAGCCGGCATGTACAAGCACATAATCCCCCAGCTTAGTTTCCGGCAGCAGCATCAGGCTGACGCTGTGGATGACGCCGCCGTGGTTGTAGGTACTGACCCGCTCCGCGCAGTCGTCGAGGGCCAGGGCGAGCTCAAAGCCGTCGCCGGTCACAT
>JAFUGI010000121.1 GCA_017469475.1 Oscillibacter sp. | reverse complement strand
CCATGTGCTCTCCACCTTTTTTCATGCTTACGGACATTGCGAAACGCGCTTCGCTCTGGCCTCTCTCCTCTCCCTCACGGCCCATAGGGCCGATACAGCCGTCCGTCTCCCAGAATGGCCGCCTCATCCTCCGCCGCCTCGCCGCTCCTATCTCCGCTGACGCCGAACAGGTAGTGCAGCGCCTGGGAGGAGGCGTCCACCATGTCGTCGTGGGCCCCGGCAGGGAAGGCCGTCCACTGGTCCACGTACTCCCCCAGCCACGGCGCCCCCTCCGGCAGATGCACATGCCCGCTCTCGATGGCAGCGGACACGGCGTTGACCCGGGCGATCTTGCCGCCCTTGGGCTCCACGGGGATGCAGAACATCTCCCGCTGCAACACGTTGATGATGGCGCTGCCATTGGCCTTGTCCTCGATGAGCACCGCCCTGGCCCGGGGAAACTGCCGCCGCGTCTCCCGGATGGCGGCCAGAGTCCGGCTGAAGTCCAGGTGCTCGTTCCGGCAGGCAAGCAGATAGTAGTCCTCGCCCCGCTTGCCCCACACGGTGATGGCCACGAAGTCGTTGCGCTCCGCCGCCTTGAAGGCCGCGTCCACGCTGATGACCTGGACCGCCGTCTCCGGCGGGCTACGGTAATAGCGCCACCACTCCCGCCGGATCAGGTTGCCCTCCTCCGCCCGGGGGCGGCACTGGTACAGCGCCGCCCAGGCCCGCTGGCCGCCGGCGGGGTCCGCAAGGTAGCTTCGCTTGAACTGCTCCAGCCACTCCGCTCCCTTTCCCAGCTCCGGGCACAGTGGCTCTCCTCGCCGCCGTCCCAGAAGGTCCCCCTCCTCCGCCTCCACCGGAAAGCGCAAAAGCTGCAGGTGCTCCTCCGTCCGGAGAAGCCCCGCCGCCAGGTCGTCCTCGTGCCACGGTGTCATCACCACGAGGACCTTGGCCCCCGCTGCCAGACGGGACTTGAGGCTGTTGACCCACTCGCCCCAGAGCTTTCGGCGGTAGGCGGGGCTGTCCGCCTCCTCCCGGTTTTTGATGGGGTCGTCCAGGATCAAAAGGTCCGCCGCGTGTCCTGTGACGCCGGAGAGGATGCCCCGGCTGATGAGCCGGCCGGACCGGCCCTTGAGCTCGAACTCCGCCGCCCGGTCCACGCCGCCCACCTCTACGCCGAACAGCGTCCTGCCCCAGCGGCGCAGGGCCTCCCGGTTCCGCCGGGCAAATCGCTCCGCGGACTCATCGCTGTAGGAGGCCAGGATCACCCGGGTCTCCGGCCGCTTTCCCAGCACCCACCCGGGCAGGGCCTCCGTCAGCGTCCGGCTCTTGCCGTGCTGGGGCGGCGCCTCCACCACCAAGATGTCGTAGGCGTGGCCGGTCTGCTCTTCCCAAAAGGTCTGGGCCGCCTCCGCCAAAAACCGGGAAAACCGGGTGGGGCGGTAGCTCCCGCCGCCCACCAGCTCCAAATAGGCGCCGTAGTGCCGCCGGGCCAGCTCCCGTCTGGCCAGCTCTCCCCGCAGCCGCCGGCCCCTCCGGTCCTCCTCACACATCCATGTCCTCCTGCCCCGCGGCGATCATCTCCCGCAGCTGCTCGTCGGAAAACCGACTCAGGTCCGTATCCCCGCCGCCGTCCAGCTCCTGCTCGCCCACGATCTGCCGCACCAGCTCCAGCGCCCGGATCACGCTGCCGGAGCGGTTTCCCTCGGTGGCCTCCCGGACCAGGGCCTCACTCATGCGGCTTTGGACCTCCGGCTGGCGCAGCCGCTCCAAAAGCTCCTGGCGCAGCGTCCGCCGCCGGCGGCCCGCCGCCGTCTCCCGCCTCGCGGTCGTTTCACCGGCAGCCGCCTGCGCCCTCTCCTTTGCCGCTTTGGCTCCGGTCCCTCGCTTCTTCTCTTTGCTCTCCAAACCTCTCACCTCCCATAGAGAAGGAGAGCCCAGCGGTTCCCCGCCGAACTCTCCTCTGGATCTCCAGGATACAGTTTACCGCCTCCGTCCACTGAAAACAAGTTGCGCCTGCCACCCATGGCCCCTCTCCCCCTCCGCCGGAGCAAAACAGCACCGCTCCGCCCATCTCAGGGCGGAGCGGTGCCAGTTGTAGACCGTCCGCAGCCCGGCCGCCGGGTATCCCTTTTTCGCCAGAGCCTCCCGGACCGCGCTCCACTCCAGCCCCAGAAGGTATCTGAGCCGCAATAGCTCCGCGTCCCGTGCCGCGGTCCTCCCCGGCAGGGCGGAAAGGGCGCGGAGCATGGCGTCCGCCTCCCCCTCCGCCCGGGCCAGCTCCTGCCGCTTCTCCTCCAGGACCCGGCCTGACTCCGCCAGGGCCGCCAGCGCCTCCTCGCCGCGGTCCCATCTCCCCCTTCCGCCGCCGGGCCCGTACCGGGCCGTCATCCGGCAGCAGATCACCCGCTGCTCCTCCCGCCGTTGGAGAAGTCGCTCGATCTCCTGCCGCAGGGCGGCGGGCCGTCTCAATCGCTCCTCTGCTCTGCTCGTATCGGTCCCTCCTCTGCCCCCAGGGCCAAAAACTCCCGTCGGCTCAGGGTCGGCAGGTCCTCCCGGCTCTCCGGCTTGGCCCCCTGCCGCACCAGCCCCCGCCGCACGGTCTCCCGGTGCACGCCCAGAAACGCCGCCAGCTCCGTCAGCCGGTAGCCCTCCCGAAACCGCGCCTCCACCCATCGCCACTGTGCCGCTGTGAAAAAGGATCTCATGTCGTTTCCTCTCCCTGCTCCTTCCACTCCGGCTCGCTGCCGGCCCGCCGCCCCGCCCGGCAAATCACCACCGGGCCGTTGAGCCGTTGCCGCTGCCGCTCCGTCAGATAGTCCGAGGGCAGCGTGCACCCGCTGCGCCGCCGGCCCCGCTTGTGCCGCGCCCCGGCGGCGATCCTGGTCCGCTGGCGGACCTCCTCTTCAAACTCGTTCATAACTGGACCACTCCCCTTCTTCGTATCGTCAAACACCGCTCGCACCCCAGGACCTGCCGCCCGCCGTCCTCCACCTGAAACTGCGGATGGACCTGGCCGCACACCGGACACACCGCCGTCCTCTCCTGCTCCTCCCATGCTTCCGTTGTCTCCCCTCCTCCAAAATCAAACATCTGTTCGATTTCTGCTCTCATCCTATCACGCAAGATTCTTGTCTTCAATTGGCATTATAGACAAGAATCTTGTGAAATTTTGGCGTGCTCTCCAACATCCTTTTCCATCGCCTCATAAAATTTTTTCGTTTGTGGTCATGGCAACATACTTTTCCGCCCCGCAGGCGGATACTGTACCCAGAAACAAAAAATGCGCATCAAACCAAAGCGAAGGAGAGATACTGTATGGTGCGGAAGATCATTGAGATCGATCGGGAGAAATGCAACGGCTGCGGCGCCTGTGCCAGCGCCTGCCACGAGGGGGCCATCGGCATCGTGGACGGCAAGGCCGCCCTCCTGCGGGACGATTACTGCGACGGCTTTGGGGACTGCCTCCCCACCTGCCCCACCGGGGCCATCACCTTTGTGGAGCGGGAGGCGGCGGAGTACGACCGGGACGCCGTCCTTGCCAAAAAGGCCGCTGCCCTGAAGGGCACCGCCCCCATCCGCGCCGCCGGCTGTCCCGGAAGCCGCAGCGCCCTGCTCCGCCCGGTGGAGGAGACGCCCGCCGCCGCTCCCACTGCGGCCCCCGCCTCCCGCCTGATGCAGTGGCCCGTGCAGATCAAGCTCCTGCCCGTTCAGGCGGAGTTCTACAGCGGCGCCCGCCTCCTCATTGCGGCGGACTGCACCGCCTTCTCCCGGGCCGACTTTCACGAGCGGTTTATGGCCGGCCGCATCACCATGATCGGCTGCCCCAAGCTGGACGAGGGGGACTATGCGGAAAAGCTCACGGAGATCCTCCGGCTCAACGACATCCGGGATGTCACCATCGTCCGCATGGAGGTCCCCTGCTGCGGCGGACTCCAGCGGGCTGTGGAAACGGCCCTGAAAAACTGCGGCAAGCTCATTCCCTGGCAGGTGGTCACCATCGGCCGCAATGGCGCCATCCTCAACTAACGGCATCTCCGCCATGGCCCATCCATGGCAGCAGAGCACCCAACCCAACGCGATTGCAAGGAGGTAAGCAATATGAATGCAACAGTCAACGATTCCTGCATCGGCTGCGGCCTGTGCGCCAACACCTGTCCCGCCGTCTTCACCATGGGGGATGACGGCCTGGCCCACGGAAGTGACTTCGACCCCGCGGAGCTGGCCCTGGCCCAGGAGGCACGGGACGGCTGCCCTGTCAGCGCCATCTCCCTCTCGGAGTGACCCACGACCCAAGGAGCCGCTGCCCCGGGCAGCGCATCCCAAACACCCCCGCAAGCAAACCGAGCCGGAGGCCGCCGCCTCCGGCTGCGGGGGTCGGCGCTGCCGATCCCTCTTTCAAATGGGACCCACTTCGCTGGGCTCCCATTTGAGTGCTCGCACTCATCGCAGCGGGCCATGGCCCGCTTTGGTCGGCGCGAGGGCTCGCGCTGCTCGCCTAAGTGGTATTTTTGCCGGGGCTGAGCCCCGGCAAAAATGATCCAAACCCCGATTTGCTGCCCCTGACAGCCCATGCCAATCCCCGCAAGCAAATCGAGCCGGAGGCCGCCGCCTCCGGCTCTTCTCCTTCATTTCGCGTCCCGCACCCGGTCGCCCACCACCCAGTAGTCGCACATCGCCCCGCCCTGGGCGATGACGTGCTCCCGGTGCAGCACCCCGTGCTGGAGGGCGAACATGACCCGGTCCGTCGCGCACAGGGCTCCCATCAGCTCCCCGATGCCCTGCTTTTGGCAATGCGCGCAGATGGGGCAGCTGGTAAAGTAGTAGTAGCTCCCATCCCGGTGGAGTCCCTCGTCAAACCCCACCTTCCACGTGGCGGGATAGTCCCGCCCGTGCCTTTCGCACCACGCCTCATACCGCTTCATGCTCCGGTACCAGTACCGGGGGGACCGGTTCAGGTCGATGCACCCCAGCACCGTCCGCACCAACGGCGTGGTCAAAACGTCCGTCATCACCGCCCCCATATCCTCCGGCGTCACCGTTCTGCCGCAACCCAGCCACGCCCCGGCGAACACATAGGCGAAATAGGCGTTCATGGCCAAGGGATTCCCGGGGCCCAGCTCATCCGCCGCCTCCACGATCCTCCGGTATTCCCCCTTCCCCCTGCGAACGGCCTGCTCCGCCGTCTCCCGGCCGAACCGCTCCCTCATGCTCTGCCGGATCATCGGCGCGAACACGGTCCAGTAGATTCCCTTGTAGCGCATGGTCTCCCCCTCATTTCACACACTGAAAATACGCGATGCCCTGCACCCGGCCCACCTCTGCCTGGCGGTACTGCGCCGCAAGACGGGTCCGCAGGCTCTCCTCGGTTTCAAAGGGCGGCGTAAAGAACCCCGCCGGAACATACAGCCGCCGGATGCACCGGTCCGTGTGGGCATTCCCGCCCTCCACGTAAAAGCACCCGCAAAAGCGCCCGCCCCGCCGCAGCACACGCCAAGTCTCCCGGTAGGCCCGCTCCTTGTCCGGAAAGGCGTGGAACCCGTTGAGGGACACCACGATGTCGAAGCTCTCGTCCGGAAAGGGCAGCTGCCCCACGTCGCCCTGGCAGAAGGTCACGTTGCCCACGCCAAGCGCCGCCGCCCGCCGCCGGGCGGCGTCCATCATCTTCTCCGAGTAGTCCAGACACACGATCTCCGCCTCCGGCAGCGTCCGAAAGACCGGCATGGACAAAACGCCCGTCCCCACCGGCACCTCCAAAAGCCGCCCCGAAAAGCCCGCCGGAATGGCGGCCAGCGCCCCGGTCTGGTATGCCATGGCGTCCTCCGGGTCCATGCGCCACACGTGGCGCTGCACCCAGCGCCCCAGGCGGGTGCTGCCGCTCATCATCCCGTCGTAAAAGCCGTGGGCCGCCCCCACGCTGCCGTAGGCCTGTCGGATCTCCTCCCGCCGCTCCATCTTCTCCTCCTTTTGCCGGTAGACACGCAAACTCTCCGCCGGCACTTGCAATTTTGGCTCCAATGGTGTATCCTATGGTTTGTTAAGACTAACCCTCGAGGACAAACACAAGCGGCTCCCGCCGTCTGACCCTCAGTATACCGCCCGCCGCGGCCCTTGTCAACATCGGCCGCACTGGAAAGGAGGCACCATGACCGCCGAAGAATACAAAGCCCTCTCCCTTCGGGAATTTGACCGGGCCGCCGCCGGGTACGAAAGCGGCCGCGCCGGGGTCTATGAGCTCTGCAAAAAGGACTATCCGCCCATTCTGGCGGAGCTGGAGAAGGAGCCCTTCCGGGACCTTCTGGACTGCGGGTGCGGCACCGGCCCCATCCTCTCCCTGCTCTCGGAGCGCTATCCGGACCGCCGCCTCACCGGCATCGACTTTTCCGAGAAGATGCTGGAGAAGGCCCGGGCCAAGCGTCTTCCCAATGTCACCCTGGTCCTGGGGGACTGCGAGGCCCTTCCCTTTGACGGCGGGAGCTTCGACGTGGTGATCTGCTCCCAGAGCTTTCACCACTACCCCAACCCCCAGGCGTTTTTCGCCGGGGTGACGCGGGTCCTGCGGCCCGGCGGCCGCCTGATCCTCCGGGACATGACCCTCCCGGGCCCGCTGGTGAGCTTGGCAAACCGGGTGGAGATCCCCCTGGCCAACCGCACGGGCCACGGCGATGTGCGCATCTATACTCTCCGGCAGGTCCGTGCCCTGTGTGAAGGAGCTGGCCTCCGGCCTGAAACGGTATCACGCCAGGGCTTCTGCCGCCTCCACTGCACGGCCCGAAAGCCCCTCTGACCTCACAAAGCCGCAAAAGCGCCGCCACGCGCCGCACGAAAGGAGACTCCTATGCTGCGAAAGCTCTTGCAAAACACCCGTCGTCCCCAGGGCTTCTGGGGCCGCATGATGCTCCGGGGCATGAACCGCGGTCACAAGCCCCTCTCCGACTGGGCCATGCCCCACCTGCCCCTCTCACCGGACGCCCGCGTGCTGGACGTAGGCTGCGGCGGCGGGGCCAATATCGCCGTCCTCCTGCGCCGCTGTCCCCATGGCCGGGTGGACGGGCTGGACTACTCGCCGGAGAGCGTGGCCGCCAGCCGGCGGATGAACGCCGCCAGCCGCCGCTGCACCGTCACGGAGGGAGACGTAGGCGCCCTCCCCTATGAGGACGGGTCCTATGACGCCGTCACCGCCTTTGAGACCATCTACTTCTGGCCGGACCTGCCCCGCGCCTTCGGGGAGATCCGGCGGGTCCTGCGGCCCGGCGGTCGCTTTTTCCTGGCCGGGGAGATGAACGACCCCTCCTCCACCTTCTGGACGGACCGCATCGACGGCATGACCATCTACTCCGGGGAGGACCTGCGCCGCCGCCTGGAGGCGGCGGGCTTCGCCCCCGTGACCCTGTACACCAGGAAAACCTGGTTCTGCCTCTTAGCGGAAAAGCCCCTCTGAAGCGCCCCCTGCAAGAAACGCCGTTCCCTGCGCATACTATCCTATCCGCAAAACAGGATCGTATGCCATGTGCCGTCTCCGGCGGCACGGCATGGAAAATGTAAGCGCGCCGTCTCAAAGAGGCGGTATGCGCGGCACCATGACCACGAAGTGGCCATGGTGCCTTGGTGCAGGAGGTGCGCATGGAACGGCTTTCAGATAACTATTGGGAAAATACCCGCCATTTCGACGCGGTGCTGGGCGTGGGCCGCAGCTGCGACATGATCGCCCGGGACTATTTCCTGAGCGGACGCCGGGGCCGGCTCTGGGTGGTGGACGGCTACGGAAAGGACGAGACGCTGGAGCGCATGGGGGCCTTTTGGCTGTCCCTGGCGCCCCAGGCCCTGGAGGGGCTTTCCTCCATGGCGGACTTCGCCGACCGCTTCATCACCTTCTCGGAGGTCAGCATCACCTCCGACGTAGAGGACATCACCACCTCCGTCCTTCTGGGAAAGTCCCTTCTGCTGGTGGAGGGCCTCTCCGGCGCCGCCCTCATCGACGCCAAGGACTACCCCGGCCGAGGGGTGGACGAGCCGCCGGACGGCAAGGTCCTCCGGGGCTCCCACGACGGCTTCATCGAGGCCATGGTGCCCAACATGGCGCTGCTGCGCCGGCGCATCCGGGACCCGCAGCTGACCATGGAAGCCCACCGCCTGGGGGACCGCTCCCACACGGACACGGTGCTGTGCTACCTGGAAGACCGGGTGGACCGGTCCCTTCTCTCGGAGCTTCGCCAAAAGCTGGACGGGGTGGATGTCGCCTCCCTCACCATGGGCCAGGAGAGCGTGGCGGAGGCCATCCGCCCCCGTCAGTGGTACAACCCCTTCCCCAAGGCCCGGTTCACGGAGCGGCCGGACAGCGCCGCTGCCAGCATTCTGGAGGGGAACATCGTCCTCATGGTGGACAACTCCCCCTCGGTGATGATCCTGCCCACCACGTTCTTTGACTTCACCCAGGAGGCCAACGAGTTTTACTTTCCGCCCCTCATCGGCAGCTATCTGCGGCTTTTGCGGGTGATCGTGTTTTTGATCTCCCTGCTCATCACGCCCATGTGGTATCTGGCGGTCAGCCACCCGGAGCGCCTGCCTGGCTGGCTCAGCTTCCTCTCGGAGCCGGAGCCCGCGTCGCTGGGCCTTCTCTGGCAGCTTTTGGTGGTGGAATTTCTCATCGACGTTTTGAAGCTGGCCTCTCTCAATACGCCGGACTCCCTCTCCAACTCCTTTTCCATGCTGGGCGCCCTGATCCTGGGGGACTTCGCCGTCCGCTCCGGCTGGCTGGGACCGGAGGTGCTGGTGTATATGTCCTTCGTGTCCGTGGCCGCCTTCGCCCAGCCCAGCTATGAGATGGGCTACGCCTTTAAGCTCCTGCGAGTGACGCTCCTGCTGCTCACGGCGGCCTTCGACATGTGGGGCTTCTTCCTGGGCCTTGCGGGACTGGTGCTGCTGCTGGCCACCACCAAGCCCCTGGTGGGCCGGGGGTATCTCTATCCCCTCATCCCCTTCAATGCCAAGGCCCTGCGCCGCCTCTTTCTCCGGGAGGCCATCAGCCGGGACAATACCTGAAAAAAGAAGCGCCGCCGCGGCCATGGCCGCGGCGGCGCATTCATTCCTCCCGTGCTCTTTTCCGGCAGAACCTTTACCGCCTGCCCAGCCGCCAGGAGGCCGCCTGCTCCCGCTCGCCCACGAAGCGGCGGTACAGTCCCTCCCGGGCCATCAACTCCCGGTGGGTCCCCCGCTGCACGATCTTCCCCTGGTCCACCACCAGGATCTGGTCCGCGTGGGCCACCGTCTTGAGCCGGTGGGCGATCATGATGACCGTCTTCTCCCGGGTCAGGGCCTCGATGGCCTGCACCAGCGCGTTTTCATTCTCCGGGTCCACGTTGGCAGTGGCCTCGTCCAAAAAGATCACCGGCGCGTCCTTCATCATGGCCCGGGCGATGGAGATGCGCTGCCGCTCCCCACCGGAAAGGCTGGCGCCCCCCTCGCCGATCACGGTCTCATACCCCTCCGGCAGGGCGGAGATGAAGTCGTGGCAGCAGGCCCGCTTCGCCGCGGCGACGACCTCCTCCATGGGCGCTTCCGGTCGGCCGAAGCGGATGTTGTTGGCAATGGTGTCGTGGAAGAGGTACACGCTCTGGAACACGAAGCTGAAATTCTCCATCAGGGAATCCATGTCGTACTCCCGCACGTCCCGGCCTCCCAGGGTCACCCGGCCGCCGTCCACGTCCCAGAACCGGGCCAAAAGGCTCACCAGCGTGGTCTTGCCTCCGCCGGAGGGGCCCACGATAGCCGTGGTGGTCCGCTCCGGGATGTCCAGGTCCACGCCGTCGATGATCCGCCGCCGGTCGTAGGAGAAGGTCACCCCCTGGGCCGCCAGGTCCCGGACCGCCGGGGTCATGGCCGTGCCGGACAGGTCCATCTGGGGGGTATCCAGGATCTCCTGGGCCCGGTCCACGCTCAGATCCACGATGCGAAGAAGGGCGGAGTAATTTCCCGCGGTCTCCAGGCTGTTGTTGACGATGAAGGCCGCAATGACCATGACCACGGCGTTCAGGGTGTCCATGCTGCCCGCGGAATAGAGCAGGCACGTGCACGCCACCATGGCCACCCCTGTCAGCTTGGCGATCAGGCTCTGGGCTGCCATGCGGGGGATCAGGGTCATCTCCATCTCCGTGTTCACCGCCACATTCTCGCCGATGGCGTCGTTGAGCTCCCGGCACTTCTCGCCGGTCAGGTGGTAGGCCTTCACCTCCGCCATGCCCTGGAGATATTCCAGCACCTTTTCCACCAGGCGCTCATCCGCCTCGATTTTGCGCCCGGCCAGCTTCCCCGCCGCGCTCTGCAGGGCGTTGTTGGCAATCAGGAAGCACAGTAGCCCGATGAGCAGCACCAGGGCGATGCGCCAGTCGAAAAACGCCAGCATCACGATGATGAGAGCTGTGGTCAAAAGCCCCTCGCACACCAGCATCACCACCCGGGTGGCCACGTTCTCCAAGCTCTCCATGGTGTTGGTGGTCACGGAGGTAATGCGCCCCAGGCTGTTTGCGTTGAAGTAGCCCATGGGGAGGTAGCGCATGTGCTCGGCGATCTCGATGCGCTTTTTGGCGCAGGTGTCGTAGCCTCCCTCGGTCTGGAGCATGGTGGCCCGGGCCTTCACGAGCCCCGCCCCCAGAATGCTCACCAGCATGATGCCAAAGCTCAAAAGGATGTCCCCGCCCGTCACGCTGCCGCGCAGAAGGGCCCGCACCGTCACGGCGACAGCGGGGATGCGCAGGGCCTCAAATAGGGCCTGCACCGCCCCCAGCACCACAGAGTGCTGGAATTTTCTGCGGTCATCCTCTCCGCAGAAGGCAAAGAATTTTCGAATGATCTCAAGCATGTGCCGCTCCTTCCTCCTGCTGCGCCCTGTCCTTCACCGCCATGTGGGCCCGCCACATGGCCTCGTACAGCCCGTGATGGCTCAGGAGCTCTTCATGGGTGCCGCTGTCGGCCACCGCGCCGTTTTCGATCACATAGAGGATGTCTGCGTCGGCAACGGTGGAGAGCCGGTGGGCAATGACGATCAACGTCTTGCCCTCCACCAGCTTTGCCACGGACCGCTGGATCACCGCCTCGCTCTCCGGGTCAGTGTAGGCGGTGGCCTCGTCCAAAATCACGATGGGCGCCCCCTTCAGCATGGCCCGGGCGATGGAGATGCGCTGCCGCTCCCCGCCGGAGAGATGGGCTCCCGAGGCGCCTACCACAGTGTCATACCCCTGCTCCAGCCCCAGGATGAAGTCGTGGCAGCCGCTCTTTCTGGCCGCCTCCTCCACCTGGGCGTCCGTTGCGGAGGGCCGTCCCAGCCGGATGTTCTCCCGCACCGTCATGTTGAACAGGTAGTTGTCCTGGGACACGAAGGCCACCCGGTCGGCGTATGCCTCCTGGGGGATCTCCCGGATGTCCCGGCCTCCCAGGGTGATGCGCCCGGCGTCCACGTCCCACAGTCCGGCGATGAGCCGGGCGATGGTGCTCTTGCCGCTGCCGCTGGGGCCCACCAGCGCCGCGAAGCTCCCCGCCGGCACCGTCAGGTCCACGCCGTGGAGCACCTCCTGCTCCTTGTAGGAAAAGCGCACCCCCTCCAGGCGAAGCTCCGTGCTCTCCGGAGCGCTTCCCCGATCGGGCCGGCGCATCTCCGGCGCCTCCAGGATCCGCCGCACCTCGCCGACGATGGTCCCCATGGTGCGCAGGTCATCGGAGTAACTCATGCAGGTCACAAGCGGCGTGATGACTCCCACCGAGAGGATGATGACCTGTACCAGCTCCTCCGCCGTCAGGCTCCCGCCCCGCACCAGCAGTCCCCCGATGGGGAGCACCGCCACCATGGTGGCGGGCATAATGACCATGGCGAAGGTGAAGGGAAGGATGGAAGAGCGCATCCAGTCGATGTAGCTGTGGGCCGCCTCGTTGGCGTCCCGGACGAATCGCTCATAGGAGTGCTTCGTCTTGCCGAAGACCTTGATGACCTGGATGCCGTTGATGTACTCCACGGCGGTCTCGTTCAGGTTCTTGGTGGCCGTCACGGTCCGCTCATAAAAGCCCGCGCTCCCCAGCATCATCATGGCGTAGCACGCAAGGCCCAGCGGAACGGTGACAAGGCTGGCAAGTCCCATCCGCCAGTCGATGGCGAAAATGTAGATCAGCACCAGCACCGGCACCAGGAGGTTGGCCGTGAACTCCGGCACGATGTGGGCCAGCGTGGTCTCGATGGAGTCGATGCGCTCGATGAGGGTGTTTTTCAGCGCGCCGGAGGACTCCTCCAGCACGGCCCCCAGAGGCATCCGGCTGAGCTTTTCCGTGCCCTGCTTGCGCAGATCGCCCAGCACGGCGAAGGTGGCCCGGTGGCTGGTGGAGGTGCTCAGCGCGTGGCACAGCACCCTTCCCAGCCACAAAAGGGCCATCACCGCGCAGCGGAGCAGATAGAAGTCCAGCTCCCGCCGTCCCTCCATCAGCGCCGCCACGATCCGCGCTACCACAAAATAGGGCGCCACGGAAAAGGCCACGCCCACCACCGCCAGCGCAACGCTCAGCGCGTACTGGCGCCGGTGCTCTCCCGCCTGGCCCATCAGCCAGCCCAGGGTAGAACCCTGTGGCCGTCTCTCTTTCTCTTCCATAAAAGCCTCCTTTACCATGCGTGGTATCGTCGATTGCGAAGTGATCTTCGCGATCAGCTTGGTTAGTTTTAGCTAACTTTCGTATCTGTCAAAAGCCCGCCGCGGCGGGCCGCTTGACCGCTCTTCCCGGCGCCTTTCCTTCGGCGCTTCAAAATCCCATGATGCGCTGCCAGCCGGGCATGAAGAACTCCTCCACCGCGTCCAGACAGTGCAGGGCCTCCTCCATGGTGTAGTCGTGGATCACCGGCTCAAAAAGGGCCGTGGTGTAGGCGCTGAGGAACAGGTGCAGCTCCTTGGGCTCGATCTTTCGCACATCATAGCCCTGACGGCGCAGGAGGGGGAGAAACTCCAGCATCTTCGCCTGGTGATACTCCACCAGATCGTGAAGGAAGGTCTCATACCGGGTCCCCTGGGCCCGGCTGAGCAGCAGCCGGTAGTCCTCCATGCGGGGGTAGACCACTTGGCGCATCATCCCGATCTCCGTGTCCTGCCAGAGGTCGCCTTCGCCGGAGAGGAGCCGCTCCGTGCACCGGGCGATGTGGCTCTCCAGCCAGTCATTCAGCGCCTGCACCGCCGGATCTGCCAGGGCGGCGAACAGCGCCTCCTTGCTCTCGAAGTGGCGGTACAGCGCCGCCGCAGTCAGTCCTGCTGCAGCGGCGATCCGCCGCAGGGAGGCATTTCCAAACCCCTGGGCCATAAATTCCTCCCGGGCCGCCGTCAGGATCCTCTCGTGACTTTCCCGCTTGTCTCTGGGCACATCCATCGCTCCGTTTTTTTAGTGAACATCGTTTACTAACAATACAGAGTCTATCACACCCCGCCCCGCTTGTCAACCCCCCAGCTCCGCTTCGGCGGCAGGGCCCGCCTCCTCCGATGTCAGCAGCGCCAAGAACCGCCGCCCCGACGGGGACACCGCCTCCAGGGACGGCACGGCGATGCCGATCTCCACCTCCTGCGGCGGCGACAGGGGCAGCGCCGCCGTTTTGCCCCGCCAGCCCTCCAGCAGCAGCGCGT
>JAFUGI010000120.1 GCA_017469475.1 Oscillibacter sp. | reverse complement strand
TTTTTGGTGACCCGGCGGGGATTCGAACCCCGGACCCACTGCTTAAAAGGCAGTTGCTCTGCCGACTGAGCTACCGGATCAGGCCTCTTATCAAAACGCCGGAGGGCGCAGATCTCTGGCTGGGACGGCTGGACTCGAACCCGCGGATGAGGGAGTCAACGTCCCTTGCCTTCCCCCTTGGCTACGCCCCAGTGTGGAAAGACAGGGGACCGGGGCAACCCCGATCCCCCTGCCTTTGTCTGGGGTGGGTGATGGGACTCGAACCCACAACACCTGGAACCACAATCCAGTGCTCTGCCAATTGAACTACACCCACCACATAGGAACCATATTGGATTCTGACAGCCAGGGAAAGAGCTGGTACGCCAGAAGGGACTCGAACCCCTGGCCTACTGCTTAGAAGGCAGTTGCTCTATCCAGCTGAGCTACTGGCGCGAATGGATGGAGCAGGTGACGAGAATCGAACTCGCATCCCCAGCTTGGAAGGCTGGTGCCCTGACCATTGTGCTACACCTGCGGATGCCCTCCCCGGAAATTGTCAGCTTGGTTATCATAACAGGAAAAACGGCCATTGTCAAGGGTCTCCGGGGATTTTCCCAAACTTTTTAGGGTCCGGCCCCCAAGACGGCCCGCGCCCTGCCCGGAGACGCGCCGCGGCGAGACACGCCCCGCCGCGCCCGGATGGGCGATCTCCGTCCGGCCGGCCCCAGGGGAAGGGCAAGGGCACTATGCCAGCGCCAAAAACGCCCGAAAGAGCCTCTCGCCCACCGGTCCCGCCAGCCGCTCCGGGTGCCACTGGACGCCCCACACCGGATCGCTTTTGTGGACCAGCGCCTCCACCACGCTGTCCTCCGCCCACTGGACTGCCTCCAGTCCCGCCCCCAGGCGGTCCACTGCCTGATGGTGAGCGCTGTTGACCACCGCCCTTTCCCCGCAAAGGGCCGCCAGGAGTCCCGGCGCCGTGTGGATCGCGTGGAGCCGGTCCTTCCCCGCCAGACGGCTGTGGCCGGGGATGTCCTGGACCAGGGTGCCGCCGAAAAACACGTTGATGGTCTGCATCCCCCGGCAGATCCCCAGGACCGGCCGCCCGGCAAATGACGCGAGCAGCGCCAGCTCCTCCTCGTCCCGCGCCGGGTCCAGGTCCCGGGAGGCGGTGTTTTCCTGACCGTAACGCCAGGGCTCCAGGTCTCCCCCGCCCACCAGCACCAGCGCGTCACCCGCCTCCGGTCCGCCGGACCAGCAGGCCCGGCCCCCGGCAGCCCAGATGGCACGCACGTAGGCTTGATGGACGCCGGGCTCCCCAACGATGCGGATCTTTTGCATGGTCCTCCCCCCTCCCGCCATGATATGACGGGAGGCGCCCACCGGTGCGCGGTCCGAACCTGCCGCCGGGGCGGGGGATGCGGAGATAGTGTGCCCGCCTCCTTCCATGGCGCTTCGGCAGCGCATCTACCCCCGTGAGGGTCAACTGTAAACAGGAATCGGACAGCAAAAGACCGGGCGCCGGTCTTGAAGACCGGCGCCCGGCAAGGCAGGCATCTCTTATCTCCCGCGATCAGACGGAGGCGTATCGTCCTTTGGGGTCACTCCCGCTCCAGCGCCGGATAGACCAGGGCCGCCAGGGCCGCGCCCACCAGTGGGCCCACGATGAAGACCCACAGGGAGGACAGGGGCTCGGCATTGCCGCTGATGGCGGCCACCACGGCAGGGGCGATGGACCGGCTGGGGTTCACGCTGGTGCCGGTGAGGCCGATGCCGAGAATGTGGACGAAGGCCAGCGTCAGGCCGATGATGAGGCCGCCGAAGGACCCATGCTGGAACTTCTCAGAGGTGACGCCCTGAATGGTCATCAGGAAGATGAACGTCAGCACGATCTCCACCAGCAATCCCGCCAGGGCGCTGCCGTTGACGCCGGCCAGGCCGTTGCTGCCAAAGCCGCCGGTCATATCCGTCACATTGCCGGACCGGAAAATAACCGCCAACAGTACGCTGCCCAGGAAGGCGCCCAGGATCTGGAAGATCCAGTACAGGACCGCGTCCTTAGTGGAGAGCTTTTTGCGCATCAGCATGGCCAGCGTCACCGCCGCGTTGAAATGGCCGCCGGAGATGTTGCCCACGCAGTAGGCCATGGCCACCACGGACAGGCCGAAGGCCAGAGCCGTGAGAAGATAGCCGCTGCCGGCCGAGGCGTCGCACCCCACCAGCATGGCGGTGCCGCAGCCCATGAAGACCAGCACACAGGTGCCAATCAGCTCAGAGAGATACTTTTTCATATTGAGTTCCGCTCCTTTCAAAAAACACCGGAAGGTCCTCATCCGGTCCATCCGGGCCGGACGGTTCGAGGCCGGATCGTCGGACGGCGCCTCCCCACCGCCGCTTCGGCCTCTGGCCTATCTTAGCACCGGACGGCGAAAATGTAAAGTCTTCTTTTTCTTCCAGAAAGTTTCAATATTCTTCGATATTCCATTATTTTCCTCGTTTTTACGCTTTATCATTCCAAAATCAGGAAGCATGCTCGTGAGGGCCCCATACGATGCCAGGTCCTTTTGAAGAGAGAACGAAGCCCCGCCGCCGGCGTAATGCGCCGGCGGCGGGGCCGATATTTTATAGCAGTCCTTCTGAAAAGCTGTTTTCCCTTACAGCCAGGTCGTCTCCAGCAGCTCGTCCTTTTTGGCCCGGCCCATGAGCTCCGGCGTGACAGAGCGAATGTCCCGCCCCTGATACAGCACCTCATAGGCGCAGCGGCAGATGGGCATCTCCACGCCCTCCTTCTCCGCCAGCTGATGGATGCTCTCCGCGGCGTAGTACCCCTCCACCACGGCGCCCACCTCCTCCATGGCCTCCCGGGCGGTCATGCCCTTGCCGATGAGGATGCCAGCCCGGCGGTTCCGGGAGTGCATGGAGGTGCAGGTGACGATCAGATCCCCCATGCCGGCGAGGCCGCCGAAGGTGCGGCGGGTGCCGCCCAGGTGCTCGCCCAGGGCCGTCAACTCCGCCATGGAGCGGGTCATGAGCAGGGCCTTGGTGTTGTCCTGAAAGCCCAGGCCGTCGCAGATGCCGCAGCTCAGGGCCACCACGTTCTTCATAGCGCCGCACAGCTCCACACCCACGATGTCATCGCTGGTGTAGATGCGGAAGTAGTCGTTCATAAAGGCGTCTTGCACGAAACGGGCGGTCTCCCGGTCCTGGCAGGCGGAGACGCAGCCGGTAGGCAGGCGGATGCCCACCTCCTCAGCGTGGGAGGGGCCGGACAGCGCCGCCACCCGGCACACGCCGCCGGTGGCCTGGGTCAGCACCTGGCTCATGCGCAGGTTCGTGTCCCGCTCGATGCCCTTGGAGACCGACACCAGCACCGTTCTTTCCGTCAGGTATGGCGCCATCTTCCTCCCCGTCTCCCGGACGGCAAAGGAGGGGCTGGCGCATACCACCAGGTCCGCCCCCGCCAGGCAGGCAAGGTCCCCGGTGACACGGAGGGCATCCGGCAGGCGGACGCCCTTGAGAAGCGGGTTCTCCCGCGTTTTTGCCACCTGCTCCGCCTTGGCGGGGTCATGGGACCAGAGGGTGGTCTCGTGCCCGTTGTCACAGAGCACCTGGCTCAGGGCCGTGCCCCAGCCGCCGCTGCCCAACACTACCGCTTTCATGGCTGTCCCTCCGTTTTCTTATGATGGAAGCTGAATTTGCTCTCCGTACCGCGCAGCAGCCGCTGCAAATTCCCCCGGTGCTGCCACACCACCAGTCCTCCCAGCAAAAAGCCCAGCACCACGATGACCGGGTCCGGATAGCAGTACCAGGTGGCAAAGGGGAAGCTGGCCCCCGCCCAGAGAGAGCCCAGAGACACATACCGGGTCAGGACGGCCAAAATCAGAAACCCGCCCCAGACCACCAAGGCGATGCGCCAGTCGATCATGATGGCGATGGTGCCGCCGGAGAGGATGCCCTTGCCGCCCCGGAAGTGAAACATGCAGGGGAACATGTGGCCCAGCAGGCAGAAGAGGCCCGACCAGTATCGGAAGAGCAGCGCCGCATAAGATGCATCCGGCGCAGCCGCGTCCACGCCGAAACCCGGCTGCCAATATTGGGAGAGGAAGACGCCGATGCTCAGGGCCAGAATGGCTTTGACCACATCGCACAGGATGACCACCGCCGTCAGCGGTCCGCCGAAGGTGCGGTAAAAATTGGTGAGTCCGGCGTTGCCGCTGCCGTGGTTTCGCACATCGTCCCGCAGGATGTATTTGGACACCACCACAGCTCCGTTGAAGCAGCCCAGAAAATAGGCCGTCACCGCCGCGGCCAGAAACGGCAGACTCCACAGCGCGATCAGAATCCCAACGCCCATCACGCCTCCTCCTTGTCGCCCTTTTGCCGGATGGAGAGGATCACCGGCGTTCCCTCCAGGCCGAAGGTATTGCGGATGCAGTTTTCCAGATACCTGCGGTAGGAGAAGTGGAAGAGCCGGGAATCGTTGCAGAAGATGACGAAATGGGGCGGGCGGATGCCCACCTGGGTCATATAGTAGATCTTGAGCCGGCGGCCCTTGTCCGTGGGGGGCTGGACCCGGGTTTGGGCATCCTCCAGAACGTTATTGAGCATGCCGGTGGTGATGCGGGTGCTGGCCTGATTGGAGACATAGTTGATGAGCTCGAAGAGGCGGCCCACCCGCTGGCCGGTCTTGGCGGAGATGAAGAGGATGGGAGCGTAGGTCATGAAGGCCAGGGCGTTGCGCACCTGGGCGCGCATCTTGTCCATGGTCTTGTCGTCCTTTTCCACCAGGTCCCACTTGTTCACCACGATGATGCTGGCCTTTCCCGCCTCGTGGGCAAGGCCGGCCACCTTGGTGTCCTGTTCGGTGACACCCTCCGTGGCGTCGATGAGGATGAGACACACGTCCGACCGCTCAATGGCCATGGTGGCCCGGAGGACGCTGTAGCGCTCGATGTCCTCCTCCACCCGGGACTTTTTCCGGATGCCGGCGGTGTCGATGAAGACGTAGGACCCCTGGCTGTTGGTAAAGCGGGAGTCGATGGCGTCCCGGGTGGTGCCGGCCACGTCGGACACGATGACCCGCTGCTCCCCCAGGATCTGGTTCATCAGGGAGGACTTGCCCGCGTTGGGCTTTCCGATGACCGCCACGCGGATGGCGTCGTCCTCCTCTTCCTCTTCCTCCTCCGGCGGGAAGTATGCGACGCAGGCGTCCAAAAGGTCGCCTGTGCCGTGGCCATGGACGGCGGAGACGGCGATGGGGTCCCCCAGGCCCAGGTTGTAAAACTCGTAAAAATCCGGGTCCGGCGCGCCGGTGGCGTCCATTTTGTTCACCGCCAGCACGATGGGCTTGCCGCTGCGCTGGAGCATGCCCGCCACATCCTGTTCGGAGGCGGTGAGGCCGGTCTTGATGTCCGTCAAAAACACAATGACGGTGGCGTTTTCAATGGCGAT
>JAFUGI010000011.1 GCA_017469475.1 Oscillibacter sp. | reverse complement strand
TTCTCCTTGCCACCGCAAGTCTTGCGCCAATGCTGACGGTCTGCCTGCTGGCGCCCTACCTTGGCGGCTGTGTGCTGCTGCTCACTGTGGGGCCGGTCCTGCTGGTCTTCGCCGCCGGACAGGACCGCTTCGGCGTGGGGCGGCGGCAGGGCCTGACCGCCGTGGGCGGCGGGGCGCTCTGTCTCCTCACCGTCGGGACGGCGGCTCTGTGGAGCCCCCTGCAGCGGCGGCTGCCGGTGCTGCTCCACCCCCAATTGGACCCCATGGGCCGGGGCTATCAGGCGATGGCGGTGCGGCAGGCCCTGGCCGGAGCCAGCTGGTGGGGACCGGGGACCCAGGCCGCCGCTGATCCCGTTGCCGAGGTAGTGCCCGGCGGACTGGATGGCGACTTCCTGCTGACCACGGTGATCTGCCGCCTGGGCTGGCTGCCCTTTTTGCTGCTGACGGCGGCACTGACAGCGCTGGCTGTCTGGCTGCTGGCGCGTGGCATCCGCCGGGCGGACCGGCGGGGGCAGCTGCTGGCGCTGGCGGTGGGGCTGACGCTGGGACTGCAGCTGGCCCTCAGCGCCGCGCTGAATCTGGGCTTCGCGTTCGCCTCGGCCCATATGCCGCTGGTGACGGGGAACCTCCATTCCATCGTGGACATGGGTCTCATCGGCCTGGCCCTCTCGGTATTTCGGGGGGCCTCCCTGCCGGAGGCTCCCTCCGGGGACGGTAGGCGGCAGGTGCTCCTTACCCTGCGGCTGCGCCTATGAGGGGGCGAAAGATAGAATCGCAAAGGGCCAATTTGCCGGGGCATTGCCCCGGCAAATTGGCCCTTTGGAGGGAACAAATTCTGCCGTTTCACCGTCTGAACCTCATAGGAGGAGGGGAGGAGGGTGACATAATTTTTCCGCATATCTGACTCTGTCTCTTGACCCCAGGCCATTTCCCCTGTATAATGGGCCCAAGCACCGTAGTTCAGGAGACATAACGCAAATAGGATCTCTTCGCTGCTTTTGGGGCCTCTATCCCCTATGGCGGTGGAGGGGACGCTGTGGACCCGCCGCAGTTGGGAGCGGCGGGATTTTTTTCAAAAGACCTTCGACCGGATTCGACAGAAAGGACCTGACATGAAACGATCACGATTGACCCGCAGCCTGGCCGCCGGTGCACTGGCCGGACTGCTGGCCCTGACGCCTGCCGCCGCCGCGTTTTCCGATACAGGCGGCCACTGGGCCGAGGACAGCATTGCCAAGTGGAGCGAGGAATACCACATCATCGGCGGCTATTCGGACGGCACCTTCCGCCCGGATGCCTCCATCACCCGGGGCGCCTTTGCCGGCATCCTGGACCGCTTCCTCCATTTTTCGAGCAAGTCGGACCCCGCCGTGTTTTCCGACGTTGCGGGCACCTATTGGGAGGACGCCATTTTGAAGCTCCACGCCTCCGGCGTGTATCTGGGCAACAACGGCAAAGCCCTCTCCGGCAGCAGCATCACCCGCCAGCAGGCGGTGACCATGATCGCCCGGGCCTTCCAGATCGAGTCGGCGGAGGAGGATCTGCCCTTTGCGGACGAGGCGTCCATCGCCTCCTACGCCCGGGGACCGGTCTCTGCCATGATAAAGCAAGGTTATGTGGACGATGTAAAGGAAAACCGCTTCCGCCCAACAGACCCCATCACCCGGGCGGAGGTCGTGCGGATCCTGGGCAATCTGGTAGACGTGCTGGTCCAGACCACGGAGCTTTACGCTAAGGATACGGCGGGGAATCTCATGATCAACTCGCCGGAGGGGGCGCAGCTTACGGATATGACCATCGGCGGCGATCTGATCCTGGCGCCGGGGGTCAACGGCGCCGTGACGCTGACCGACGTGCAGCTGAAAGGGAAGCTCCTCAATTTCAGCGAGATCGAGCCGGCGTTCCTCTATTCCTACGTGCCCGAGCCAGAACCGGAGCCCCAGACGCCGGAGGAGCCGCCCCAGAACAGCGGCATCCAGCCCAGCGAGATCTATACCCCCACCAAAACCACCGGCGAGACGCTGACCTATGAAAAGCGGACCATCCCCATTTACGCGGACCCGGAGCCCATCCAGGTGGAAAACGGCGATTTCGAGTGGAACGGTGACCGTCTGGAGTACGTGGGCAGCAAGTATCGCGCCCGCTTCGGCATTGACGTCTCTGCCTACCAGAATCGGGAGAGCGCAAACCAGACCATTGACTGGGACGCGGTACGGGAGGACGGCGTGGAGTTCGCCATGGTCCGCATCGGCCTGTGGGGCACCAGTACCGGCAGCGTCATGGCGGACGCCTACGGGACCCAGAACATTGACGGCGCCATGGCCGCCGGCATCGAGACCGGCGTGTACTTTTTCGCCCAGGCTGTGACGGTGGAGGAGGCGCTGGAGGAGGCGGACTTTGTCATCGAGCAGCTCAAGGGCCACGAGATCGACGGCCCGGTGGCTTATGACTGGGAGATGAAGGACTCCACCTACCGGGTCTACGGCACCTCGCCGGAAATGGCCACGGCCTGCGCCATCGCCTTCTGCCGCCGCATCGAGGACGCGGGCTACACACCCATGATCTATGCCGGCAAGTACGTAAGCTACGTGAAGTACGACCAGGGCGCCATCGACGGGTATCTTCGCTGGTACCCGGAGTACAAGAGCGAGAAGTCGGAGGTCCTGGCTCCCACCATCTGCTATCAGATGGACTACTGGCAGTTCTCCAGCGGCTGCTCCATCGCTGGCATCGGTGGCCGGGTGGACGCCAACCTCCACTTGATCCGCAGGAAATGATTTAAAAGAACATACGCAAAAGGGGGACCATGCGAAAAGCATGATCCCCCTTTTCGTCGCAGCATCTGTAAAGTTAAAAAGCATTACAGAAAAATCCGACCGTTTCCGAACGAGATAAGCCCCGCGGCAAAAGCCGCGGGGCTTGTTGATCGGTGGTATTTTTTCATCGGTGCTTACAGCGGATGACAGAGGAGACCGTTAAAATCCACTGGGAGCAGGCCTCTGAAGTTTTTTAGAGCCGTGAGAGAGCAGAGACTTGAAATGTGCGGTCAATTCAAGAAGTCCTTCAGCTTTTTACTGCGGCTGGGGTGGCGGAGCTTGCGCAGGGCCTTGGCCTCGATCTGGCGGATGCGCTCCCGGGTGACGTTGAACTCCTTGCCAACCTCCTCCAGCGTGCGGGTGCGGCCGTCCTCAATGCCGAAGCGCAGCTTGAGGACCTTTTCCTCCCGGGGGGTCAGGGTGGACAGCACGTCCATCAGCTGCTCCTTGAGCAGCGTGAAGGACGCGGCCTCCGAGGGCTCGGAGGCGCCCTCGTCGGGGATGAAGTCTCCCAGGTGGGAGTCCTCCTCCTCGCCGATGGGGGTCTCCAGAGACACTGGCTCCTGGGCGATCTTCAGGATCTCCCGGACCTTTTCCACCGGCATGTTCATCTCCGCGGCGATCTCATTGGGGGAGGGGTCGTGGCCCAGCTCCTGCAAGAGCTGGCGGCTGACCCGAATGACCTTGTTAATGGTCTCCACCATATGGACGGGGATGCGGATGGTGCGGGCCTGGTCGGCGATGGCCCGGGTGATGGCCTGACGGATCCACCAGGTGGCATAGGTGGAGAACTTGTAGCCCTTGGTATAGTCGAACTTTTCCACGGCCTTGATGAGGCCCAGGTTCCCCTCCTGAATGAGGTCCAGGAACAGCATCCCCCGGCCCACATACCGCTTGGCGATGGAGACGACCAGGCGGAGGTTGGCCTCCGCCAGCTTTTGCTTCGCGGTCTCGCCGGCGCGCTTGCGCTTTTTCAGTGCCTCCATGGCCTCCGCGGGAAGGGGTTCTCCGCCATTCACTGCTGCCTCCAGCGCCTGGAAGGGACGGCTCTCTCCCTCCTCCTGCTGGCACAGCCGCTCCAGCGCCTCCCGGGCCCGGGAGGGAAGGGCACCCTCCTCCTGCCGCTCCTCCAGAGCCTCCAGGACCTCGGCCGCGTCGTTTCCGGCGGACATGGCCTGGGCCAGGGCGATCTCCTCGTCCGGAGACAGCAGAGGGACCTTGCCGATCTCTTTGAGGTACATACGCACGGGATCGTCGATGGAGAAGTTGTTGACCAGGGTGTTGGGGTCCACCAGCTCCTCTTCCTCCACGTCGGCGATGTCCTCGGCGGCGGGCTCGTCGTCCGACGGCTCGGGAAGCAGGTCTTCGTCAGTGCTGATGTCGATGTTCAGCGCCTCCAGTGAGTCATACAGCTGGTCCATCTGCTCGCTTTCCAGGTTCAGATCGTCCACCGTCTCCATCAGCTCGGCGGAGTCCAGACGGCCCTTCTTCTTGGCCCGGGCCAGCAGCTCCCGCAGCTTTTCGTTGCCGGCCAGCCACGACGCGGCAGGCAGGGTGGAGACCTGCTTGTCGTCCAGCCGGAGGATGCCGGCCTTTTTCGCCTCCTCGTCGGTGAGAAGGGCGGGGACTCCCGCTCCCTCGTGGGACTCAGATCGCTCCGCCTTTTTGGGGGCGGCCTTCTTCTTTCCCTTTTCGGGGGCGGGGGCAGCGTCCTCCTCCTGCGCGGCGTCTGCCGCGGCCAGAATGGCGTCCGCCTGCTGCTCCAGTTCCTCCGTCGTCAGTTCCTTCTTTTTGCTCATGTGTTTGTTCCACCCTTTCGGTTCCTGTATTTTTCTGTTGCCGCCAGCAGGGGATCGGCTCCGCCTGCCCGCTTGTCCGATTCCGCACGGACGATGCGTATGTAATCACCCAGCGCCTGTCGGGCATTTTGCGCCGACTCCGGCTGCTGGCAGATCGCGGTGATGTGGCTCATCTCCTCCGGTGTCAGCTCGCCGGTGAGGATGCTGAGAGAGAGGGGGCGCCCGGCCCCCCGGGCCTCCCACAGGAGGGCGAAGACCCGCCCCAGAAGGGGAGAGGAGAACTGCTCCTGAGCGAGGGGCGGCTGGTCGGGGAAGAGGCTCTCGTCCAGCAGCAGCAGGCGGAGGATGCCCTCCTCCGCCCGGGCGGAGC
Organism: Oscillibacter sp.; assembly: GCA_017469475.1. Classification (GTDB taxonomy): domain Bacteria; phylum Bacillota; class Clostridia; order Oscillospirales; family Oscillospiraceae; genus Oscillibacter. Next base: position 3,392 of record JAFUGI010000011.1, on the reverse strand, counting down.
GGAGATTCTCATACCGGAGGGACCGCTCCTGTGGCTGGAGCTGCCCGGCGGGATTCAGGTCCCGGCGCAGCTCCGCCCGCCGCTGCCGGGAGGAGAGGCGCTTGGCGGTGCGCTGGACCTCCAGCGCCAAGGCGTCCGCCGTGATGCCGGCGGCGTCCGCGGCCCGGCGGGTGTAGATCTCCCGCTCCACGGGGCTTGGCAGGGCGGCGATGAGCTCGCTGACCGCGCCGCAGTAGGCGATGCGCCCCTCATCGCTTCCCAGGTCGTACTTTCCGGCCACCTGGGCCATGCGGAACTCCATGCCGTTCTCACTGCCGGAGAGCAGGCGCTCAAAGGCGTCCGCCCCCTGGAATTTGATGAAGTCGTCGGCGTCCTGCTTGACATACTCTCCATCCACCAATCGGCGGGGGAGCTGGAGCACCTTCACGGAGAACTCCGAGTCGTTCAGGATCTGGAGAGCCCGCTCCGTGGCGATCTTGCCGGCGTTGTCATTGTCGTAACAGAGGACCAGCTCCTTGGTGAAGCGGGAGAGGAGGCGGGTTTGCTCCACCGTCAGCGCTGTGCCCATGGAGGCCACGGCATTGTCGAACCCCGCCTGGTGCAGCGTCACGATGTCCAGATTCCCCTCGCAGAGGATGATGTTGGGCCGCCGGGTCTTCTTGGCCAGGTTCAGCCCATAGAGGACCCGGCGCTTGGAGTAGACCGGCGTTTCCGAGGAGTTCATGTATTTGGGCTCGGACTTGTCCAGGACCCGGCTGCCGAAGGCCACCACGTCTCCCCGGGTATCGACCACCGGCAGCATCAGCCGGTTTCGGAACTTGTCGTACAGTCCGCCGTTTTTGTTCTGCACCACCAGGCCTGCGTCCAGCAGCTCCGCCTTGGTGTAGCCCTTCTTCGTCATGGCGGTGAGCAGAGTGTCCCAGGAGTCCAGAGAAGCGCCCATGCCGAATTTCACGGCGGTGGCGCGCCGGATCTGCCGCCGGTCCAGATAGTCCTGTACGGCCCGGCCCTCCGGCTGCTGGAGGAGCTGGTAGTAAAACCGGGCGGCGTCCCGGTTCAGCTCCAGAAGCCGCGCCCGGCGGCGTCCGGCCTCCCGGTCGCCGTCGTCCTCCGGCACCTCCATCCCGGCGCGCTTGGCCAGAAACCGCACGGCCTCGGGAAAGGTGAGGTTCTCCTCCTCCATGATGAAGTTGATGACGCCGCCGCCCTTCTTGCAGCCGAAGCAGTAGTACATCTGCTTGTCCGGCAAAACGTGAAAGGAAGGGGTCTTCTCGCTGTGGAAGGGGCAGCAGCCCCAATAGCTCCCGCTTTTGCTGACCAGCGGCACATAGCCGCCCACCACATCTACAATGTCATTTCTCGCCGTCAGCTCGTCCATAAAGCTCTGGGGAAACGCCATGGAGCACCCCTCCCTTCCGTGGTTTTCCCATCGCGGCCGCAGCCGTTTTTTCCACGATCCTGGTTGTATTCATAATATACACCGCGAAATCCGGATTCCCTCTTTTTTTCGAAAAAATTTTCAAAAAGTTTTCCCCGCGCACCAGCGGCCTCCGGTTGACTTTACCATCGGATACAGTATAATATATATCTGTTGGAAACATCCAACTGCCGCGGGGCTGCGCCCCCGGCAAGCTGTGAGGAGGTCAGTGTATGCATACCTATTCCATGGAGATCGCGGGCCTGCGGCGGGAGCTGCCCATCTGCAAGGTCACGGACGAGCTGTATATCGGCGCGTTCATCTGCTTTGGCGACGCGGAGATCACGGTGGCCTGCGCCCGGGAGCTTTTGAAGCTGGTGCCGGCGGAGGAGTATGATTATCTTCTTACTGCCGAGGCCAAGAGCATCCCCCTGATCCATGAAATGGCCCGCCAGTCCGGCGCAAACAAGTATTTCATTGCCCGCAAGGGTCCCAAGGCCTATATGCCGGACCCCATCCACGTGGAGGACCAGTCCATCACCACTGCCGGTCAGCAGCGGCTGTACCTGGGGCGGGACGACGCGGACCTGATCCGGGGAAAGCGCATCCTCATCATGGACGATGTGATCTCCACCGGCGGCTCCCTCCAGGCCATGGAGGCGCTGGTGCAGCTGGCCGGCGGCACGGTGGCCGGCAAGATCGCCGTGTTGGCGGAGGGGGATGCCAAGGACCGCCCGGACATCCGGTATCTGGCGCCGCTGCCCCTGTTCAACGCGGACGGCTCGGTGAAGGCGTAAGGCCGCAGACGATGGGGCCATCTGGGGGAGCATATTCGGGCGCAGATGCCGAGGCTCTTTCACCATTATAAATAAAGTAGAAGATTATAAAACCGGAAGCTTTGCAGAAGCTTCCGGTTTTGTCGTTGGAGTTTGCGCAAAATGGGGGAAGCAGCCGGGGATTCATTCGCCCCTTGCCGGCACATGGCGGACTTACGGACGGCTCTTTTTATAGGTCAGATAGCCCTCCAAGATCAGGGAGGCCGCCACCGCGTCCACAGTCTTTTTGCGCTTTTTGGCGTTTTTGCCGTTCTGGAACAAGATTTGGTGGGCGTCGATGGTGGTGCGCCGCTCGTCCCAGAGGGTGACGGGGAGGCTCGTGACACCCCGCAGGCGTTCCGCCATGGCCTCCGCCTTTTCCGCCCGGGGACCAACGGAGCCGTCCATATTGCGGGGATAGCCCAGCACCAGCTCCTCCACACCGTGCTCCCGGGCAAGGTCCGCGATGCGCTCTGCCACCGTTTCCGCCCGATAGGCGTCGATGGTGGTGGTGTAGCCCGCCAGCAGTCCCGTGGGGTCGGAGATGGCAATGCCTGTGTGGGCGTCGCCGTAATCGATGGCCATAATGCGCATGAAGATGCTCCTTTCGCTGTGCTTTCCCGCCGATCCGCTCTCCCGTGTACATCCCATTGCGAAACGCGGTTCGAAATGGGATGTCCCGTGTACCGTGAAAGGGGAGAGGCGGTTTTGCGGAAATATTGGCAGGAATATGTCTGCTTCCTTTCGGCCATCATAGCATAGGATACACGGAAAAGGCAAGGAAAAGCGCAGGGCGTTTCCAACGCCATGGCACAAAATGCGTATGACCTTTCCAACCTGGAAAAAATTTCTCGAAAAAACGAGAAAAAAGGCTTGACAAGAGGAGATGAGTCTGGTATTTTAAGAAAGCTGTTTGGCAGGCGGGCCGGATGGAGGCCGCGGAAGTCATCGGACAGCCGGAAGAGCGGAGACGCTTGAGCCGGAAAAAAGATGAAAAAAGCGGTTGACAAATGAAGGCACGGTTGGTATAATAGCAATGTTCCGCCGGTCGGCGGCGTGTACCTTGTAAATTAAACAACGTAACGAAAAGAAAGCACCAGACGGAACGCTTCCCTGTGAGAAATCACAGAGGGAGCGGCCAAACGTCCCGGTCTCGGGGT
>JAFUGI010000119.1 GCA_017469475.1 Oscillibacter sp. | reverse complement strand
CCCACCGCTGCGGCGGCCTCGCGGCAGTGTTTTCCGGGACGGACGGCGCCGGATACGCCTACGCCCTGGTCCGCGCCGACGGCGGGAGCGTAGACGTGAAGGCCATGAACGGGGCCCTCTCCGGCCGGGGCGGCGGGCGGGGCGGCTTCGCCCAGGGGAGCGTCCGGGCGGACCGGGCCGCCATCGAGTCGTTTTTTGCCAGTACAACCGGCGGGGCCGACCCGCGGAGCAAGGAGGATGCGATATGATGCAGTACGTTTGGCGCAAGCCGGAGAGCACGGAGATCGACGAGCCCACCGAGGTCTATTCCGAGCTGGACGAGCAGCGGCGGGAGGTCCGCCGGGTGGAGGTCTACCCCAACGGGCAGATGTTCGCCTACGGCGGAGACCGGGGCGGGGACGAGGCCCTGTCGCCGGACCCTTTCCCCACGGACCTGAGCCGGCTGCCGGGAAAGGCCTACCCCGTCCCCGCCGCCATGTTCCGGGAGGCGTGGATGGTCTCCCAGGAGCTGCCCGACGGCTTCACCGGCATGTTCATGTGAGCGGCCGAGAAAAGGTCCCGTTCCCGAAATAGGAACGGGGCCTTTGCGTCTGTCGGCAGCTTCCCATGGGACCCACTTCGTTGGACTTCTATGGAAGAAGCTCGCGCTCCAGCGCCTGGGCTTTCGCTTCGTTGGTCGGCGCGTGTGAGCACCCCTCCCGGATGGGAGGGGCGCTTCAGACTGAGGGCCAAATCTCGTTTTCGGTCGCGCTGTGGCGGTACGCAGTAAGTCGATTCGTTTTTGCCGGAGCTTCGCCCCGGCAAAAACACCGCCAGTGCGAGCGGCGCGAGCCCTCGCGCCGACCAAGGCGGGCAAAGCTCGCCGCGATATGCGCAAGCACTCTCAACGGCGCGCCCGGCAAAGCGGAGCTAATGAGAAGTGCCCCTCCCTTCCGGGAGGGGCACTTTTGCTATGCGGAAGAGGCCTGTGCGTTCAGCGGTTTAAGCGGCGCTGTTGCGGCTTTGCGCTTATGCGCCCCATCGTCACAGGGTCAGGAAGAACTTCACCAGGAACAGCGCGGAGATCACATAGGTCAAGCCGGAGACCTCCCTGGCCTTGCCGGAGAAGACCTTGATAACCGTATAGCAGATCATGGCAAGGCCGATGCCGTGGCCGATGGAGCCGGAGATGGGCATGGCCAGCAGCATGATGAAGACCGGCAGGATCTGGTCGATGTCGTTGAAGTCCACCTTCTGGAGGCCCTGGAGCATCAGCACGCCCACGTAGATCAGCGCCGAGGAGGTGGCCGCCGCCGGGATGATGCCGGCGATGGGGGCGATGAACATGCAGGCCAGGAACACGATGGCGGTGGTCAGAGCGGTGAGGCCGGTGCGGCCGCCCGCCTCCACGCCGGCGGCGGACTCGATGAAGGTGGTGACGGTGGAGGTGCCGGTGACGGAGCCCGCGATGGTGCCCACGGCGTCGGAGAGCAGGGCCTCCTTCATCTTGGGCATGTCGCCCTTCTCGTCCACCATGCCCGCCCGGGAGGCGGTGCCCACCAGGGTGCCGATGGTGTCGAACATGTCGATCATGCAGAAGGTGATGATGAGGGTGATGGCGGTGAACCAGCCGATCTGGGCAAAGCCCGCAAAGTCAAACTTGAAGAAGGTGGTGGCCATCATGTCGCCGAAGGGAGGCACCCAGGAGGCGGTGGCCAGACTTGCGAAGGGATTCACATGGAACACCAAAGCCTCCCCCAGCCAGTAGACCACGGAGGCCACCAGCATTCCCAGCAGCACGGCGGCCTTCCGCCCCCGCTTGGCAAGGAGCACGATGACGAACAGGCCCACGAACATGGTGATGACGGTCAGGACCATCTGGCTGTACTCCGCGCCCATGGCGGTCTTGATGGAGGTGGCGGTCAGGGCGCCGAAGAAGTCCCGCATCACGTAGAAGGGGGCAGAGTAGCCGTTGCCCTCGGCGTAGATGCCCACGTTGGACCCCAGGCCGATGTTCATCAGCATCAGACCGATGGCCGGGGCGATGCCAAGCCGCACCCCCAAGGGAATGGCCTGAACGATCTTCTCCCGGATGTTCAGCACGCTCAGGATCACGAACACGATGCCCTCCACCAGGATGATGCAAAGCCCCGCCTGGAAGGCGCTGGTATAGTCCTTTCCGGTCATGGCGGCGATGTTCCCCACCACCACGGCGAAAAAGCTGTTGAGGCCCATGCCCGGGGCCATGGCAAAGGGCTTGTTGGCAAGCAGGGCCATGCAGATGGTGCCCAGGGCGGAGGCGATGCAGGTGGCCAGGAACACGCCGTTCCACAGGGGGGACCCCACATCGAACCCGGTGAGCAGGTTGGGGTTCAGCGCCACGATGTACGCCATGGTCATAAAGGTGGTAAGACCCGCCAGGATCTCCGTGCGTACCGTGGTGTTGTTCTCCTTCAGCTTAAAAAACGATTCCATAGTTCTCCTCTCTTTTCACACGTCCGGCAGACCGCCGGGGTCAGGTGCATCCCGTGCCGGGGGGAACAAAAACCGGCGGAGGGGCTCCGCCGGTTTTCGCCCCTTCCAATCGCCTGTACGGGGTCTACCTGTATTTTACGATATTTTTCACACAAATACAAGTGTGCGCCCGCCGTCCCAATTGCTGAAAAAGGTGGACCTTTTTGGGCAGAATCCACAAAAAGCGTTGTTCTTTCAAAAAGATAATTCCCGCTTTATTTGTGAAATGTGTGTATTTTGCCTACGTGCCCGGCGGGTCGTTCATGGCCGCGGTGACATACTGCCCGCCGTACAGCGCGTCGTATACCACCGCCTCCCGAAGGGCGAGGAGCTCCTCCTGCTCCGGCGTCAGCTCCGCCTCCGCCCGGGAGCGGAAGACCCGCCCCTCCCCGTCCGCGAAGTACAGCTCCGTGTCCGCCAGGCACGCTCCGGCGCACCGCTCCAAAAGGGCCCAGTACCGGGAGACCGGCGCGCCGGTGACCTCCAGCAGCAGCGTCCCGAGACCCGTGACGCTGCTGGGCCTCTCCTCCCCCGCAAGGCCCTTCAGCAGGGCCGGGTCGTTGGCCCAGATGAGGTAGTCGGTGGCGTACAGCTCCCCGATCTCCTCCGTGGACCACTCCGCCGTGTTTGCCGAGGGACACAGGCCCAACTTCTGGTAGATCGACGTGCCGTCCTCCACGGTGACGTTGGGCCGGTGGTCCCCGTAAAACACCACCACAGTGGGCCGGTCCAGCTGCCGCAGGGCCTCCGTCAGCTCCCCCAGAGCCCGGTCCGCCCGGGTGATGCCCTCCAGCATGACCCGCAGGTAGCCCATGTCCTCCTCCGATAGGGTGTCGCTCTCCACGCCGATCTGGCAGGCGCCGCCGAACTTCTCCGGCTTGAAGGGCTGATGATTCTCCATGGTGATGCCGTAGAGAAAGGCGGGGCGGCCCGCGCCGTTGATCTCCGAGAGCTGCTCCAGCATCCCCCGGAAGAAGTAGGCGTCCCGCATGTAGTACCCGCCGTAGACGCCGCCGGCACTGTCCAGCCCCAAGGTCTGGATGTCCCGGGAGAAGAGCAGGCGGGAGTACCCCAGCAACGGGTAGGTGACGGTGCGGTTATAGAGGCTGTCGTCATACCCGTGGAGCATCCGGGCCTCGTAGCCCCGAGTCGTAAACTCCCCCGTCAGGGACGGTAAGCGGGTATACACGTCGTCCGCCATGAAGCAGATGTTGGTGCCCGCCCCCAGGTCCCCGCTCTGAAAGCCGGTGTGCATGGACATCTCGATGTAGCCGGTGCCGTAGCCCAGGTAGTGGCTGTAGAACCGGCCGCTGAGCCCCTCCTTCTGCAGGGCGTGGAAGCTCTGGAGGGGGTCTTCCTCATAGGTGACGCCGGGCAGATCCGAAAGGTCATAAAAGCTCTCGGAGAGGATGAAGAGCACGTTGGGCGCCGCCGCGTCCTCCGCCGGGAGGGCCGGGGCCGTCAGCTCATCGACGCGGGAGAGGACCCCCTCCATATACGCCGGGCCGTACCCCTCCGGCCCGGCCTTCTTTGTCCTGCAGCCGTCCCGCCACAGGCTCACGGCCAGGCCGTAGGTATCGTGGGCGTTGGCGGCGGCCATGCGGGTGTACACGTCCACCCGGAAGACCTCCCCCACCCGGGGGCTGAAGGCGGGGGTGAACAGCACCGCGCACACCACGGCGGCCAGCCCCAGCTGCAAAAACCGGGCCCGGCCCCGGAGGGCCGTCAGATGCCGCAGGAAAAACAGGGCCAGCACGCCCGCCGCCAGGGCGGCCAAAGCGTACCAGAAGCGCAGGGGGGGCCGCAGTGTCCCCGCCACGCCGGCCACGTGGAGGGCCTGGGTGGCAAGGCCGAAGTCCGCAAAGACCAGGGGCGTGCCGTTGATGGCGGTCTTGAAGTGGTCCACCAGGGCAAGGCCCGCCCCCGTGACCCCCACCGCGGCCGCCGCCAGGTACAGCCGGCCGGTCAGGGCCGTCAGCAGCACCGCCGCCGCGCCGTACAGCGCCGCCGTCAGCAGCAGGTACGTGGGCCACTTGGTAAACCAGGCCCAAAGCTCCGCCCGGGAGCCCCGCACCACCCACTCCGAGAGGACGGCTGCCGCCGCGCCCACGCAGGCCGCGCCGCCCCAGCTGAGGAAAAACCGCACCGCCGCCGGGCCCACCGGGCCCCGCTGATTCCTGTGGCCGCGTCTTTTCACCGTCTCTCCCTCCTTTTTTCAACCGTTCCTGTACGCTTGTGGAAAACCGCCGCCAAAAAGCCGCGCCGGGACTGCGGAACGCTCCGCAAGTCCCGGCGCACAGCGAGCATTTCGGGCGGGATCTTGCCGGCCGCCGTCTCAGTAGGCCAGCTTCTCCGCCAGATAGTCGTGAAGACGGTCGATGGGCAGGCGCACCTGCTCCATGGAATCCCGGTCCCGGACGGTGACGCAGTTGTCCCCGGCCTTCTCCCCGTCGCCCACGGTGTCAAAGTCCACGGTGACGCAGTAGGGGGTGCCGATCTCGTCCTGCCGGCGGTAGCGCTTGCCGATGGAGCCGGTATCGTCGAAGTCCACCATCCAGTCCTTGGCGAGGGCCTGCTGGAGCTCCCGGGCCTTGTCCGAGAGCTTTTTGGACAGGGGCAGCACCGCCGCCTTGAAGGGGGCGATGGCCGGGTGGAAGCGCATCACCGTGCGCACGTCGCCCTTGGCCTCGTCCACCACCTCTTCGTCGTAGGCCTCCACCAAAAGGGCCAGGGTCATGCGGTCCGCGCCCAGGGAGGGCTCGATGACGTAGGGCACGTAGTGGGTGTTGGTCTCGGGGTCGAAGTAGGTCAGGTCCTGGCCGGAGAACTTCTGGTGCTGGCTCAGGTCGTAATCCGTCCGGTCCGCCACGCCCCACAGCTCGCCCCAGCCGAAGGGGAAGAGATACTCAAAGTCGGTGGTGGCCTTGGAGTAGAAGGCCAGCTCCTCCGGCTCGTGGTCCCGCAGTCTCAGGTTCTCGTCCTTCACGTTCAGGCCGATGAGCCAGTCGTGGCAGTAGGTCCGCCAGTACTGGAACCACTCCAGATCGGTGTCCGGCTTGCAGAAGAACTCCAGCTCCATCTGCTCAAACTCCCGGATGCGGAAGATGAAGTTGCCCGGGGTGATCTCATTGCGGAAGGACTTGCCCACCTGGCACACGCCGAAGGGCAGCTTGCGCCGGGTGGTCCGCTGAATAGCCGGGAAGTTCACAAAGATGCCCTGGGCGGTCTCCGGCCGGAGATAGACCTCGTTGGCGGTGTCCTCCGTGACGCCCTGGTGGGTTTTGAACATCAGGTTGAAGCGGCGGATGTCGGTGAAGTCGCTCTTGCCGCAGCCGGGGCAGGGGACCTGCTTATCCCGGATGAAGGCCACCAGATCCTCCTGGGTCATGGCCTCCACGTTCACGTCCAGCCCGTTTTCCTGCACGTAGTTTTCCACCAGCTTGTCCGCCCGGTGGCGCATTTTGCAGGCCTTGCAGTCGATGAGGGGGTCATTGAAGGTGGACACGTGGCCGGAGGCCACCCACACCTGGGGGTTCATCAAAATGGCGGCGTCCAGCCCCACGTTGTAGGGGTTCTCCTGGACGAATTTTTTCCACCAGGCCCGCTTGACGTTGTTCTTCATCTCCACGCCCAGGGGGCCGTAGTCCCAGCTGTTGGCGAGGCCGCCGTAGATCTCGCTGCCGGGGAACACGAAGCCCCGGTTTTTGCACAGCGCCACGACTTTTTCCATGGTTTTCTGCCGATTGTCCATCTTGCTTCTCCTCCTGTTTTGGGCAGCGGAGCCGATGCCGCCGCGAAAAAAACGCCCTGAGCCTCCCGGCTCAGGGCGAAGCAGCTCCGCGGTCCCACCTGAATTTGCGCCTTTGGCGCACGCTCTGCCCCCGGTAACGTGGGGGAAACGGCGGGGCATTTCCGCCCCGCGGCTCCGAGGCGCCTTCCCTCCTCCGACCGCAAGGGCTTGCACCGTCCGCCCTCTCTCTTGTGCCGGTCCTGGGGAGCTACTGTTCCTCTTCGCTGCCATTTTCATTATCGTGGGCAATATACCACGTTTTTCGAAGCTTGTCAAGGCCGCGCCGGGATAGCCGACCCATTGCCTGTTTGTTAAGCGGTTTAATAAAGCAGTATGATAAAAATGAACTCCACATGACACAGACGTAATCGAATTCCCACATCATGTTGAAAGGAGCAAGCTATGAAGCGATTAATTTCTTTGATTCTATCGATTTTTTGATAACTTCAATCTCACCTTTCACGTTTGCCTTGAGACTGAGTACCGAAGATATTGACCCGGTATTTTCTGCCGTGGCAAATGCAGAGCCTCTCACACTCCAAGAAGGAAGGCTTGCAAGTTCCGATGTCAAGTCGATTCAATCCGCTGT
>JAFUGI010000118.1 GCA_017469475.1 Oscillibacter sp. | reverse complement strand
GTAGAGCAGCGGACTGAAAATCCGCGTGTCGCTGGTTCGATTCCGGCTCTGGGCACCACCTGCGGGCATAGCTCATCTGGTAGAGCGCCACCTTGCCAAGGTGGAGGTAGCGAGTTCGAGCCTCGTTGCCCGCTCCACAGCTCTCTCCCATGCGAAGGCATGGGAGAGAGCATCTGAAAAAAAGCGGTATGCGTTCGCGCAGACCGCATACAATATGGTGTGTGGTGACATAGCCAAGTGGTAAGGCAAGGGTCTGCAAAACCCTGATTCCCCGGTTCAAATCCGGGTGTCACCTCCACGTCGTCGCAAGCGGTATATCGCTTGCGACGATTTTTTATGCTTTGCAGCAAAAGTCAACGTACGCTCGGTCTGCTGCGTCTCCCTTCCAAACCGAACGTGCTTCGCTTTTGGGATCTGCGTGGCATCTAAAACACCAAGCGATACAGAAAAAAGAGCCCTGAGACCGTGACGGTCCCAGGGCCTTTTCGCACCCTGGGCGCGTTCGAATGTGGGCCGGGAAGGGGCGCTGTCAGCCGCTGCTGCCGCTGCCGCGCCGCCGGGTTTGGGGAAATCGACGGTGTGACCTTTCCGGATGTGGGTGTATCACCCGGGCAGGTGTGTCGGGGATGGGGGTCCTGTTGAGACAGGGAAGGACACATAAAGGACACACAAAAGACCCAGTTGTGACATCTGCTGCGACACCAGGACACAATTGGATGCGACACGGGCCCCAAAACGCGCTCCCTATGTGACAGTTTTAACAAAGGCCCATAGGAAATTTATACAAATCCGATAAAGGGATTTGGCACGAAAATTGCTTTCAAGCAAGAATAGCATACATGGGAATGCAGGGGACACCCTGTGCAAAAACGAAAGGAGAACGCATATGAAGCCTTTAGAAGGGATCCGCATCCTGGATTTCACCCAGTTCATGGCCGGCCCCATGGCCACCATGCTCCTGAGCGACATGGGAGCGGAGGTCATCAAATTTGAGAACGCCTCCACCGGCGGAGACAACACCCGCTACAGAAAGTTCATCAAGGATGGCGCCTCCAGCCACTATGCCACCCGCAACCGCGGCAAGAAGAGCGTGGCCATCAACATGAAGGACCCCAAGCAGGTGGAGTTCTTCCTGCGCCTGGTGAAGGACGCCGACGCCGTGATCGAAAACTACAAGCCCGGCACCATGGAAAAGTTCGGCGTGACTTACGACAGGCTTAAGGAGATCAACCCTAAGATCACCTACGTCCGCATCTCCGGCTACGGCCAGACCGGCCCCTACGCCGACCACGCCGCCTTTGACGCAACGGTCCAGGCCGAGGCGGGCATCATGAGCATCACCGGCCCCGAGGGGAGCGACGGCTTCAAGTGCGGCGCCTCCGTGGGCGACTACTCCGGCGCGCTGCTGGGCGCCTTCTCCGTGGCCATGGGCATCGTCAGCGCCCTGCGCAGCGGCGAGGGCTGCTGCGTGGACCTTTCCATGATGGACGCCCTGATCTTCATGCAGGAGAATCAGCTCTCCGTCTACAAGGTCACCGGCAAGCTGCCCAAGCCCTCCGGCAACCGCTACCCCGCCGCCAGCCCCATCGGCGACTTCATGTGCAAGGACGGCATCCCCGTCATGCTCAACATTTCCACGGACAAGCAGTGGGCGGACTTCGCCAAGGTCCTGGGCCAGCCCCAGTGGCTGGAGGACCCGGACTTCGTGTCCATGAGTAAGCGGGCCGAGAACTTCCGCAAGGTGGAGGCCGAGGTGCTGCGGGTCTTCGCCGACATGACCAGCGACGAGGTGTGTGAGAAGCTCCAGAGCGTCCAGGCGGTGTACGGCCGCATCAACAACTATGAGACCCTGGTCAACCATCCCCAGGTCCTCTATCGCAAGACCTTCGTCAACGCCAACTATGCCAACGGCATCTCCTACTCCGTGCCCGGCAACCCCCTGAACGTCGTCGGCATGGAGCGCCAGATGGACTACGGCACCGCCGCCATCGGTGAGAACACCATGGAGATCATGGGCCAGGTCTGCACGCCCGAGGAGTTGGAGCAGGTGGTGGCCCCCGTGCAGAAGCTGGCGGAGGAGAAAGCCGCCGCCCTGTACGCCAAGAGCTGAAAAATGCGACGCGAAACAGCAAACAGAAAAGGAGGAGTATGACCGTCTGCCGTAAAAAATACCAAAAGCCGGATCGGGCGCTTGCCCGGTCCGGCCTTGCGGTGTATCGTATAGGAGGCGCCCCTGCGGCGCGTACGGGGCCGCGGGCCCCGCGGAGATGGGAGAGAAGCTGACATGACAAAGGAAGTGGTCCTATGGTAGAAGAAGTGGCCCGGGGCATATACCGGATCGGCGTGGTGCTGCCCAACAACCCTCTGAAAGAGCTCAACAGTTACTACATCCGGGGAGAGGGCAGCGGCCTTTTGATCGACACCGGCTTTCGCTGCCCGGAGTGCCAGGAGGCGCTGGAGGCCGGCCTTGCGGAGCTGGGCGCGGACCGAGCCCATATGGATGTGCTGGCCACCCATGTCCACTCGGACCACTCCGGCATGGCGGACCTGTTCGTCGGGAAGGACCGGTGCATCTACATGAGCGGGATCGACCTGGCCCACGAGCGCCAGGTCCTCAACGGCGAGATCTACAGTCAGCTGCGGGAGCGTTACATCAAGGAGGGCTTTGCCCCCGGTGAGGTGGACTATATCCAGACCCACAACCCCGCCCGCATGATGGCCCTGCCGGAGGTGACGGACGCCTTCCAGGGCGTGGAAGACGGGCAGGTCCTCACGGTGGGGGAGTACCGGCTCCAGGCCATCCTGGTGCCGGGCCACACACCGGGGAACCTGATGCTCTGGGCGGAGGAGCAGGGCATCATGTTCACCGGGGACCATGTCCTCTTCGATATCACGCCAAACATCACCTCCTGGACCGGGATGCGGGACGCCCTGGGCAGCTATCTGGAAAATCTGGAGCGGGTGCGGGAGTATCCCGTCCGCCTGGCCCTGCCGGGCCACCGCCACACCGGCGATTACCGCGCCCGGGTGGAGGCCATCCAGCGCCACCACGCGGCCCGGCTGGCAGACGCCCTGCGCATCGTGGAGGCGGCGCCGGGGCTGACGGCCTACGAGATCGCGGGACGGATGAGCTGGAACATCCGGGCCCGCAGCTGGGACGAGTTCCCGCTGGTGCAGAAGTGGTTCGCCGTGGGGGAGTGCATCTCCCACCTGGACCACCTGCGCCGGCGCCATCTGGTGCGCAGCGAGTTCACGGCGGAAAAATGGCGCTATTGGCCGGGGGAAGCGCAGGATGCAAAAGCATGATCCGGAGATCCTGACCGGCTCCTTGTGGCGGGGTGTGCTGCGCTTTGCCCTGCCCCTTGCGGCAACGGGACTTTTGCAGCAGCTCTTCAACGCGGCGGACATCGCCGTGGTGGGCCGGATCGGCGCGGAGGAGGGCAAGATCGCCATGGCCGCCGTGGGCAGCAACAGCCCCGTCATCAACCTGGTGGTGAACCTGTTCGTGGGCGTCTCCCTGGGGGCCAATGTGGTGCTGGCCAACCGGGCGGGCCGGGGCGACCAGGAGGGCGTCAGCCGGGGGGCCCACACCGCCGTGCTATTGTCCCTTGTATGCGGCACGGCGGCTGCGGTGCTGTGCGAGTGTGCGGCGGCGCCGCTGCTGCGGGCCATGGGCGTGCCGGCGGATGTGTACAGCGATGCCCTGCGGTATCTGCGCATCTACCTGCTGGGCCTGCCGGTGATCCTGCTGACGAATTTTGAAGCCGCCATCTTCCGCAGCCAGGGGGACACCCGCACGCCCTTTTTCTGCCTGGTGGGCGTGGGAGCCCTGAACGTGGCGCTGAACCTGTTTTTCGTGTTCGTGCTGGGCATGACGGTGGAGGGCGTGGCCATCGCCACGGTCCTGTCCAACCTGGCCTGCTCCCTGGTGCTCTTCTTCCTTTTGGGACGGGGGCGGGAAGAGACCCGCATCTACCTGCGCCGCCTGGCCTTCCACGGGGATTCCCTCAGGAACATTTTGATCGTGGGCCTTCCCGCCGGCATCCAGTCCATGCTCTTTTCGGTGGCCAACATCTTCATCCAGACGGCCATCAACAGCCTGGATACCACCGTGATGGCGGCCTCTGCCGCCGCGTTCAACCTGGAGATCCTGGCCTACTATTTCTACAGCGCCTTCGGCCAGGCCTGCGCCACCTTCGTGGGGCAGAACCATGGCGCCGGCAACCTGGACCGCTGCCGCAAGACCCTGGCCGTATGCCTGGCGGAGGGGCTCCTTGCCTGCGCCGCAGGCAGCGCGGTGCTGCTTTTGGGAGGCCGGGGCATGCTGCGCTTTTTTAACGAGGACCCGGAGGTGGTGGCCTACGGGTATATCCGCCTCTTCTACATCTCCATCGCCTACCTCTTCAGCGTGCAGGCGGACGTGTACTCCGGCTACCTGCGGGGCTTTGGCATGTCCTTCATTCCCGCCGCCATCTCCGTCGCGGGGGTCTGCGGCGTGCGCCTGGCGTGGATCTACCTGGCCTTTTACCCGGCGCCCTCCTTTGCTCGGCTGATGCTGGCCTATCCCATCAGCATGAGCATCAGCGCCGGGGCCATCCTGACCGCGTGCCTTCTGGTGCGCCCCTCCAGGCGCCTTGCGGAGAAGGAGAGGCCGCCGGAGCCCATCCGATGAGTATCGTGTCCGCTGCGCCGCAGGCATCTGCCTGCGGCGCATTTTTGCGCACTGCATGGCCGGTATCGGCGGCAGCAATGAGATAAAAACGCGATAAGCATGCAATGCCAATCTTGCCATACGGGGAATTGCGATGTTCGCCTCCATAGCTGACACGCACCCCTCTCATCCTGTGCTTCCGGAGGATAGTACTATATGATAAAAAGACACACCCCTGCGGGGAGAAGACGGGCCGTTGGCCTGTCCCGCCCCGCGGGGGTGCTGTATGGATATGGGGCCCTGTTCCTTGTACGGGTCGGGGAGCTCTTTCGGCCCCATGGCCAGGCAGGGGGAGGGACGCTCCGCACTGTCCGGCGGGGAAAGCACCGCCCATTGACACCGCCGCTCGCTAAGGAAAGCGCCGCCAATTGACACCGCCGCCGGGCAGAGAAAGGGCCGGAGGATGAGGGGGATCATCCTCCGGCCCTTTCGGGAAAAACAGGGACGCTCGCGCAGGAACTTACCCAACGCAGGCGGCGCCCCGGCGGAAGGCCTCGATGTTCAAGGGCACCAGCTTGGCCTTGGGCCCGGTGAACATGGACTGGATCATGGTCTCCACTGCCTCCGGGGCGAGGATCTTCGTCCGGGCCACATAGGCCCCCAGCATCACCATGTTGCCGACCTTGAGGTTGCCCAGCTCCTCGGCGATGGAGTTACAGGGGATATACAGCGCCGCCAGGTCCTCCCGGCCCACCTTGTCCGACACCACGTCGCTGTTGACGAGCACCGCGCCGCCGCTTTGCACGTCCGCCTCGAACTTTGCGAGGGACGGGGCGTTCAGGGCGATGAGGTCGGTGGGGTGGGCGAACACCGGGGAGCCGATGGGCCGGTCGGACAGCACCACGGAGCAGTTGGCGGTGCCGCCCCGCATCTCGGGGCCGTAGGACGGGGCCCAGGTGACGTTGAGCCCGGCTTCCATGCCGGCCTCCGCCAGGTTCTTGCCGATGGCCAGGCCGCCCTGGCCGCCGAAGCCGGAAATGATGATCTGTTTGAGCATCTCACTTCACCTCCATCGCTTTGTCCTTGATGACGCCCAGGGGATAGTAGGGGATCATGTTGTCCTTGAGCCACTGGATGGCCTTGATGGGGGTCATGCCCCAGTTGGTGGGGCAGGTGGAGAGGACCTCGATGAAGGTGAAGCCCTCCCGGGCCATTTGCTTTTCAAAGGCCTTCTTGATGGCACGCTTGGCCTTGTTCACATTGGCAACATCGGTGACGCACACCCGCTCGGCGTAGACGCAGCCGTCCAGCGTGGAGAGCATCTCCGCCATGCGGATGGGCATGCCCGCCTGCTCCACCGTCCGGCCGGACTGGCAGGTGGTGGCCCGCTGGCCGATGAGGGTGGTGGGGGCCATCTGACCGCCGGTCATGCCGTAGATGGCGTTGTTGACGAAGATGGTGGTGAACTTCTCGCCCCGCATGGCGGCGTGCACGATCTCCGCCGCGCCGATGGAGGCCAGATCTCCGTCCCCCTGGTAGGTGAAGACCGCCTGGTCCGGGTGGGTGCGCTTGACGCCGGTGGCCACCGCCGGAGCCCGGCCGTGGGCGGCCTCCAGCATGTCGCAGTTGAAGTAGTTGTAGGCAAAGACGGAGCAGCCCACGGGGCACACGCCGATGGCGCCGTCCAGAAGGCCCAGCTCCACCAGGGACTCCGCCACCAGCTTGTGGATGATGCCGTGGTTGCAGCCGGGACAGTAGTGCAGCTCGGCGTCGGTCAATCCTGCGGACTTCTGATATACGATGGCCATATCACTGCGCCTCCTTCAAAGCTTCTCTGGCACACGCTGCCATTTCCTCCACCGTGGGCATGGCGCCGCCGGCGTGGCCCAGGTAGGAGATGGGTTTGCGCCCCTCCACCGCCAGGCGCACATCGTCCAGCATCTGGCCGGTGGAGCTGAGCTCCACGTCCAAAAACGCCTTCACGTGGCTCTGGCCCGCCAGGTCGTGGAGGGCCTTTTCCGGGAAAGGCCAGAGGGTGATGGGCCGGAAGAGTCCCACCTTGATGCCCTCGGCACGGAGGGCCTCCAGGGCGGTCAGGGCGATGCGGGCGGGGGTGCCGTAGGCAGTGATGACGATGTCCGCGTCGTCGCAGTCCCGCTCCTCCCAGCGGACCTCGCTGCGCTCGATCTCGGCGTACTTTTTCGCCAGGTGGACGTTGTGATCGTCGCAGTCCTCCGGGGCGATGAAGAGGGAGTTGATGATGTTGCGGCCGGTGTGGTTCTTGGTGCCGTTGGCCGCCCAAGTTTTGGGCGGCAGGTCCCGCTTGGGCACGGGGCGCCACTCGATGGGCTCCATCATCTGGCCGATCAGACCGTCGCACACCACCATGACGGGGTTGCGGTACTGGTCCGCAATGTCAAAGGCCTCCTGCACGAAGTCCACCGTTTCCTGCACGTTGGAGGGGGCCAGCACCACGGTGCGGTAATCGCCGTTGCCGCCGCCCCGGGTGGCCTGATAGTAGTCCGCCTGGCTGGGCTGAATGGTGCCCAGGCCCGGGCCGCCCCGCATGCAGTTGACGATGACGGCGGGGACCTCCGCGCCGGCCAGGTAGGTGATGCCCTCCTGCTTGAGGCTGATGCCGGGGGAGGAGGACGAGGTCATGGCCCGCATCCCGGCGCCGCCGGCGCCGTAGACCATGTTGATGGCGGCGATCTCCGACTCGGACTGGACGAACACGCCGCCGTGCTGGGGCAGATGGACAGACATGTACTCCGGCACCTCGCTCTGGGGGGTGATGGGGTATCCGAAAAAGCAGTCGCATCCGGCGCGGATGGCGGCCTCCGCAATGGCTTCATTGCCCTTCCACAGTTCTTTTCCCATGATGACGCCTCCTTTCAGAATCGCTCCACCGTGATGATGGAGTCCGGGCAGATCCTGGCGCAGCTGGCGCAGCCGATGCACTGGTCCATGTCCTTCACCGTGGCGGGGTGATACCCCTTGCGGTTGAGGGTGGTCGTGTCGATGACGACGATGTGCTTCGGGCAGACCATGGTGCACAGCTCGCAGCCTTTGCAGCGGTCAGTACGAAACGTTACCTTTGTAGACATAGCGGGGTCCTCCTTCCCAAAGTCGCCGTGGTCACTCCCACGGTTTTTTCATGTAGATCTGAATGGGGAACACGGTCTCCGGCAGGTCGGAGAGCAGCGGGGCCAGGTCCTGCCGGGCCGTGTGGCAGACGATGCCGATGCCCGTGGCGGCGGACACCGCCTCCGCCAGGGCCGCCCCCTTGCGCACGTCGGCCGCGGTGGTCTCGCCGCACAGGTGGGTGTTGTTGACGATGCCGGAGCAGGTGAGGCCGGTGACGGTCTCGATGCCCCGCAGGTAGGAGATGGCGCTCTCCATGGTGCGCACCTCCGGCCGATTGGCGTTGAGCACGTACAAAAGCTGATAGTCCTCGTTCAAGAGCTGGGGCCGGAACCGGGCCAGAACCCGGGCGCCCACCGGGTCGCCGCCGATGTCCAGCACGCCCCGGCGGCTCCTGTCCTGAAACACGCCCAGAAGCTCTGCCGGCAGGGCGGGCACATCCGCGTCCGAGCAGGCCTGGGAGGAGGAGATGAGGCGCACGCCCGCCTGCTGTAGCTCCGGCCGCCGCTCCCGGGAGCGGAAGTAGGGGTTCACGATGTCCAGGTCCGCCAGGGTCACAGCCTGTCCCTCCGCCGCCAGGGCCAGGGCCAGATTCACGGCAAACTCCGTTTTCCCGGTACCGTAGTGCCCTGTGACGAGAGTGAGGCGGTGGGTACAAAACGCAGCGGCGCACACAGGCGGTCCCTCCCTCACAATTGTATTATTACAACACCTGTTGTATGATGTCATTTTATCCTGAAAGAAATAGGATGTCAAGGGGCGGGACTTGTTTTTTTCGGGAAGTTCCGCTATAGTAGAACCGTGATAGGATCGCCGGCCCCGGCCGGGAACAGAAGGAAGGGAGGAACCGCCATGGCGGAGAAACGAAGGGTCAAGCTGTCAGAGCAGACGGCGGACCGACTCTATGAGAGGATCGTGGACGAGCACCGGTATGCGCCCGGCAGCAAGCTGCCCAATGAAAACGAGCTCAGCGGCGACCTGGGCGTCAGCCGCACCACGCTGCGGGAGGCCATCTCCTTCCTGGTGGCCCAGGGGGTTTTGGAGATCCGCCGGGGCAAGGGCACCTTCGTGGCGGAGAAGCTGCCCGCCCGGGGCATGGACCTTGCCAGTCTGGAGGGGCTTCGCTCCCGGGTCCGGGCCAAGGACCTCTTTGAGATGCGGCTCATCTTCGAGCCGGCCACGGTGGCCCTGGCCTGCCAGCGGGCCACGGACGAGGAGCTGCGCCAGATCCGCCGCCGGGCGGAGCGGATGGAGCGGGTGGCCGCGGAGGACGGGGACTGGCCCGCCATGGACCAGGAGTTTCACTGGGCCATCATCAAGGCGTCTCACAATGAATATATGCGCAGGCTCTATCCCATCATCAACAGCGCGGTGAATGAGATCCTTCAGATCTCTGCCAACCGCCAGCACATGAAGGAGATGGCCGTGGGGGACAACCGGCTGATCCGGGAGTTTTTGCTCCGGCGGGACTAGGCGGGCGCCCGCCACGCCATGAGCATCCACATGCGCCATTTGCTGGCGGTAGTGGAGGAATAAAAGCTGCCCAAACAGGCTGTAAACGGTGCACTTTCCGCTTGGAAGGCGCGCCGTGATGAGGTCTGAGAAGGCCTGGAAAGTACACATATTTTCTTCTATTGGAGCAGATTTCGGCGAAAAATCTAAAAATCCGCCGCGTGTTCATGAATTATTCACAAATTTCGCGAAACCCTCTTAACAAATCGGAAAACAGGTGTATAATATACGATGTATGAGGTTGTCATACATCCCGCAGTCCGTTGCGAAGTATGTTTCGCGATCGGCTGTCATACATCCTGACAGGAAAGGAGGGCGCCCTATGAAATTTGTCCCTCTGGTCCGCGAGAGCGCCGCCCCACGGGAGCTGCAGCAGGAGTACAAGGCCGGCCGGGCCATCGGCGTCGTGACGCTGGGGCGGGAGCATTTCTTCTTCCGCAAGCTGATGACGGCGTATTACATCGCCTACGGCGACATCGAGCGGTATTTCCGCCGCATCGTGGCCATTCCCGCCAAGATGGGCTGCTGCAGCGGCGAGATGCAGGTGGAGAACGTGGTCCTGTGCGCCGGCGGGCGGGAGCTGGCGGAGATCCAGATGCCCGGGGAAAAGGCCGCCCTGGCCCTGATGGACGAGCTGAAGAGCCGCGCCCCCGGCGCGGCGGTGGGCCGCCTGATACCCCAGGAGGAGAGCAAATGACCACCCGGGAATTGACGGAGAAGCTTCTGCGCGCATACAGCGCCTATTATAATGTAGAGCGGGAGACCCCGGCACCCCCTTTCGCGGCGGAGGCGGTGTTCCACTCCCATACCGAGCAGTATTTCCTCATCAAAAGCGCCCGCCTGGCGGAGACGGAGTCCAATGAATACGTCTTCTTCGCCGAGGAGGAGCGACTGGATGAGGCGCGTCTGCGGGCCCTGGCGGAGAGTGCCTGGCAGGAGGGGACCTCCCGGGTGCAGCCCCACGAGGCCCATCAGAGCAGCGACATCATTCTCATCGTCCTTGCGGACCGGGTGGAGCCGGAGGCGCTGGCCCTGGCTCCCCGGCTGAAATATTACCGCAGCTATCGCTGGGGGCTCCAGGGGTGGAGCCATTTTCGCTTGATTGTTGTGGAGACCGCCACCGGGCGCATGGCCTGTAACCGTCAGGGCCAGAGCCTGAAGGGGGTCATCCAGAGCAATATAAAATCAGTATGAAAGAGAAAGGGAGAGTTTTATGACAGCAATACTGATTATCGCCGTTGCCATCATCATCCTCGTCATCGGTTATGCCACCTATGGTAACTGGCTGGTGAAGGAGTGGGGTGTGGATCCCAGCCGCAAGACCCCCGCCGTCACCATGGAGGACGGCGTGGACTATGTGGCGGCGAAGCCCGCGGTCCTGATGGGCCACCACTTCTCCTCCATCGCCGGCGCCGGCCCCATCAACGGCCCCATCCAGGCCTCCGTGTTCGGCTGGGTCCCCGTGTTTTTGTGGTGCGTCATCGGCGGCATCTTCTTCGGCGGTCTGCATGACTTCGGTTCTCTGTTCGCCTCCATCCGCCACGACGGCAAGACCGTGGGCGAGATCATCAAGGACACCATGGGCAAGAAGGCCGGCCGCCTCTTCACTGTGTTTGCCCTGCTGGTGCTGATCCTGGTCATCGCCTCCTTCGTCAACGTGGTGGCCGGCACCTTCTTCTCCGCCGACCGGGTCGGCATCACCACCAACCCCTCCGGCAACGAGACCACGGCCATGATCTCCATGCTCTTCATCGTCCTGGCCATCATCTACGGCATTGTCACCACCCGACTCGGCGTGAAGACGGTTCCCGCCACCATCGGTGGTATCGTGTGCATCCTGCTGATGCTGGTGTTCGGCCTGAACGTGGGCCTGGCCGCCAGCCGTACCTTCTGGATCGTGCTCATCTGCGCGTACATCACCATCGCGTCTCTGGTGCCGGTGTGGATCCTGCTCCAGCCCCGGGACTATCTTTCCAGCTACCTGCTGTACGGCATGATGGCCTTGGCCATCATCGGCATCATCATTGCCGGCGTTACCGGAAATGCCTCCTTCACCATTCCCGCCTTTACCGGCTGGAACACCAGCATCGGCCCCTTGTTCCCCACTCTGTTCATCACCGTGGCCTGCGGCGCTTGCTCCGGCTTCCACTCTCTGGTGGCCACCGGCACCTCCTCCAAGCAGCTGGCCAACGAGCGTGACGCAAAGCCCATCGGCTATGGCTCCATGCTCATTGAGTCCGCTCTGGGCGTTGTGTCTCTGATCGCCGTCGGCATGGTGTTCGACAAGTACATCGGCAAGGAGTTCGGCTCTCCGTCCGTGGCCTTTGCCGCCGGCATCGCCACCATGTTCGGCCCTGAGGGCAGCACTATCCACGGCACCATCCGCGCTCTGCTGACTCTGGCTGTGTCCGTCTTCGCGCTGACCAGCCTGGATACCGCCACCCGTCTTGCTCGCTTCATGTTCGCCGAGCTTTTCCTGAAGGAAGACGAGGCCACCTGGAAGGACGCCACCGGCGCCCGCCGCGTTCTGGCCCATCCCCTGTTTGGCACCCTCCTGATGGTCGTCATCGGCGGTACTCTGGGCGGCCTGAGCCTGAGCCAGATCTGGGGCCTCTTCGGCTCTGCCAACCAGCTGCTGGCGGGTCTTGCTCTGCTGGCTGTGTGCACCTGGCTGGGCGAAGTGGGCAAGAACAACAAGATGTTCTATATCCCCATGTGCTTCATGCTGGTGGCCACCATCTGCCAGCTGGTCATCACCATTTTCAAGAAGCTGGGCGGCCTGGCCACCGCGGCCTGGGGCGACTGGTTCCAGCTGATCTTCGCCATCGTGATGGTCATTCTGGCTGTCATCCTGGCTATCGAGGGCATCCAGACCCTCCAGAAGCAGGGCAAGAAGGCGTAAGCCCTCGAAGCTGCTTCAACAACCGCAAAGCGGAAAAACCGGCCCGGAGCCTCACGCTCCGGGCCGGTCTTTTTGGTAAAGAGAGACTACCGGCCATACGAGTTTCTGTAAAGAGGAACTACTGGTCATACGAGTTTCTGTAAAGGGAAGCTATCGGCCGAGTCGGATCTCCTGTATAGGGAAATTACCGGCCATGCCGGTCTTTTGTAAAGGGAAAATAGCACCCATACCGGCTTTTTGGTAAAGAGAAAACCACCGGCACGGCCGGTGGTTTTGCTTTGAGATACGCATTACCCCAGCTTTTCCGCCAGCAGGCGCAGGGCCTCCACATATCCCGGCAGGCCGTGGCCCCGGATGGTGGCGACGCAGGCGGCGCGGATGTAGGACACGTGGCGAAACTCTTCCCGGCTGTCCGGGTCGGAGACGTGGACCTCCACCGTGGGAATGCCCACGGCCTTCACCGCATCCAGCAGGGCGACGCTGGTGTGGGTGTAGGCGGCGGGGTTGATGATGATGCCGTCCACACCGTCGAAGTAGGCCTGCTGGATGGCGTCCACCAGGGCACCCTCGTGGTTGGACTGGAAGAAGGAGACCTCCACCCCCAGCGTGTTCGCCTCGTCGGTGAGCATGGCCACCAGGTCTTCATAGGTGGCCCGGCCGTAGATCTCCGGCTGGCGGATGCCCAGCATGTTCATGTTAGGGCCGTTCAGCACCAGAATGTTCACAAAAATCCCTCCAGATAGCCCGGGCCGTCTCCGTAACGGTGCCGGTGTTGTCGATCTGCGCGTCTCGGAAGCGGCGGTACAATGGCTCCCGCTCCCGCCACATGGCGGTAAGGTCCGCGCCCTGGGACAGGGGGCGGCCGTCGGTGGGCAGCAGGTTCAGGGGCCGGACCAGGTGGTAGATGCGGCCGTTTTGGTGGAGGGGGGCATAGTTGCGCTCATCCTTCACGATGCCGCCGCCGGTGAGGAGGATCTTCCCGGTCAGCCTGCCGGCCTCCTCCGCCGCCTGTCGCTCCAGGGCCCGGAAGGCCGCCTCCCCCTCCCGGGCGAAGATCTCCGGGATGGAGCGGCCGGCCCGCTCCTCGATGCGACTGTCCAGGTCGATGGCCTCCCGCCCTGTCAGATTGGCCAGGGCACGGCCCACGGTGGTCTTGCCGCTGCCGGGCATCCCGATGAGGACCAGATTCGTCATCTCCCGGCGGAGCTTATCCAGGATGCGCTCCGTTTCGTCCTCCGGGATGGGGGCGTCGAAAAAGTGCTCCTCCGCCGCCACCGCCTGGGCCACCAGCATGGGAAGCCCGTCGGACCGGGGGAGGCCCAGGCGCTCCGCCTGCTGCAAGAGGGCCGTGCGCCGGGGGTTGTAGATGAGGTCCAGCACTCCCGAGAGGGCGGGGAAGGCGTCCAGGTCCACCGGGGCGTCACCGTTGCCGGGGAACATGCCCACCGGTGTGGCGTTGACCAGGATGTCCGCGTCCGCGTGGCGGGAGAGGGTCTCATAGTTGTCCTCCCCGGAGCGGGAGATGACCGCCACCTCCCGGCTCCCCAGCTGGCGGACCATGGCCTGGGCCATGAGGGAGGCGCCGCCGCTGCCCAGGATCACCGTCTTGCGATCGGTAAAGGAGATGCCCGCCCGCCGGGCCATATAGCAAAAGCCGGCGGCGTCGGTATTGTAGGCGAAGAGCTTCCCCTCCCGCCGCACGATGGTGTTCACGCTGCCGATGGCCCGGGCCGCCTCATCGATCTCATCACAGTGGGGCATCACGTCCCGCTTATAGGGGATGGTGACGTTCAAGCCGCCGATGTCCTCCCGGGCGAGAAAGGCGGACAGGTCCTCCGGCTCCAGCTCGATGAGGCGGTAGTCCTCACAGCCCAGGGCCTGGTGGATGGGCACGGACCAGCTGTGGCCCAGCTTGCGGCCCAGAAGGCCGTAGACTCTGCCGTCCATCTCAGACCTCGGCGTAGCTGCCCAGGAAGAGGAAGTTGGCGCAGCAGCGCTCCATCTCCTCCAGCATGGCCAGGACGCTGGGGTCCTTCACCGAGGCCTCCAGCTCCAGGAAGAAGATGAACTCGAAGTTCCGTCCCGTCACCGGGCAGGACTCCAGCTTAGTCATGTTGATGCCCAGGGCCGCCAGCTTGGAGAGGATCTCGTACAGAGCGCCGGGCCGGTTCTCCGTGGCGATGATGAGGCTGATGCGGTTGGCGCCGGCGTAGATGGCCGGGTCCTTGGAAACACAGATGAAGCGGGTGTAGTTGTTGTCGCTGTCCTGAATGTCGTCGCTGACACACTCCAGTCCGTACAGCGCGGCGCAGGGGTGGGAGGAGATGGCGGCGGCGTGGCGGTCGCCCCGCTCCGCCACCATTTTGGCGGCCACGGCGGTATTGTCGCAGGGGATGACCCGCACGCCGTTGAGCCCATTGAGGAACTGGGAGCACTGGCCGATGGCCTGCTCGTGGGAGTAGATCTCCGTGATGTCCGAGAGCTTCACACCGGGCAGGGCCAGCAGCTCATGGCGGATGCACAGGCGGGTGGAGCGGACCACGGAGAGCCTGTGGTCCTGCAGCAGGTCATACACCGCCCGGACAGAGCCGTTGGAGCTGTTTTCGATGGGCAGCACGCCGAACTTGCAAAGGCCGGACTCCACCGCGGCGGCCACCGCCTCAAAGGTCTTCACATACACGATGTGGCCCCGGGGCAGGATGCGGTCGCAGGCCACCTGGGAGTTGGCGCCCTCCACGCCCTGGCAGGCCACAAGGCCCGTCTGGGGGAAGATCTCGCTGCCGCCCTCCAGGGAGGCGCGGACCTGGGCGGCAACCTTAGTGGGAGCGTCGATCAGCTCTGCCTGCCGGGAGCGGGCCAGCTCGAAAAGGGTGGAGAAGAGGTGATAGGCATAGCGCTCCCGCTCTCCGGCGCTCTCCGTCACCCGGGCGAGGATCTCCCGCTCCCGCTGGCGGTTCAAAATGGGAAGATGGTGCTCGTTTTTGTAGGCCGCGACCTCGTCGGAAAGAGACATGCGCTCCAGAAACAGGCGGAGCAGGTCGTCATCTACGGCGTCGATTTTTGCGCGGATCTCAGAAAGTTCCATGATTTCCCTCCAGTAATAGATCTAACAGCACCGCCGCGGTCACCGCCTCCACGACGGGGACCGCCCGGTGGGCGATACAGGGGTCATGCCGGCCGCGGATCACCAGCTGGGTGTCCTCCTGCCGGGAAAGGCTCACGGTCTGCTGGGGCAGGGCAATGGACGGCGTGGGCTTCAAACCCACCCGCAGCACCAGGGGCATGCCCGTGGTGATGCCGCCCAGGATGCCGCCGGCGCGGTTTTGCGTGGTGACCACCCGGCCGTCCTCCATGGTGAAGGGGTCATTGTCCTCCGAGCCGTGGAGGCGACTTGCGCCGAAGCCCGCGCCAAACTCCACACCTTTGACGGCGGGGATGCCGAAAAGGGCCGCGGCCAGGCGGCTCTCCACCCCCTCGAAGAGGGGCTCCCCCAGCCCCGGGGGAAGGCCGATGGCGGCGCACTCCACGATGCCGCCCACACTGTCCTGCCGGGCCCGGGCGGCGGCAATGGTTTCCTGCATCCGCGCCCCGGCGTCCTCGTCGATGGCCGGGAAGGGCCTGGCGGCCACGGCGTCAAAGAGCTCCGCCGTGGGGCGCAGGGGGAAGGGCGCATCCTCCACCGTGCCCACGGAGGCAAGGTGGGCGCCCACATAGACGCCCCGCCGGGCGAGGATCTGCTTGGCGATGCCGCCGGCCACGCACATGGGCGCCGTCAGGCGGCCGGAAAAGTGGCCGCCGCCCCGCATGTCCGCGTGGCCGCCCCACTTGACGGCGGCGGTGTAATCCGCGTGGCCGGGGCGGGGCTTGTCCGCAAGCTCGGCATAGTCCCCGGAGTGCTGGTCCGCGTTTTCGATGACGGCGGCCAGTGGCGCGCCGCAGGTGACGCCGTTTTCCAGTCCGGAGAGGAAGCGGGGCAGGTCCGTCTCTTTCCGGGCGGTGGAAAGGGCGTTCTTGCCCGGCCGCCGCCGGTCCAGAAAGGCGTCCAGCTCCGCAAGGTCGATCGGCTCCCCGGCGGGGAGCCCGTCGATCAAAACGCCGATGGCCGTTCCGTGGGACTGGCCGAAGACGCTGACGCGCAGCAGCTTTCCGAATTCAGAGGACATGGACCTCACCTCCCAGAGCACGGTAGTGATCGAAGAAATCAGGATAGGATTTTTGCACGGCCTCCGCCCCCAAAATGGTGACGGGAGAGGTGCAGCGGCTGGCGGCGATGGCCGCCGCCATGACGATGCGGTGGTCGTTGGCGCCGTCCACCGTGCCGCCGCGCAGGGCGCCGCCCCGGACGGTGAGGCTCTCCGGCCCCTCCTCCGCGTCGATGCCCAGGGCGCGCAGCATGGCGCACACGCTTTGCAGCCGGTCGCTCTCCTTGATGCGCAGCCGCCCGGCGTTGACGAACCGGGTGACCGAGTTCCGCCCCGCCGCCATCACCGCCAGGGGCGGCAGCAGGTCCGGGATGGGGGAGAGGTCGATCTCCATCTCCCCCGGGGCCGTCAGGCGGCGGAACAGGGCGTCCACCGCCATGTCCCCCTGGGCGGAGCGGCGGTTCAGCCCCCGCAGCTCCACCTCGCCGCCCAAAAAGTTGGCGGCGTACCAGAAGCCGGCCTGGGACCAGTCCGCCTCCACCGCGGCGGAGAAGGGACGGTACCGCTGGCCCCGGACCTGGAAGGCGGTGCCCTCCGGCGAGACGGTAACGGCCACCCCGGCGCGCTCCATGGCCTGGACGGTCATGGTCACATAGTCGGCGGATTCCAGGGCAGTGGTGCTGACCACGGCGCTGGCCCCCTCCAGCCGGGAGAGAGCGAAGAGCAGCCCCGTGAAAAACTGGCTGGATACGTTGCCGGGCAGCCGATAGGTCCCCGGCGTCAGGGTGCCCTGAACGGTCAGGGCGCCGCCGGAGCGCACACAGCGGATGCCCTTTTCCGCAAACAGGTCGAAATAGGGCTGCTGGGGCCGCTCCATCAGCCGGCCCCGCCCGGTGAAGACCCCGCCTCCCGCCGCCGCCAGGGCGATGGGGAGGAAAAAGCGCAGGGTGGAGCCAGACTCCCCGCAGTCCAGAGCGGGAAGGGGGGTGCGCACCCGGTTTTCGCCGATGCCGTTGACGCGCAGGGCGCCCGGGCCCAGCCGCGTCCAGCTGCCGCCCAGGGCCTCCGCGCACCGAAGCGTTGCCTCGATGTCCTGGGAGAGGGCGATGTTTTCAATGGTGCTCTCCCCCTGGGCCAGGGCGGCGGCGATGAGCAGCCGGTGGGCCATGGACTTGCTGGGGGGCGGCGTCACCGCGCCCCGCAGGGGGCGGGGCAGGATCTGAACGTCCATCTCACGCCTCCCATCCCGCCCGGATGATGGGCAGAAGCTCCTCTACCGGCACGGTCCTCAGCCGGCAGGCGCCGATGCGCCGGGGGATCACCAGTGTAATCTCCCCGCCGGCGCGCTTTTTGTCCCGGGAGGCGGCCTCCGCCAGGTCCTCCGGGGAAAAGTCCGCTCCGGTGGGCAGACCGTTGGCCGCAAGGCAGGCGCCGATGCGGGAGGCGAGGGGACTCTCGGTCCAGCCCAGGCGCTCCGCGGAGCGGGCGATGACGGCCAGCCCCGCCGCCACGGCGTGGCCGTGGGGGATGGTGTAGCCGCTGCAGGTTTCAATGGCGTGGCCCACGGTGTGGCCCAGGTTCAAAAGCCGCCGCTCGTTTTGCTCCCGCTCGTCCCGCTCCACTACGCCGGCCTTGTAGGCCACGCACCGGGCAATGACCTGGGCGGGGTCCACGGCGAGGGTGCCGCTCTCAAACAGGGAGAAGAGGCTCTCATCGCACAAAACGCCGGTCTTGATGGCTTCGGCGGCGCCGTCGGCAAAGACGGCGGCGGGCAGGGAGGAAAGGCAGTCCGTGTCGCACAGGACGGCGGCGGGCTGGAGAAAGGCGCCGGCCAGATTCTTGCCGGCGGCGAGGTCGATGGCGGTCTTGCCCCCCACGGAGGAGTCCACCGCCGAGAGCAGGGTGGTGGGCAGCTGCACGCAGCGGATGCCCCGCAGGTACACGGCGGCGGCAAAGCCCGCCATGTCCCCGGTGACGCCGCCGCCCAGGGCCACCACGCAGTCCCGCCGGGTCAGATGCTCCTCCGCCAAAAATTCCAAAATGGAGGAGAGGGTGGTGAGGGTTTTGCTCCCCTCCCCGGCGGGAAAGACATAGGAGCAGACGGAAAAGCCCGCCGCAACAAGGCTCTCCCGCACCGGCGCCAGGTACAGCGGCGCTACCGTGGAGTCGGTGATGACGGCGACGCGCCGGGTGTCCAGAGTGTCGGCGAGCAGATCGCCGCAGCGGGTCAGAAGCCCGGGGCCGATGGTGACGGTGTAGGCGGGGCGGGTGTTCACGGGAATGGTACGCATGGAGTCCGGCATAACATCGCTCCTTTGCTCGTGATAGGGGAGGGCTCAGTTCCCGCCCGCGGCGGCCTTTTTCTCCCGGCCGTCCCGCAGCAGGGTGCGCAAGGCGTCCGCGTCCCGGGCCTCCAGGGCCCCGGCGAACTCCTGCAAGTGGCCGATGAGGATCTTCAGCTCCCCGGTCAGGTAGTCGGCGTCGTCCAGACACAGCTCCGTCCACATGTCCTCGTCCAGCCGGGCCACCCGGGTCATATCCTGGAAGCTGCCGGCGGAGAAGCCCCGGCGGCGCTGGGCCTCCGGCGACTTGACGTAGGCGCTGGAGACGATGTGGGCAAGCTGGGAGGTAAAGGCGATGATGCGGTCGTGCTCCTCCGGGTCGGAGAAGGTGAGGCCGGCGAAGCCCAGGTCCAAAAAGAAGGTCTTCAGGGATTCCAGCAGGGGCATGTCGCTGCGGTCATCCGGCGTGAGGATCATGGACGCGCCCTCATAGAGGCTTTCCGAGGAGGTGGTGAAGCCGCCCCGCTCCCGGCCGGCCATGGGATGGCCGCCGATGTAGGCAAAGCCGTGCTGCCGGGCAATGGGGGCGATGCCCGCCACCACCGTCCGCTTCACGCCGCAAAGGTCCACCACGATGGCGGAGGGGGCGATGGCGTCCGCGTGGGACGCCACCCAGTCCACGGCGGCGGCAGGCCGGATGGCCACCAGGATCAGATCGCACTCCGGAAGTGTTTCGTCCGTCAGCGGTCCGTCGATGGCGCCGCACATCCGGGCCATGGTCATGGTCTCGGCGTCCAGGTCGATGCCGTACACCGTGTGGGCGGTGCGGGCCTTGATGCTCTTGGCCATGGACCCGCCGATGAGTCCCAGGCCGACGATGGCAACCTTCATCTTTTTAGTCCTCCAGGGTTTTCATGGCCTCGTGGAGCTTGAGGATCTTCTTCGCCACAACGTCGAAGACCTCCGGCTTGAGGGACTGGGGTCCGTCGCACAGGGCGTGGGCAGGGTCGTTGTGGACCTCGATCAAAAGGCCGTCGCACCCGGTGGCCACGGCGCCGCAGGCCAGGGGCTCCACCAGCCAGCTCTTGCCGGTGGCGTGGCTGGGGTCGATGATGATGGGCAGGTGGGTGAGCCGGCGCAGCACCGGGATGCAGGCCAGGTCCAGCGTGTTGCGGGTGTAGCTTTCAAAGGTACGGATGCCCCGTTCGCACAAGATCACGTTCTCGTTTCCGCCGGCCATGACGTACTCGGCGCTCATAAGCCACTCCTCATAGGTGGCGGACATGCCCCGCTTGATCATCACGGGCTTGTCCTGATGGCCGACGGCCTTCAAAAGGTCGAAGTTCTGCATGTTCCGGGCACCGATCTGGATCACGTCCACATCCTTGAAGAGGGGCAGCTGGCTCAGGTCCATCAGCTCCGTTACGATGGGAAGGCCGGTCTCCTGCCGGGCCACCTTCAAGTACTCCAGCCCCACCGGGCCCAGGCCCTGGAAGGAGTAGGGCGAGGTGCGGGGCTTGAAGGCTCCGCCCCGGAGCATGGTGGCGCCGCTGGCCTTGACGGCCTTGGCGATGGCCACCACCTGTTCCTCAGACTCCACGGAGCAGGGGCCTGCCATGATGGTCAGGTTTCCACCGCCGATCTGGGTGTTGCCCACGGGCACCACGGTGTCCTCAGGATGGAACTTCCGGTTGGCGTTTTTATAGGGCTCCTGGACGCGCTTCACATCCTCCACGATGTCCAGGGCGGCGATGAGGTCGATGTCCAGCTTGGAGGTGTCGCCCACCAGGCCCAGGATGGTGTTGGCCTCGCCGATGCTGGTGTGAATGATGATGCCCTTTTCCTGGAGCCAGGAGATCAGGCTCTCCAGCTGGTCACGATTGGGATTGTGTTTGAGAATGACGATCATAGATGGTTCCTCCTCTTTCATGCGGCATAAAAAGAAGCCCGCAGCCGATTTGGCTGCGGGCCGTCATGATGCCGATCCGTTTCGACAAAACCGACGTTACACGCGCTGAGCCAAACCGAAATAAGCCTTACCAAAAAAGTAGGTAAAGCTAAAGTAGCGGTATTCGGCAGCGCGGGTGAGGTTGCTCATGGTGATGTCCTCTCGGTT
This sequence comes from Oscillibacter sp., assembly GCA_017469475.1. GTDB lineage: Bacteria > Bacillota > Clostridia > Oscillospirales > Oscillospiraceae > Oscillibacter. The sequence continues at coordinate 7,645 of JAFUGI010000118.1, read as the reverse complement.
TCTTTAGATGGGTAAAGCATACCACATTGCAGGGGAAATGAAAACTGGAAATTCCGACAAAATGCAGTCGGATTTTTCAGCAAATTTTACGGGAATCAACCAACGCCGGCGGCGGGGCAGCACCCGGCCATCAGCAGGGAGGTGGCGAGCAGGATGTAGCGGCAGTCCCGGTCGACGCCGGACACGGCGGAGACATACTGCCGGTGGAGCCGGTCCAGCTCGGCAAGCAGGTCCCGCCTGGGATCGGCGGGGGCGGCGGTGCCGTTGCGGGCCAAGTACCCCGGGAAATACCGGCGCAGGTCCCGTTCGTACCGGTGGTGGTCCAGCAGCCCATCCGGAAAGTGGTCGTTGTGGGGATAGGTGAAGGCGTCCGCCACGTAGTGGGTGAGCTTGCCCAGGGTATAGTACTGCCACAGCGTCCAGCGGGAGCGGTTTTGCAGCCGCCGGATGCGGGAGAGGATGTAAGGCTGGGCATTCCCATAGGTGTGGCCGCCGAACTTCCGGCAGCGCAGGGAGCCCTTGAGATAGCTCAGGGGGTTGCAGTCCGGCTGGAAGGAGCCGAAGAGGAAGGCCCACTCATAGCGGCGGGCGGAAAACCCCTCCTCCTGCCGCAGCAGGGCGGCGGCCAGCAGGGCGTGACTTCGTTTTTGCACAGGTCGTACCTCCGGGTGGATTCGTGGACTCGATTGTACCACAAAGCTATGGCCAGCGCAACTGGGAAAAATGAGGAAATTTGCCGCGGCGGAGCTCTTGCGCCCCAGGTCCCCGGGGGGTACAATGAAGGTGTATGCGGCGCCCCGGTTTTTCGGGCCGCGCCGCAAGATCAAGCAAATGAGGTGACCTGTCATGGACCTGACTCCCACGCGTCGGGGCCGGTGCGCCGGGCTGGACGGCTGGCGCGCCCAGTACCGGGCCCTGGAAATGACGGCGGAGGACGCAGCGGCCCTGATCCGCGACGGCGACACGGTGGCCCTGCCCGGCCATGCCAGCTGGCCCTGGGCCTTTGACGATGCCCTGAGCCGCCGCCTGCGGGCGGAGGGGGGACACGTGACGCTCCGCTTTATGATGGCGCCGCCGGACACGGCCCTGCTCTCGCCGGCGCTTTCCGCCCACGTGGAGGCCCACTCCAGCTTTTTCAACGCCGAGCGGGCCCTGGCGGAGCAGGGGAACGTGACCTTCGACCCCATCAACCTCAGCGGCACGCCCCGGTGGCTGATGGACCGGCCGCCCCGGGTGACGGTGGTGACCTGCGCGCCGCCGGATGAGGACGGGTGGATGAGCCGCTCCCTCTGGGCGGCCACCGTGACCCGGGAGGCCATTGACGAAAGCGAGCTTTTGCTGGTGGAGATCAACGACCAGCTGCCTCCCATCGCCAGCTCCGGGGAGCGGCACACCCGCCTCCACGTGTCGGAGGCGGACGGCATCCTGCGCGGCAGCGCGCCGCCGCTGGAGAGCCGCTCTGCCCCGGCGGACGAGCTGGACCGCCGCATCGCCGGCTTCATCGCGGACCTGGTGCCGGACGGGGCCTGCGTCCAGTTCGGCCTGGGGGGCCTTGCCAACGCGGTGGGGGAGTGCTTGGCCTATGCGGGCAAGCGGGACCTGGGCGTGCAGACGGAGGTGGTCAGCGGCTGCATCGTGGAGCTGATGCGCCGGGGCGTGGTGAACAACAGCCGCAAGCAGACCTGCCGGGGCCTCACCGTGGGGGCCAACTTCGTGGGCGGGCCGGAGCTGTGGGACTTCATCCGGGACAACCCCCTCTTCTGCCAGAAGGAGATCGACTGGGTCAACGACCCCAGAAGCATCGCCCGAAACGACCATGTGGTTTCCATCAACAACGCCATGGAGATCGACCTGACCGGCCAGGTGAATGCCGAGTCCGTGGGACCTCGCCAGTACTCCGGCACCGGCGGCCAGCTGGACTGGGTGCTGGGCAGCCAGTGGTCCCGGGGCGGCAAGAGCATCCTGGCCCTGCGCTCCGCCTACCGGGACCGGGCGGGAGTCCTGCGCTCCAAGATCACGCCTCAGCTCGCCCCGGGCAGCATCGTCACCACCCCCCGCTCCTGTGTGGAGTATGTGGTGACGGAGTATGGCGTTGCGGACCTGCGCTCCCGAAGCGTACGGGAGCGGGCTCGGGCCCTCATCGCCATTGCCCACCCGGACTTTCGGGAGGAGCTTCGCCGGGCCTGGGAGCGGACGGCGCCGTGACCGGCGCGCCGGAGAGGGGACGGAAAAAGAAACAGCCGCCGCTTTGCTTACAGGCAAAGCGGCGGCTGTTCTGTGTTTTTGCTCTCTTCTCTTCGAGCGGGCGAAGCGCTCACACGGAGAAGAGCAGGTCGGAGTACACCGGGAAGGGCCAGTACTCGCTGGCGGTCAGGGTCTCCAGCTGGTCGGCCAGCTCCCGGGCCTTGGCCATGTCGGGTACGATGGTAGCGTGGGAGTAGGCCATGGCCTTCTTGGGGTCGGCGGGGAGCTTGGCAAGGTCCCGCTCCAGCCGCTCGCAGGCGGTTTGGAGACCGTCGGTCAGCTTGGCGATCTCCCGGGCAGTGGTCAGCTCGTACTTGCTGGGCACGCCCAGGGCCTCCTTCTCCGCGCTGCGGCTGCACAGCTCCGAGGCGTAGGCGGAGGCGGCAGGCAGAATATCGTGGCGGATCATGTCGGCCATGGTGTGGGCCTCGATGGAGATGACGGTGGTGTAGTTCTCAATGTGGATCTCCGCCCGGGCGTTGATCTCCTCCTTGGTGTAGATGCCGTGCTTGACGAAGAGGTCCACGTTCTTCTTGGCGGTGTACATGGGCAGGGCGTCGGCGGTGGAGACCAGGTTGCAAAGGCCCCGCTTCTCCGCCTCCTTCAGCCAGGCGTCGTCGTAGCCGTTGCCGTTGAAGATGATGCGCTGATGCTCGGTGAAGACCCGCTTGATGAGCTTTTGGAGGTCGGTCTGGAAGTCCTTGGACTTTTCCAGCTCGTCGGCAAACTGCTTGAGCTCCTCGGCCATCATGGTGTTCAGGGCGATGTTGGGGCCGGAGATGGACTGGGAGGAGCCCAGCATCCGGAACTCGAACTTGTTGCCGGTGAAGGCCATGGGGCTGGTGCGGTTGCGGTCGGTGTTGTCCTGGGGGATGGCGGGCAGCACGTCCACGCCGATCTGCAGCGTGCGCTTGGCGGAGTCCTCAAAGTGGGTGCCGTTGATGATGGACTCCACCACGGCGTTGAGCTCGTCGCCCAGGAAGATGGACAGCACGGCCGGCGGCGCCTCCTGGGCGCCCAGGCGGTGGTCGTTGCCCGGGGTGGCCACGGTGGTGCGCAGGAAGTCCTGATAGTCGTCCACACCCTTGATGAAGGCCGCCAAAAACAGCAGGAACTGGGCGTTCTGGCTGGGGGTGGAGCCGGGCTTGAAGAGGTTTTTGCCCGTGTCCGTGCCCAGGGACCAGTTGTCGTGCTTGCCGGAGCCGTTGACGCCGGCAAAGGGCTTTTCGTGAAGTAGGCACACCAGGCCGTGGCGGTCGGCGACCTTCTTCATCATCTCCATGGCCAGCTGGTTGTGGTCGCAGGCGGTGTTGGCGTCGGTATAGATGGGGGCCATCTCGTGCTGAGAGGGGGCCACCTCATTGTGCTTGGTCTTGGACAGCACGCCCAGGGCCCACAGTGTCTCGTCCAGGTCCTTCATGTAGGCGGCTACCCGGGGCTTGATGGCGCCGAAGTAGTGGTCCTCCAGCTCCTGGCCCCGGGGGGGCTTGGCGCCGAAGAGGGTGCGGCCGGTCATGCGCAGGTCCTTGCGCTGGTCGTAGAGCGTCTTGTCAATGAGGAAATACTCCTGCTCGGGACCCACCTGGGCGATGACCCGGCGGGTGGTGGTGTCGCCGAAGAGGCGCAGGATGCGGATGGCCTGGCGGGACACCTCGTCCATGGAGCGCAGGAGGGGGGTCTTCTTATCCAGCGCGTGGCCGGAGTAAGAGCAGAAGATGGTGGGGATGCAGAGGGAGCCCTCCTTGATGAAGGCGAAGGAGGTGGGGTCCCAGGCGGTGTAGCCCCGGGCCTCAAAGGTGGCCCGCAGTCCGCCGGAGGGGAAGGAGGAGGCGTCCGGCTCGCCGCGCACCAGCTCCTTGCCGGAGAACTCCATGATGATCCGCCCGCCGCCGGCGGGGGAGATGAAGCTGTCGTGCTTTTCGGCGGTCACGCCGGTCATAGGCTGGAACCAGTGGGTGTAGTGGGTGGCGCCCCGCTCCACGGCCCACTGCTTCATGGCCTCGGCGATCTCGTTGGCGGTGGAGATGTCCAGAGAGGTGCCGTCGGTGATGCAGGTCTTCCAGGCCCGGTAGGACGCGGGGGAGAGGCGCTCTTTCATGGTGTCCTCATTGAAAACGAGGCTGCCGAAGAGCTCGGGAAGCTTCTCAGGTGTACGCATACTGTTTTCCTCCTATCGTTCTATCATAGATACTATCAGCAATCTGCCGGAAACTCAATAGGGAATCCCGCCAAGGTTTCCCCGGCCCTCACACGCCGCTCTGGCCGTAATTGGCAAGGACCCGGGCGGAGGGGTCGTTCACGTCGCACCCGGCCCAGGACCGGTTGGGCATCCAGAAGTCCCGGATCATCTCCGCCTGGCCGGGGTAGTATCGTTCAAAGATCTCCCGGTAGAGCAGGCTCTCCTTGGTAAAGGGTCGGGCGTAGTCGTATTTGGCCCGCCGGGCCTCGAACTCGCCGTCGGTGTACTTCTCCTCGGCGTAGGCCTTCAGATCGTCCACCATGGAGTGGCCCACGGCGTCGGAGAAGGCCGCCTTCTGCCGCCAGAGGATGGACTCGGGCAGCAGGTGGTCTGCCTCAAAGGCGTGGCGCAGGAGGTATTTGCCCATACCGTAGGAGTTGCGCTTGAGCCTGGGGTCCACGGACATGACGTACTTCACGAAGTCCAGATCGCCGAAGGGGACCCGGGCCTCCAGGGAGTTGACGCTGATGCACCGGTCCGCCCGCAGCACATCGTACATGTACAGCTCATCCACCCGCTTTTTGGACTCCTGCTGGAAGGCCTCGTCGCTGGGGGCGAAGTCGGTATACTTGTAGCCGAAGAGCTCATCGGAGATCTCGCCGGTCAGCAGCACCCGGATGTCCGTGCGCTCATGGATGGCCTTGCAGCAAAGGTACATGCCCATGCTGGCCCGGATGGTGGTGATGTCCCAGGTGCCCAGCATGGCGATGACCTCCTCCAAAGAGGCCAGGACCTCCTCCCGGGTCATGTACACCTCCGTGTGGTCGGCGTTGATGTACTCCGCCACCTGCCGGGCGTATTTGAGGTCGATGGCGTCGGTGTCCATGCCGATGGCGAAGGTGCGGATCTTCCGGCCCAGCACGACGGCGGAGATGGCGCACACCAGAGAGGAGTCCAGCCCGCCGGAGAGCAGGAAGCCCAGGGGGGCGTCGGCGTCCAGCCGCTTATCCACGCCGGCGATGAGCTTGTTGCGGATCTTGCGGCACACGGTCTCCAGATCATCGGCGCAGTAGCCCGTCACCGTGGTGAGGTCGGCGTAGCGGACGAATTTCCCGTGGGCGTAGTAGTGTCCCGGCGGGAAGGGGCGGATCTTTTCGCACAGGCCCACCAGGTTCTTAGCCTCGCTTGCGAACACGATGCCGCCGGCGGCGTCATAGCCGTAGAACAGGGGGCGGATGCCGATGGGGTCTCGGGCGGCGATGAGGGAATCGCTCTCGGAATCGTAGAGGATCAGGGCAAATTCCGCGTCCAGCAGGGAGAACATGTCCAGCCCGTGTTCCCGGTACAGGGGCAGCAGCACCTCGCAGTCGCTGCCGCTTTGGAAGGTGTACTTCTCCGAGAGCTGGCGCTTGAGGGGGCGGAAGCCGTAGATCTCGCCGTTGCACACCAGATAGTCGTCCCCCAGGCGGAAGGGCTGCATCCCCTCGGGATGGAGGCCCATGATGGCCAGCCGGTGGAAGCACAGATACCCGGAGGGGGTCTCCACCACCCGGGAAAGATCCGGCCCTCGGGACTTGGTGCGGTCAAAATAGGGGAGCAGCTCTTCTTTGGCCAGCGTCTTTTTGGCAAAGCCCATGATGGAACACATATGCGGCACCTCCTGCACGGCCCGCCCGAAAACCGGGCGGGGAATAAAAAAACGCAGCTACGTCCTGAATTTAGGACGAATAGCTGCTATCCGCGGTGCCACCTACATTACCTTCCTCTCCACCGTCGGAGGGAACGGTCACCTCTCAAGGCTCCAACAAGCCCGTGTGATGTAACGATCACAACTCGTCGCACTTACTGGCGGTCACCCGCGTTCAGATTGCAGCTACGGAGTGTTCTTCGCGCAGATTCTTGGCGCGGGGTTCTCACTGTCTCCCGCTCACTGGGACGGAACGTCTGCGGTACTTTTCTCCATCAACGCCGTTGTCGATGTTTGGATTGTTGTGTTCAGTCTATCACCGGCTTTTCCCCAGTGTCAACGGCAAAATCCACAAAAGCACGGCAGTTTTCCCCAAAAACTTTTTCAATACTTGTGTGAAATGACAACAATATGCGCCTTTGTACTTGCGGAGCGGACAAAAGGGACTGCCTGCCGGAGGGCAGGCAGTCTGACTGTAGACAAACAAATTTTCAATTGCTTTTGCCGGAGCTGTGCTTCGGCAAAAACACATTGCGGCGGTCACGAAGTGCCGCCCTCGCGCCGACCAACGAGGCGAAAGCCGAGGCGATGGAGCGCGAGCATCTCCCATGGAAGCCCAACGAAGTGGGTTCCATGGGAAGTCTTTCGACAAAGTCGAAAGACTCACTGCCTGCCGGAGGGCAGGCAGTCCGGCCCCGTCAGCTCTCCATGTGGCGGCCCAGGAAGGCCGCGATGGTCTGGGCCAGCTTGTATTCGCTCTCGCAGGCGGGGGCGCCGGGAGCGGGGGAGAGGAAGAGCACCAGCCCCAGCAGGTCCCCCTCGGACAGGATGGGGGCCGCCACGGCCGTCACCGGCCCCTCGGCACTGTCCGTGGCGGGGATGGGCGGCTGTCCGTCGGCGGACCGGTAGATGTGCCGGTCCTCCATGACCTGCTCCAGCCGGGCGGAGATGCGCTTTCCGATCAGCTCCCGCCGGCCGGACCCGGCCGCGGCGATGATCGTGTCCCGGTCTGTAATGGCGCAGATGCTGCCGGTGGAGCGGCTCATGGTCTCGCACAGCTGGGCGGCGAAGTCCTCCACTCCGCCCAGCATGGAGTACTTTTTGAAGATGACCTCTCCGTCCCGGCTGGTGTAGATCTCCAGCGGGTCACCCTCGCGGATGCGCATGGTGCGGCGGATCTCCTTGGGGATGACGACCCGGCCCAGGTCGTCGATGCGGCGAACGATTCCGGTTGCTTTCATATATCTCAAAACTCCTTTTTGCAGCAGACTCGGTGCAACAGGACGTAGTCTTTGAAAATCCCGCCAATTTATCCAGCGCCTCCTCCGGTAAGATTTGCCTGCCGGGAAACATCTGCCGCCGCCGGCCGCTTCCACCTTTTGACAGAAGATTCATGAAGATTGTCAAGAGAAATTACAAAAATTATGTTAATAAGGGTCAACGGAGGTATGCTGACGCCAGAGGTCAATAGGAGCCTGCCAGTCCAGGACCTTGCGGGGATACTGGTTCAACCAGTCCTTCACCTCATCGCAATT
>JAFUGI010000117.1 GCA_017469475.1 Oscillibacter sp. | reverse complement strand
TCCCTTGCCCGGAGGGCAATGCCGCATAGAGCATGGAACCCACTTCGTTGGGCTTCCATAGGAGATCCTCGCGCTCCAGCGCCTGGGCTTTCGCCTCGTTGGTCGGCGCGAGGGCGGCACTTCGTGACCGCCGCAATGTGTTTTTGCCGAAGCACAGCTCCGGCAAAAACAATGGGAGCTTTGTTTACCTACAGGCTGAATACCCGGCCCCACAGGGCCGGGTATTGGCATAGGCAAGACGGCGCCGCTTTGCCAGATCGGCGCCGCTCAGCGCAGCTGGATGGGAAGGTCCGTCAGGTAGCGGCGCACCACGTCCAAAGCGTGGTTGGAGGCCAGGTTCTGGATGAGGTCCCGCCGCCGCTTTCCAAAGTCGCACCTGCGGCAGAAGGTCCCCTCCGGCGTCGCAAGACCGATGTACACGATGCCGACCGCCGTGCCCCGCTCGTCCGGGTCAGGACCGGCCACCCCGGTGACGGACACGGCGATTTCCGCCCCGGTGACGCGGCGGGCGCCCTCCGCCATGGCCCGGGCCGTCTCCTCGGAAACGGCGCCGTGGGCCTCTAAGATCTCCTCCGGCACGCCCAGAACGGAGTGCTTCACCGCCGTCCAGTAGCTCACCACGCCGCCCCGGAAGGCGGCGGAGGCACCGGGGATGGCGGTGATGCGCTGGGCGATCTGGCCGCCGGTGCAGCTCTCCGCCGTGGCCATGGTCCAGCCCCGCTCTTTCAGGTGGGCAAGGCAGGCGTGCTCCAGCCCGGGCACGTCCACACCGTACACCACGTCCCCCAGAAGGTCCGTCACCTCCCGCACCACCGGGGCAAGAAGGGCCTCCGCCTCCGCCTCGCTCCCGGCCTTGGCGGTGGCCCGGAGGCGGACCTCGCTGGGCTTTGCGTAGGTTGCGAGGGAGGGGTTTTCCATGTGCTCCATCCGCTCCCGCAGCAGCACCTCCATGGGGCTCTCCCCCAGGCCGAAGGTCATGATGTCGTGGGACAAGATCACCTCTGCCGACAGGGCGCGAAGATAGGGGATGACGTGGCGGGAGAGCATGGTGCGCATCTCGAAGGGCGGGCCCGGCAGCATCAGCACGTGAACGCCCCCCTCCTCAAAGGCGCAGCCCGGGGCGGTGCCCACCGGGTTATCGAACACGGTGCACCCCTCCGGCAGAAGGGCCTGCTGGAGGTTGTTCTCCGGCATGGGGATGTGGAAGGTGCGCGCATACTTGTCCTTCAGCCAGTCCACGATCTCCTGGTGCAGCACCAGGGGCCGGCCGAAGGCGGCGCAGATGGTCTGCTTGGTCAGATCGTCATAGGTGGGGCCCAGGCCCCCGGTGGTGAGCAGGATGTCCGCCCGGCCCCGGGCGATGGACAAAGCCTCCTCCAGCCGGTGGGGATTGTCCCCCACCACGGTGTGGTAAAACACGTTGATGCCCAGGGCCGACAGGGCCTGGGACAGCTCCTGGGCGTTGGTATTGGCGATGTTGCCCAGCAGCAGCTCGGTGCCCACGGCGATGATCTCCGCAGTATGCGACATACAGCTCCCTCTTTCGGTGTGGATTTTTTAAAACAGGCAATCAGGCCGGCGGGGCCGGCCGGACCTCAGGTATCGAAGCCGTACCAGGACGTGATGGAGTCCACATCCGCCCGGTCGGTGACGACGGCGTTGGCGGGAAAGCGCTCGTCCGGATAGCCGATGGCCACGCCGCAGACGAACCGCTTCCCCTCGGCGCAGGGCAGGCGGCGGCGCAGCGTGTCCGGGTAGTGGACCGCCTGGTAGGCAACGCAGGTCCCCAAGCCATGCTCCATGGCCGCAAGGCACAGGTTCTGCACCACGCAGCCCATGTCCAGCCGGCAGGTGTAGTCGTCCGCCGTCTCGTCCATCATCAGCAAAATGACCGCCGGAGCGTCAAAGAAGCGATAGCCCCGGCTGCTCCACCAGCGGCGCTTCTCCGTGTCCTCCCGGGCGATACCCATGGCGGCGAAAAGCTGCTTGCCCACGGCCACCCGGCGCTCCCGGAAGATGCCCTCCCCATACCGCAGCAGGGGGAGGCCGCCGGGGTCGTTTCGCTCCAGCCGCTCCATATATTCCCGGCGGATGGCGTCCAGAGCCGTGCCGGTGACCACCGCGAACTCCCAGGGCTGGGCGTTGACAGCGGAGACGGCCCGCCCCGCCAGGGTCAGCACCTGGCGCAGGGTCTCCCGCTCGACCGGCCGGTCGGTGAAGCCGCGGATGGAGCGGCGCTGGCAGATGGCGGTCTTCAGGTCCATATTCAGCTCCTCCTTGTCTGCGCCCGGGCGTTCCCCGGCGCACGGCTTGGCAAATGGCGCGCCCGGCAGCGCGCTCAGGGCTTGACGCGCACCCAGGTCTCCCCCGCCAGAGCCTCGGTGGTCAGACCCTCCACGTCCAGGGCCTCCTCCGCCCGGCGCACCTCCTCCACGGAGGGGCGGGTGGCGGGGTGCCGGGGGGTGAACACGGTGCAGCAGTCCTCATAGGGCAGGATGGAGGTCTCGTAGGTCCCGATCTCTCTGGCGATGCGGATGATCTCCACCTTGTCCATGCCGATGAGGGGCCGCAGCACCGGCAGGTCCGTCACATCCTCCGTGACGGCCAGGGCGGCCATGGTCTGGCTTGCCACCTGGCCCAGGGACTCGCCGGTGATGAGGGCCTTGGCCCCGGCCTTTTTGGCCACCGCCTGGGCAAGGCGCATCATGAAGCGGCGCATGATGAGGGTGAAATACTCCTCCGGGCAGCGGCGGCGGATCTCCTCTTGGATCTTGGTGAAGGGCACGATGTGCACGATCATCCGCCCGCAGTACGGCGTCAGGAGCCGGGCCAGCTCCAGCACCTTGTCCTGGGCCTGCTGGGAGGTGTAAGGCGGGGAGACGAAGTGGACCATCTCCAGCTCCACCCCCCGCCGGGCCATCATCCAGGAGGACACCGGGGAATCCAGCCCGCCGGAGAGCAGGCTCACCGCGTGGCCCCCCATGCCCACCGGCAGCCCGCCTGCGCCGGGGGCGGAGGGGCCGTGGACATAGGCGTGCTTTTCCCGGATCTCCACGAAGACCGTCAGCTCCGGGTGGTGGACGTCCACCGCCGTGTCGGGAAAAGCCTCCGCCAGCAGGCCGCCCACCGCCTGGCTCACCTGGATGGAGGTCATGGGGAACAGCTTGTCCGCCCGGCGGCTCTCCACCTTGAAGGACCTGGCCCTGGCAAACTCCCCGGCAAGATAGGTCCGGGCGGTGGCGGCGATGGCCTCCACCGTCTTCTCGCAGGGCACCGCCCGGGCGATGGACACCACGCCGAAGACCTGGCGGGCGGCGTCGTAGGCCGCGGCCACGTCCGACTCCTCCGTCGTGGGCTCCACGTAGATGGTGCTCTGGCGGACATAGACCTGGAAGCTGCCGCAGCGGCGCAGCCGCCGCCGGACGTTGGATACCAGCCGGTCCTCAAAGGCGCGGCGGTTGAGGCCCTTGAGCACCACCTCGCCCAGCTTCAAAAGCAGCATTTCGTTGTTGTTCATGGAAGCTCCTCCGTTTCGATCGCCGCTCACGGGCAGGACACCGCCAAGGGGTCCGCAGGGCGAAGGACTGTCTTGTTTTCCCAGTATACTATAGTTTTTTCCAAAAGGGAAGCGCCGCCGGCGGCTTTCCGACAAGTTCCGCCGCCGGAGAGCGGGAAAGCGGCCCGCGGGCCCCGCCCCGCCGGACGGCTTGACTCACAAAAGGCCCCGGCGTGTAAAGAGCCCGTGCGCAAAAGGGCCCGGCACGCAGAGAACTCAGACACGCAAAAAGGCTCGGCATGCAAAAGGACCCGACATGCAGAGGGCCCCAACCCGCAAAAGACCCGGCACGCTGTCGGCGTGCCGGGTCCTGCATCGTTCGTGTTCGCCCGCAGGGGAGGAGGAAGGCCCCTCACGCCTCCGGCAAATTCTCCGCGCACAGAATGTCGATCTGCTCCCGGAAGCGGCGCTGGTCTGTCAGGCGGCCGGTGCGCACATAGTCCCGCAGCAGCAGCAGCGGCACCCGACCCTGGCGCACGAAGTCCTGGGGGATGGTGAAGTCCACGCTGCCGTCCAGCAGCAGCCGGCGGACGCTCTCGTTCACGTCGTGGCACACCACGTGGATCTGTCCCTTCCGCCCCGCCTTTTCGATGGCGGCGGCGCAGCCGGAGACGCTGAGGTTGGCCATGTAGACTCCCCGCAGGCCCGGGTGGGCGGCAATGGCCTCCCCCACGATGCGAAGGGTGGTCTCATAGTCGTTGAAGGTCTCCGCCACGGCGATCCGCTCCTCCGGGAAGCCGGTCTCCTCCATCCGCTGGCAAAACCCGTCCAGCCGGGAGCGGTGGCCGTCGAACTTCAGGTTGCCCACGGCGGCCAGCACCGTGCCCTCCCGGCCCGTCAGCCGGGCCATCAGGCCGCCGGCCACCCGGCCGGAGCGGTGGATGTCCTGCCCCACGAAGCACAGTCGCCGGCTCTCCGGAAGGTCTGAGTTGAAGGTGACGCAGGGGATCCCCGCCTCCGCCGCCTCCGCCAGAGCCCCGGACACCGACGGGTCGTTGACCGCGCACACCGCAAGGCCCGCCGCCCCCTCCCGCCGGAGGTCCTCCAGCAGGTCCAGGGCCTCCTGGGGAAGGTCCGTCTCGCACCGGCGCACCAGCACCTGCACCCCACCGCCCTCCAGCTCGGCGCGGGCCTGGCCGATGCCGGAGTCCACCTCCGTGCGGAACTGCCCCTCCCAATTGGGCAGCAGCACCCCCAGCCGCAGGGGAGGGCCGGAGGGGGAGAGCTGGCGGAGATGGGCCTCCCGGGGGGAGACGTACCCGCTCTGGCGAATGGCGTCCAGCACCCGCTGGCGCACCTCCTCCCGCACGTGGGCGCGGCCGTTGAGCACCCGGTCCACCGTGCCCCGGGAGACACCGGCCAGCTCCGCCACCATCTGAATGGTGGGACGCGTTCCCATCATTGCCACCTCCTGTTGATAATGTGCTTTTGCACATACATCATACCGGACGGACCGCCGCCTGTCAATGTGGAATTTCAACATAAGATGCCCCAGTTCCTTGTGGATCTTCCCAATTTTGCCCCGTTGGGCGAAAAGAGGGTTGACAGGCGGGAGGTGCCCTGCCATAATATGTGCATAAGCACAACCGTGCAATGCACAAGAAAGGCGGAGACAGCATGAAGCTTTTACGATCAGCCTGCATCGAGCCCATGTACAGCGAGCTGCCCTTTTTGGACCGGTTCGCCGCGGCCAGGCGGGACGGCTTTGACTTTGTGGAGTTCTGGGGCTGGACGGACAAGGACCTGGATGGGGTGAAGGCCGCAGCGGAGGCGGCGGGCATCGGCATTTCCGGCTTCAACGGGGACGCGGAGCTCTCCCTCATCGACCCGGCCCAGAAGGACGCGTATCTGGACTTTTTGCGCCGGTCCCTGGCGGCGGCCAAAAGGGTGGGCGCCCGGTCCCTGACCATCCACTCCAACGGTCTGGGGGAGGGGGGACGCGTCATCTGCGACTACCGGGACCTCTCCGACACCGTGAAGCTCTGCGCCATGTTCGACACCCTCAAGGTCTGCGCCGCCCTGGCGGAGGAGAGCGGCATCACCATGAACCTGGAGCCTCTGAACATCACCACGGACCACGTGGGGAACTTTCTCGCCACTACCCGCATGGCCGCCGAGATGACCCGGCTCATCGGCTCGCCCCGGCTGCGGGTCCTCTACGACGTGTACCACATGCAGCTCAACGAGGGGAGCCTGTGCGACAACATCCGCGCCTACGGCGACCAGTTCGGCCACGTTCACGTGGCGGACGCCCCGGGCCGCCACGAGCCCGGCACCGGCGAGATCTGCTACGGAACTGTTCTGCGCTGCCTGGAGGAGACGGGGTACACCGGCCTCGTGGGCTTTGAGATGATCCCCAAGACCACCACCGCCGAGGCGGTGAAGGCCATCATGGCCCTGTAAGGAAAGGAAGGAACGAAGCTATGAAGACTGTGACCATCGGCATCATCGGCGCCGGCCGCATCGGCAAGGTCCATGCGGAGAACATCGCAAAATTCGTGCCGGAGATGGAGATCAAGACCATCGCCGACCCCTACATGAGCGAGGAGACGGTGGAATTTCTCCGCCGCCTGCGCATCCCCCACATCGAAAGCGACCCGGAGCTCATCCTGAATGACCCGGAGATCCGGGCCGTGGTGGTCTGCTCCCCCACGGACCTCCACGCGGAGTACGCCATCCGGGCGGCCCGGGCGGGGAAGGACGTGTTCGTGGAAAAGCCCATCGACTACCGCATCGACCGGGTGCGGGAGGTCATTGCCGCGGCCAGGGAGGCGGGCGTCCGGCTCCAGGTGGGCTTCAACCGCCGCTTTGACCACGACCACCGGGCAGTGTACGAGGCCGTTCGGGCGGGAAAGATCGGGGACGTGAACCTGGTGAAGATCAGCTCCCGGGACCCGGCGCCCCCCACCATCGACTATGTGAAGGTCTCCGGCGGCATCTTCTACGACATGATGGTCCACGACTTCGACATGGCCCGCTTCCTGGCCGGCTCCGAGGTCACGGAGGTCTTTGCCTACGGGGCGGTGCTGGTGGACCCGGCCATCGGCGAGGCCGGCGACGTGGATACCGCCGTGGTGACGCTGAAGTTCGCCAACGGCGCCATGGGCGTCATCGACAACAGCCGCCGGGCCGTGTACGGCTATGACCAGCGGGTGGAGGTCTTTGGCTCAAAGGGCGCCGTGATGGACAGCAACGATACCCCCCACAACGCCGTGCTCCACGGGGAGGATGGCTCGCTCACCAGCCCCTGCTACAAGATCATGTGGGACCGCTACACCATGGCCTTCGCCGCGGAGCAGCAGGCCTTTGCCAACGCCATTTTGCGCGGCGAGCCCACCCAGGTCATGGGGGAGGACGGGCTCTATCCCATCCTCATCGCCGCCGCGGCCACCAAGTCCATGAAGGAGGGCCGCCCCGTCAAGCTCAGCGAGATCCAGTAAAGGGTTTCCCTCGCAGAGGCGTGAGCGAGCATCCCCCGGCGCGAAAGCGCCGGGGGATGCTTCTTGTGCTTTGGAGACTGCTTTGCCCCGGGGAGTTGTTTTGCTTCGGAGGCCGCTGGCTTACAGCCATGCCATGCCTCCCGTTCCTCCCGAAGCGGGGTGAGATTACTCCACGGGCGCAAACAGATCCTTGCTGACCCCGCAGACCGGGCAGCGCCAACCGTCGGGCAGAGCCTCAAAGGCTGTTCCGGGGGCAATGCCGCTGTCGGGGTCGCCGACCGCGGGATCATACACATAGCCGCAGGGGCCGCACTGATATTTGCGCATCCCCTGGCTTTCTCCGCTCTCTGTCTCCGACGGCTCCGCCTCCGGCACTCCGATCAGGCTCCTGACCAGCGAGGGGATCCCCGCAAGATCGTCCTCCTCCGGGTTCCACTGGGACCGGATATTCTCTTCGATGACGGCAAAACCGGCCTCTGCCAATTTCGCCTGCAGGAGCTTCACGCTCTCGCCGCTCCAGCCGTAGCAGCCAAAGGCGGCGGCCTTCTTGTTCTTGAACTTCAGCTGCTTCAAAAATTCCAGCCACCCTGCCACGCTGCTCAGATAGCTGTTCGAGACGGTGGGAGAGCCAACGGCGATGGCGCGGGACTTGAACACCTCGGTCATGACCTCGTTCTTGTCCGCCTTGGCGATGTTGAATACCTTGACCACGGTGTTGGGGCTCTGGCGGTGGATCTCATCGGCGATGGCGTGGGCGATCTTTGTCGTGCCTTCCCACATGGTATCGTAGGCGATGGTCACCTGGTCCTCCTGGTAGGCGTCCGCCCACACGGCATACTTCTTCACGATCTGCATGGGGTCATCCCGCCAGATGGCGCCGTGAGAGGGCGCGATCATATCGATGGTCAGGTTGAAGCCGGAAAGTTCCGCCAGCTTCTTGGTGAGGATCGGCGCGAAGGGGTTCAGGATATTGGCGAAGTACTTCATCGCCTCCTTGTTCAGAAGGCACGGATCCGCCCTGTCGTTAAAGAGCTCCTCCACGGCATAGTGCTGCCCAAAAGCGTCATTGGAGAAGAGAATGTTATCTCCGGTCATAAAGGTCGCCATGGAATCCGGCCAGTGGAGCATCCGCATCTCCACGAAGATCAGCTTCTTGCCGTTGCCGATGTCCACGGAATCCCCGGTCTTGACCACGTGGAAGTTCCAGCCCCGCTTGCCGTACTGGCCCTCGATGCTTTTGACCGCGTTGGCCGTGCAGTAGATCGGTGTATCCGGGATCTCTTCCATCAGTGCGGTCAGAGAGCCGGAGTGGTCGCATTCGCCGTGGTTGGCCACAATGAAGTCGAGCTTGTGAAGGTCGATCTCTTTTTTCAGATTTTCGACAAAATCAAAGCGGTGAGGGGTCCAGACGGTGTCGATCAGGACCGTCTTCTCTTCTTCGATCAGGTAGGCGTTCTGGCTGGAGCCATTCATGATGGAGTAGTCGTCTCCGTGGAAGCGCTCCAGCTCCCAGTCAATATAGCCGACCCAACTGACGTTTCCTTTTACATGCTTTCTCATGGGGTATCCTCCTTGTATCGTTCCTCGTTTCTGGATGGCGCTCAGTCCAGCGTCAGCAGCAGCGCCATTTTGAAGGGACCCTCCGCCCGGACGGCGTGGACCCCGCCCCTGGCGAAGGCAAACTCCTCCCCCGCCCGGAGAAGGTGCTCCGTCCCCTCGTAGGTGATGACCGCCTGGCCGTCCAGGGCCAGGACCAGGGCCTCCCCCGGGGCGGCGTGGGGCGTGAGGCCGGTGCCGGGGGCAAAGGCCATGAGGGCGAACTTCATCTTCTCCCCGTGGAACACGTCCATGTTCACGATCCGCCCCTCCTGATAGGGGACCAGGTCCGCAAGGCGGAAGACGGCACCGGCTGGAATGGCTTCGTTTTTCATATCTGACCTCCTGATCGCAGATTCCGCGTAGATGGCGCCCTCCTCCGTGCGTACCCCCACCGCTGCGCCGGGCGCCGTGATGAGGGCCTCTCCCGGGCCGAGAGGGAGGGCCTCTCCCGTACCGTACACCAGGGCCGTTCCCGAGAGGCCCAGCAGAAGCTTACAGTTGGGGTAGCGCTCCGGGCTGATGTCCGTGCCCCGGGCCAGGGAGAAGCAGGTGAGGCCGTTCTCCCCCTCCAGGACCGACTGAGAGACCGTACACCCGGGGACGGGGGGAAGGCTCTGAGCCAGGGAAAAGACCCGGCCTGCCGGAAGACGCATAGCCGCTCCCCCCTCACTGGACCCGGACGTCCGGGTTCTGCTCGCCGAACCGCTCCCGGAGCATCCGGCAGATCTCCTCCCGGGGCCGGCCCTGCCGCTCCTGCTGCTTGATGGCCTTGTAGGCCGCAAACAGGGTGGAGGGGCCGATCTCGGAGCTGAAATACCCGATGCCCTGGTTCCAGGCCAAAAGCTCGAATACGTCGTCCAGGGCGGCAGAGTCCAGCCCGTGGATGTAGGCCTTCACCAGCTCCCGGGTGGCCTGGCGCATCCGCCCCGCTCCCACCGCGTTGGTCAGGGACAGGAGGAGCCGCGTCTCATAGGGCAGGTGGCGCTTTTCGTCGTTCCAGGTCAGGTCCCAGAAGGCCACCCCCACCTTGCCCAGCTCCTCGTCGATCAGGGGCAGGTTGGTCAGGGCCGCCGGGCGCATGGGGATGTCCTTCTCCCCCTGACGGACCTCCGAGCGGTAGAAATAGGCGTGAAATTCCGCCGGGCCGGTCTGCTCCGTGACGTGCTGATACCCCAGGTCCTCCATCACCTCGTACAGCGGCAGGGGGTCGAAGCTCTGGATCACCTCCAGCCCGGCGTCCTGGGGCAGCGCCGCGGCCCGCTGTTTCAGCCCCGGGAAGAAGTTCCCCTGGACGCCCCGGACATCAATCCTCTGAAAGGTTTCCCGCTTGTCCATCCATTTGGCAGTGCTCATGGCTGTGCCCTCCTTGTTCTTTGGATGGTCCCAGTTTACCATGCCTAACCGCCCTTGTATGTGGTCATGGCCACATTTTGCGGATTTTTTTGCGAAACGATCCGCCGCCTGGGAAGCGGCGCCCTTTGGGACCGGAGCGGTGCGGTTGGGGACAGCTTTGGGTTTTCCTTGCTTTTTTCCACGCCGTATAGTATCGTAAAATCCAGAAAGTGCCCCGCCGGCCGGGGCGAGAAACGGTACCGGAGGTGGAGAGGATGGAGCGTTTCCGACTACGTGGGCTGCCCCTGTTTCGGGGGATGGAAGAGGCGGAGCTTGAGGACTGCCTGTGCGCCCTTGCCGCCCAGGAGCGGCGGTACGAAAAGGGGGAGATGATCCTCCGCGCCGGCAGCTCCACAGAGCGCATGGGCATCGTGCTCCAGGGGAGCGTCACGGTGGAGAGCAACGACGTCTGGGGCGGATGCACCATCCTCAGCCACGTGGGAGAGAACGGCTCCTTCGCCGAGACCTATGCCCTGCTGGAGGGGGAGGTCATGCTGGTGGACGTCCGGGCCAACGAGGACTGCCGCGTTCTGCTGCTGCGATTGGGGGACCTGAGTCGGGGAGACGTCCTGCAAAGAAGCTGGGGCTGCCGGCTCATCGCAAACCTCCTCATCATCTCCACCCACAAGAACCTGGCCCTCTCCGGCCGCAGCTTCCACACCGCGCCCCGTACCATCCGGGGCCGGGTCCTGGCCTATCTCAACAGCATCGCCCTGCGTACCCACACCCGGGAGTTCGACATCCCCTTCGACCGCCAGCAGCTGGCGGACTACCTGAACGTGGACCGAACGGCTCTCTCCAAGGAGCTGGGGAAGATGCGGGAGGAGGGCATCCTCCGCTGCCGCCGAAGCCACTTCGTCCTCCTCCGAGGCGGGGAGTAGGCGATGCTCCGGCGGCGGAGCGGGGCGGGGCGCTTCGGAGGAGGCGTCCATCCCCTCCGGCGGACGGCCGGGCGGCGGACACGCCGCGCACCCGACGATGAAAAAATCAGGCGGCAGGCTTCGGCCTGCCGTCTGATTTTTTGCGGCCCCGCAGCGGCCCGCAGGGCCCCTCCGGCGAAAAAAGCGGGGCGTCTTGCGCCAAAGGGCCTTTACATTTGGTAGCCCTTTTGCTAAAATATACGTTGCGTATTTGGACCGGCTCCGGGGACTGCCCCGGCGCCGGTCTGCCGCCCGGGGACGGACCCGGGCAAGTCCCCCAAAAAGGAGATATGGAAATGGCCACCGAATTTTCCCGCACGCTGGCGCTGCTGCGCCGGGAGCGCGGCGTGACCCAGCATACCGCCGCCAAGGACCTGGGCGTGTCTCAGGCGCTGCTGTCCCACTATGAAAACGGCATCCGGGAGCCGGGCCTTGCCTTCGTGGTGAAGGCCTGCGAGTACTATCACGTCTCGGCGGACTTCATCCTTGGCCGCACCCTCTCCCGGGAGGGCAGCATGCTGACCTCGGAGGAGATCCTGAGCGCCGCGGACGAGGGGAACGTTCTCCGGGGAAGCATTTTGGCAACGCTCCAGAGCAAGCTCCTCTCCGGCGCCATGGGGGTCCTCTTTGACCTTCTGGGGAAGCTGGGGGACAAGGGGGCCATCAACGCCGCCTCGGAGTGCCTGGGGGACGGCATCTACCAGCTCTACCGGGGCCTGTACCGCAGCGCCGGGGCCAACGAGGCCTATTTCGCCCTGGACGGGGCCGACTGCCGGCTGGGCCTTGCGGACGCGGACCGGAAGATGGCGGAGGGGCGGTATGACCGGGCCCTGCGCCGCTGCGCCGGGGAGAAGGCCGCCTTTCCCGACCTTTCGGCGGACGCCCTCAAGCAGGCCTATCCCGGCCGGTGCCAGAGCCTGACCCAGGTGCTCAGCACCGCCGACGCCCGGCTCCACAAGCTGACGGAGGAGACATGAGCTTTCAATCCCTTTCCTTTCTGGTCTTTCTGGCGGCGGCGGTGGTGCTCTGCCGCGCCGCCGGTCGGTGGAGCAGACTTCTGGGCCTGGGGCTTTTGGAGCTGGCCTGCCTTGCGTTCTACACCGCAAGCGGCGGCTGGCGGGCGCTGGCCCTGCTGGCCCTGGGGGGCGGCGTTTCGTACCTTGCTGCCCGCCGCCCCTCCCGGAGCGCCCTCTTTGCCGCCGCCGGATACCACATCGCGGTGCTCCTGGGGTGCAAGCTTCTGGGGTGGATGCCCCTTGGCATCAGCTTTTTCACCTTTCAGCAGCTGTGGCTCCTCCACGAGACCGCCTCCGGCGCCTTCCGCCTGACGGACCGGGCCGCCTTCCCCCTGTATGTGTTCTTTTTCCCCACCGTCACCTCCGGGCCCATTTTGAAGCCCCAGGGCTTCTTCGGCCAGCTGGCGGGGGACCGGTTCCTCCGCCCCACGGCGGAGGACCTGGCCGCCGGGCTCTACGCCGTTTTCTGCGGCACCGCCAAAAAGGTCCTGCTGGCGGACGGCTTCGGCGCCGTGGTGGACAACGGCTGGGCCCGGCTGGGCTCCCTCTCCGCTGTGGACGCCTGGCTGGTGATCCTGGGCTACACCCTCCAGCTCTACTTTGACTTTTCCGGCTACTGCGACATCGCCGCCGGCTGCGCAAGGCTTTTGGGCATCCGCCTGCCGGTGAACTTCAACTCCCCCTACCGCGCCCTCAGCGTGGGGGAGTTCTGGAAGCGGTGGCACATGACGCTGACCTCCTTTCTGCGGGAGTGTCTCTATTTCCCCCTGGGCGGGAGCCGGAAGGGGACGGCGCGCACCTGCGCCAACATCATGCTCGTGTTCCTCGTCAGCGGCTTCTGGCACGGGGCGGGGTGGACCTTCCTCCTCTGGGGCGGCCTCCACGGGGCGGCCCAGGTGCTGGAGCGCCTTTGGGGCAAGAGGCGGGAGCGTCTTCCGCGCCTTCTTCGCTGGTGCCTCACCTTCGCCTTTGTCAACGTGGCCTGGGTGTTCTTCCGCGCCGGCAGCGTCTCCTCGGCGGTGACCCTTTTGAAGACCGCCGTCATCGGGCCTCTGGCCTTGCCGCCGGCCTGGCTCTTCCACGGGCTCCTTCCCAGCGAGACCAAGGCGCTGCGCCGGCTCCTGCCGGACCACCAGTCCCTGGTGGACCTCGGCCGGGGCGCCCTGCTGTACGCCGCCGGGCTGACCGCCGCCCTGTGGCCCCGAAACGTCATCGCCCAGATGGACGCCTTCCGCCCCACCCGGCTGGGCGCCGCAGCGCTGGGGCTGGTCATGGCCTGGTGCGTCCTGTCCTTCACCGGCATGACCACCTTCATCTACTCCAATTTCTAAGACCCGCCGATCCCGGCTTTCCAAGGAGGCTCCGCCGTGAATGTTTCCCATCGTTCCTGGCTGCGTGCGGCCCTGGCCGTCCTGCTGTGTGCCCTGACCGTGTGCGGCGGCGCGGTGTATCTTCTGGACCCGTGCCTCTACTACCGGCTGCCGGAGCGGGCCGTATACTTTGACGAGCGGCTTCAAAACCCCGGGATCATTCGCAACTGCCCGGCGGAGACGGTGCTTTTGGGCACCTCCATGGCCGCGAACTACCATAAGTCCCAGATCGAAGAGCTCTGGGGCGGCACGGCCCTGCGCATCACGGTGCCGGGGGCCTATCTATCCGAGCTGGACGAGACGGTGGACCTGCTCTTTCGGGAGCAGAGCCCCGGCCGCATCCTCCTGGCCCTGGACATGAACACCCTGACCCGGGATGAGACGGACCTGACGGGCTCCCTGCCGGAGTATCTCTACGACACCGATCCCTTCAACGACGCCCGGTATCTCCTCAGCAAGGACAGCCTCTACTACTGCGGTTATGCCCTGCTGGAGCGCCGGCAGGGCAGCGCCCTGACGGTGGACGACGGCTTTACCTGGACCTACGGCGTGTGGTGGAACCACCAGGAGGCCATCCGGGAGTACACCCGGCCGGAGATGGCGGAGGAGCCCCTGCCGGCAGACGCCTATGACGCCGCGGCGCGGGCGAATCTGGCCGTCATCGAGCGCTGGCTCACGGACCACCCAGAAACGGAGTTCCACATCTTCTTCTCCCCCTACAGCATCCTCTACTGGGACCGCTGCCAGCGCCGGGGAGAGACGGAGGCGGTGCTCTCGGTGCTGGAGCAGGCCTGCACGGCTCTCCTCTCCCATGAGAACGTGACGCTGTACGCCCCCCTTCTGGACCGGGAGATCGTGGACGATCTGGACCACTACTGCGACTATGTGCACCATTCCCCCGCCGTGTGCGGTACGGTGCTGGAAAAGCTCCGCGCCGGGGAGGACCGGATCACGCCGTCTAATCAGGCGCAGCTCCTTTCCGACTGGCGGGATTTTGTGGTACACTATGACTACGAAAAGCTGTGGGACATCCACTACTGGGAGGCCTGGAACGCCGCCCATGGCGTCGGCTGAGAGGCCGGGCTTCGCGGGGCGAAGGCCCTGACTGTGATTTTAACGGCGCCGCCCCCGGACCGAAGGGGTCCGGATGGCGCGCCGACGGAGGTTTGTACCTATGACCAAGCAGGATCACATCCGCAATTTCTCCATCATTGCCCATATCGACCACGGCAAGTCCACCCTGGCGGACCGGCTGCTGGAAAAGTGCCAGGCTGTGAGCCAGCGGCAGATGGAAAACCAGCTCCTGGACAACATGGACCTGGAACGGGAGCGGGGCATCACCATCAAGGCCCGGGCCGTGCGGCTGCGCTACGCGGCGCAGGACGGGGAGGAGTATGAGCTGAACCTCATCGACACCCCGGGCCATGTGGACTTCAACTATGAGGTCTCCCGGTCCCTGGCCGCCTGCGAGGGGGCGGTGCTGGTGGTGGACGCCACCCAGGGCGTGGAGGCCCAGACCCTGGCCAACACTTACCTTGCCATGGAGCACGAGCTGGAGATCCTGCCCGTCATCAACAAGATCGACCTGCCCGCCGCGGACCCGGAGCGGGTCAAGCAGGAGGTGGAGGACATCATTGGCCTGCCCGCCATGGACGCGCCGGAGATCTCCGCCAAAATGGGCGTCAACATCGACGCCGTGCTGGAGGACATCGTGAAAAACGTGCCCGCCCCCTCCGGCGACGCGGACGCCCCCCTCAAGGCTCTGATCTTCGACAGCCAGTACGACAGCTACCGGGGCGTCATCGTGTACCTGCGGCTGATGGACGGGACGCTGCGCCCCGGCCAACAGGTGAAGCTGATGGCAACGAACGCCGTGTACCAGGTGGTGGAGTGCGGCCATCTGCTGCCTTTGGGCATGGAGCCCTGCGAGGCCCTGCGGGCCGGGGAGGTGGGGTACTTCACCGCCTCCATCAAAAACGTGGCGGACACCCGGGTGGGCGACACCGTGACCGACGCGGCGCGAAGCGCCGCGGAGGCCCTGCCCGGCTACCGGCCGGTGCAGCCCATGGTCTACTGCGGCATCTACACCGAGGACGGGTCCAAGTACCCGGACCTGCGGGACGCCCTGGAAAAGCTCCAGCTCAACGACGCCTCCCTCTCCTTCGAGCCGGAGTCCTCCGTGGCGCTGGGCTTCGGGTTCCGGTGCGGCTTTTTGGGCATGCTCCACATGGAGGTCATCCAGGAGCGGCTGGAGCGGGAGTTCGATCTGGACCTCGTCACCACCCTCCCCTCCGTCATCTACGAGGTCACCAAGACCGACGGCACCGTCGTCCGGGTGGACAACCCCCATAATTACCCGGATCCGGCCTCCATCGAGCACGCGGAGGAGCCCTTCGTCAAGGTCTCCATCATCACGCCCAACGAGTTCGTGGGCAATATCATGCCTATGTGCCAGGACCGCCGGGGCGAGTTCAAGGACATGCAGTATCTGGATACCCGGCTGGTGGAGCTCCACTATCAGATGCCCCTGAACGAGATCATCTACGACTTTTTCGATACCCTCAAGGCCAACACCAAGGGCTATGCCTCCCTGGACTATGAGCTCTCCGGCTACCGGCCCAGCGAGCTTGTGAAGGTGGACCTGCTCCTCAACGGCGACCAGGTGGACGCGCTGAGCTTCATCGCCCACAAGGACAAGGCCTACCCCCGGGCCCGGAAGCTGTGCGAAAAGCTGAAGGAGAACATTCCCCGCCAGCTTTTCGAGGTTCCGGTCCAGGCGGCCATCGGCGGCCGGGTCATCGCCCGGGAAACGGTGAAGGCCATGCGCAAGGACGTTTTGGCCAAGTGCTACGGCGGCGACATCACTCGGAAGAAGAAGCTGCTGGAAAAGCAGAAAGAGGGCAAAAAGAAGATGCGCTCTCTGGGGAGCGTTCAGATCCCCACGGAGGCGTTTTTGGCGGTACTGAAGCTGGACGAGTGATTTTGCCCTCTGGGGCCCCGTCTCCGATGGGGCGGCGCGGTGCGCGCCGCTGCCCCCGCCGCGTTCGGCGGCGGGGCAGGCGCAGGGCGGAT
>JAFUGI010000116.1 GCA_017469475.1 Oscillibacter sp. | reverse complement strand
CCCCCCGCCTCTCCTAAAAAAGGAGGCTCTTATGCCGCTGCGTGCGTCCAACCCTGTGGAGCGGGAACAGCGCTCCAAGCAGTCGGAGGGCTTTTTGAGCGCCTTCCGCATGACGGAGAACGGCAAGGTGAAAAGTACGCTGCTGCTGTACTCCTTTTTCCTCTGCCTTGCTTACATCGCCGTGTACGCGCTGCTCTTCGCCGTTTTGATCGTTCCGCTGAACGATCTGACCTCCGGCGCCTCCCCGGCGGTGACGAACCTGGTGGGGGCTCTGGTGCCCGCCCTGCTGGGCACGGCGGTGTGCGCCGTCACCTGGCCGCTGTGCAAGGACCGGCGGCTGATGCCGGCGGCCTATCTGTGGCTTTTGGCGCTGGGCGCCGCCTGCTTCCTCACGCTGCAGCTGCTGCTGATGGGGGAGGGGACGGCCCAGCTGCTGGTGGCTCAGTTTTTCGCCCTGTTCGTCCTGGCGCCGGTGGTGCTGGGCTGCGGGCTTTCGTGGTTTCTCTATGGGCGCTATCGCAAACATCATCCCGCCGCGGACGCTGCGCTGCGGCTGAAAGAAGGGCAGTGACAACATGATCGATACGGTACTCTTTGATATGGGCGGCACGCTGGAGGACATTTACACCGACGACGAGAGCCGCGCCGCCTCGGCCGAAGGGGTGCTGCGCATTCTGCGCCGGCACGGCATCGACCTGGAACGCCCCCTGCCCGACATGATCCGGGAGTTGGACGAGGGCTGGAACCGCTACGCGGCCTACCGGGGCCCCACCAACCGGGAGCTGAAGCCGGAGGAGATCTGGGGCAATTATGTCCTCACCGGCTTCGGACTGGATTTTGACACGGTGAAGCCCTTTGCGGAGGAGCTGGCCCACATGTGGGAGATCACCTATTACCACCGCTCCCTCCGTCCCGGCGTCCGGGAGATGCTCTCGGGGCTCAAGGGCCTTGGCATGAAGCTGGGCGTCATCAGCAACACCGCCAGCCTCTATCAGGTCTTCCGCATTTTGGAGGAGTACGGCATCCGGGACTACTTCCAGGATGTGACCCTCTCCAGCGTGACGGGGTACCGCAAGCCGGACCCCAACATCTTCTGGGTCTCCCTGAATCAGGTGCGGTCAGATCCGTCCACCTGCGCCTACGTGGGGGATACCTTCTCCCGGGACGTCATCGGCCCCCAGCAGGTGGGCTTCGGCGTCACCTTCCACATCCATTCCTTCCTCACCGCCTCCCGGGACAAGGAGGTGCCCAAGGACGTTCGGGCCACCTACACCATCCAGGAGATCGGAGAGGTGTACACCATCTTGAAAGAGCTGACACAGGAGGCCATGCCGGCCGCCAAATAACATAGAACGTTTTTGCGGACAGGGGGAGCGCCCCCTGTCCGCTTTTTGCCGCCAGTCCTGGATGACGCGGACTCTTGACAAATGATCTCTACAATTGTAGAATATCAATATACTACAATTGTAGAGATCGGAGGCGGACTCTATGGAGGAGCGGCGCAGACTGCCCGACGCGGAGCTGGAGGTCATGCAGGCGGTGTGGGACCACACGCCGCCGGTCTCCCGCTCCGACATCCAGCGTACTCTGGAGGGGCGGCGGCCCATGGCCATGACCACCCTGCTGACCCTTTTGACCCGTCTGGCGGACCGGGGCTTTCTGGCGGTGACCCGGACGGGGCGCAGCAACTGCTATACCCCGCTGGTCTCCCGGCAGGAGTATCTGGCGGACCAGAGCCGCCGGTTCCTCAGGACCGTCTGCGGCGGCAGCGTGCCGGCCTTTGCCGCCGCCCTGTGCGACAGCGGCCTCACCGCGGAGGAGCTGGCGGAGCTGCGCCGATTGCTGGAGGAGGGGAGCCTATGACCGGCATGTCCTCCACGAACCTGATCCGGGGCGTGTTCTGCGCGGTGTTTGCCGGCTTCGTATTCTGGCGGCTGATGGATCACCTGACCGCCCTGGAGCCGGAGAAGCGAAACAGCCCGCTGGTGGACACGATGATCCTTCCCGTCTTCCTGCTCCTCCTGCCGCTGATGTTCGCGGCTACGGGGAACTGGCCCCAGGCCGCGGCGGCCGTCATGGACTGCACCTTGGGCCTGGCAGTGCCCATCAGCGTGTACTTTGCTCTGCTGCTGGCGGCGCTGCCCCTGCTGCGGCGGCGGTTCAGCGCCCGGCTCTGCGCCCTTTTGTGGCTGCTGCCGGCGATCTTGTATGTGACCCAGTATTCCTTTATGAAAAGCGCGGCGCCCCGGGCGGTGGTGTATCTTCCGGACGGGGCGTTCCCGGCGGGCGCCTGGGTGTGGGCGGCGGGCTTTTGCGCCGTGCTGGCCTGGCGGACGGCGGAGCATCTCCGGTACCGCCATGCCCTTCTGGCGCAGGCTCGGCCGGTCACGGAGCCGTGGGTCCTGGCCCTGTGGGACCTGGAGCAGGGCACGGCGGGGGTCAGGAGGCGGGAGCTGCAGCTGGTCCGCTCCGCCGCAGCGGCGATGCCCCTTTCCATCGGCTTGAGCCGCAGGACCACCCGGGTGGTCCTGCCGGAGCGGACCTACACCCGCCAGGAACTCACCTGGATCTTTCGCCACGAGCTGACCCACATCTGCCGGGGCGACGCCCAGGGGAAATTCTTCCTCACCTTCTGCACCGCCCTCTGCTGGTGGAACCCCCTGATGTGGCTGGCCATGGGCCGCTGCGCTGAGGATCTGGAGCTCAGCTGCGACGAGGCGGTGCTGGAGGATGCGGAGGCGGCGGACCGCCGGGCTTACGCGGAGCTGCTCCTATCCTCCGCGGGTGACGGACGGGGCTATACCACCTGTCTCTCCGCCTCCGCCCGGTCGCTGCGCTACCGGCTCCGGCGCATCCTGCATCCGGGCAGGCGGCTTTTCGGCGGCTTTCTGGCGGCTCTGCTGGCCTTTTCCCTCCTCTATGGCAGTTCCGCCGTGTCCTTTGCCTATGAGCGCGGCACCGGGCGGGACTGGCTCTTTGACGGCACGCCGGAGGCGGCGGTCCTGTCGGAAAGGCGGTACATTTGGGACTCCAACCGGGACGGCCGGGGAGAGGATCTGTATGTCTGCACCGACCCGGCGTCCCTGATCGATCACCTGGCCGGGCTGACCCTGTACCGCTACACGGGGCAGTACGACCTGAGCAACGGAGGCCGGGAGTGGGAGGTCTCCTGCACGGTGGACGGCCGGTATCGCAGCATCACCTTTGGCGAGAGCTTCCTCCAGATCATGACGGTGGGGGAGAGCAATCGGCCCGTCACCCGGAGCTTCCGCCTGGCCGCCCCGCCGGACTGGGCCTATCTGGAGTCCTTGACGGAGAGGGCGTGAGGCCCGCCGCCCTTAGCCGGAATGGGCTTGCGGCAGGCGGCGGAGTGTGGTAGGCTGGCGCAAAAGACCCGCCTAACGTAAGCGGAGGGGAGGCGCGGCATATGCGGCAATACACGGTGGACGCCTTTGCGGAGGCGCTGTTTTCGGGAAATCCCGCCGCGGTCTGCGTGGCGGAAGGCCCCCTGTCGGACGCGCTGATGGGCGCCATCGCCGTGGAGAACAACCTCTCCGAGACGGCGTTTCTGCGCCGTCGGGGGGAGGGGTATGGCCTTCGCTGGTTCACCCCCGGCGGCGAGATCGACCTCTGCGGCCACGCTACGCTGGCCAGCGCCTTCGTGGTGATGGAGCTTCTGGAGCCGGGGCGGCGGCAGGTGACCTTTGAGACCCTTGGGGGAGATCTGACGGTGATACGACGGGAGGACCGGTATGAGCTGGACTTTCCAGCTTACGACCTGCGCCCCCTGCCGGTGACGGCGGAGATGGAGCGGGCACTGGGCGCCGCCGTGCAGAGCGCGTGGCTTGGCCGGGGCCTTCTGTGCGTATTGGAGAGCGAGGCGGCGGTCCGCAGTCTGACGCCGGATCAGGAGGCGCTGCGGGCCCTGCCGGGGCTTTTGCAGCACGTCACCGCCCCGGGGGCGTAGACGGACTGCGTCTCCCGGAGCTTTGCCCCCAAGCTCGGCATCGCGGAGGACCCGGTGTGCGGCTCGGGCCACTGCCACATCGTGTCCTATTAGCTGTCTCGCACCGGCAAGCGGGAGCTGGTTGCCTATCAGGCCTCCCGCCGGGGCGGCGCGCTGTACTGCGCCATGCGGGGCGGCCAGGTGATCCTGGGGGCCGGGCGGTGCTCTTCGCCCAGTCGGAGCTGCACCTGCAGGACGGGAAATGAGAAGCGTACCATTTTGCGCCGGGCACACGAAAGAGACAAAGGACCGCCCCTGCAATGCAGGGGCGGTCCTTATATAGAGGCCGTATG
>JAFUGI010000115.1 GCA_017469475.1 Oscillibacter sp. | reverse complement strand
CTTCCCGTATCCGCTCTCTGGACCAATTCGCCAACACCGTGGGCATCTTGATCCAAAACCAGATCCGGGATTTTTGACGCTGGGAAACCTTGCGCGCCAAAAGGAGCGGGCCCAAGCCCGCTCCTTTTGGTTTTCCCACAAAGCACCTTGTGTCTCTTGGGAACGGTCCCGCTGTTCGGCGAGGCCGCCCTCTTGGCGAGAGCTTTCTCTTCCCGCAGAGCCGTGCTCTTTGAAATGTTTCCTATGGCGCAGGGCCGCACCTCTGGAGGCCGCGCCCGGCCGCCTTTTTGCGCCGCTCATGCCCCCGCCATCCTCACTCCCGCGTCTCCCGCCGGTCCCGGAGCAGCTTGCGGCTCTCCTCCTGCAGCCCCTCCTGGATACCCTCCAGCGTCATGCGCAGGTTGCTCTTGAAGAGGATGCCGATGAAATTCCACAGCCCGTCCCGGGTCTCCTTGTCCAGATCGTTCATGGCCCGGATCATGGCGCCGGCGGCCTTGAGCCGGTCTGCCCGCAAGTCCGTCAGCGTCTGGGCGCCGGAGGCTGTCAGCACATCGAAAAGGGCCGTCACGAACTTCTCCCGCTGCTCCGCCGTCATGCGCTGCACCAGGTCCCGCAGCTCCAGGTCGCTGAGGCGGGCCTGGGGCGTCACCTCCCGCAGGTGCAGGAAATGGTCCCCCATCACCTGCCAGGAAAAGCCGTCGTGCTGCAAGAAGCCCAGCTGGTCGCTGTCCACCACGGTGTAGACCTCCTCGTGCTCCAGCAGCATCCCCACTACGGATGACTTGGGCACAATGGAGACGATGCGTCCGGCGATGCGCTGGTGCTGGGGCAGGCCCAGCAGCTCCGTACGAAAGCCCGGGCCGTCGTTGGACCAGACGGTCTCGATGCGGCGCTGCACCGTGGCCGGGCAGAAGACGCCGGCGTACACCGCCAGGTTCCCGCCCTTGGAATGGCCGCCCAGCCGCAGCCGCAGCTTCGGAAACTGCCGCGCCACCGTGCGGGTATAGAGCAGCGCCCGCTTTTGAGCCGGTACCTCCGGCATGCAGGTGAGCTCAAAGTCCTCCTTCCAACCGGCCAGGGTGTCATCCGTCCCCCGGAAGGCGAGGTACAGCGCCCCGTCCCCGGTCTCCACGGTCAAGGCGGCGAACTGCTCTCCCCTGTCGTGGTCCAGCTTATCCACGAAGCAGTTGAGCTTCATAGTACCGAACCGCCGGGAGGATGCCATCCGGCGCAGCATGTCCGGAATGGCGGCGGGCACCAGAACGCCCATCTCGATCCGCTCCCCTTGGGGAAAGCGGGCAAAAAACTGCTCTGCCGCATCCCGCAGCTCCACGCTCTCCCCCTTGCCGGGGGCGGGCACGATGTCCCGAAAGTCCACAAAAGACAGCTCGGAGAGCACCAGATTGTCCACCTCGTTGAAGGGCGACTGCGCCAGTGTCAGATCGCCCCGCCAATCCAGATAGTCCAATAGATTTGCCATACGTGTCCTCCCGGTCCTCCCCGGCCGATCCCGCTGCGATACCGGGAGGCCGTTTCGTGCGCCGCAAAGTTTTCCCGGGAAATCCCCCGGGCGCGGCATCATGCTTACCAAAACCGCGCTGTGTGCGTCTATGCGGCTATGCCGCATAATTTATGGCTATTGTACCACAAATTCTTCCCCGGCACAAGCGGTCTATTCCCCCTCCCCGGCGCATAGGATGGTCCATCACGACCGAGAGGTGGACAACATGACCATGGAGCATCGCAATCAGGTAGTGCTGGAGGGTCAGGCGCTGGAGGCGCCGGCCTGGTCCCACGACAACCACGGCACCCGGTTCTTCCGCTTTTTCCTGCGCGTCCCCCGGCTCTCCGGCCAGTGGGACGAGCTGCCCATCCTGCTGCCGGAGGCGCTGGCGCCCCAGGTGGGGACGGAGGGGCCGCTGCGCGTCCAGGGTGAGCTGCGCTCCTTCAACAACCGCAGCGGCGTGGGACGGCGACTGGTCCTGGCCGTCTATGCCCAGAACGTCCAGCCGGGGCTGGGCCAGCCCTGCAACGAGATCCTGCTCTCCGGCTCCCTGTGCAAGCCGCCGGTGTACCGAAAAACGCCCCTGGGCCGCAGTATCTGCGACCTGATGCTGGCCACGCCCCGGCGCTGCGGCCGGGCGGATTACCTGCCGGTCATCGCCTGGGGACAGCTGGCGTCCCAGACCCGGGATATGGGCGTGGGGGACGCGCTGTCGCTGGAGGGGCGGGTCCAGAGCCGCATTTACCACAAGGCAACAGAGGACGGCGTTCAGGAGCGCACCGCTTACGAGGTTTCCATGATGCATCGGCTGTAGGAGTCCGAACCCAAAAGGGGCCGCAGGCAAAGCAAGTGCTTTGCCTGCGGCTCTTCTTGTTTGATCGACAGCCGGCATCCGGCGCCGGAACGACCGCTCACACGCGGCGGCGACGCTCGTACCCGGCGGCGCCCAGCGCCAGTGCGCTCAGCGCCAGCCAAAGGCCCCGCAGCGCCTGGAGGGCCGTTCCGCTGCTGCCGGTCTGAGGCAGGGCGTAGCCCACGTGGTTGGTGTAGGCCGCCGTGACCGTCTTCTCCTGCTGGATGGTCAGCCCCTGGGCCAGGGTGCCGTAGACTGTGCTGTGCTCCCCGTCCTCCGATGTGACGGTCACCTCGGGGATGAAGCCCGCCGGATCATCCTCCTCCACGGTACAGACTGTTCCATCCGGAAGGCCCAGCAGCTCCACGGACTGCCCGTCCTTGAGGGTAAAGCCGCAGGTGCTGAACGTCTCCTCGCTGCCGGAGGCGGGCTGGACCAGGGTCACGCTCTCCCGTCCGGTCTCCACGCCCGCCGTATAGCGGACCAGTGTATAGGTCCCAGCGAGGGGCTTCCCCTCATAGGTCATACGCGCTGTAAAGGAAAACTCCTTGTTGGGAGCCTCCCCGTCGGCCACGGCCTTGCTGACCTGCAGGGCTCCTGTGGGCAGGGTGTTGGAGAAGGTAACGACGGCGTCCTCCCCCACGTCCACCGTCTCCTGCGCGGTGGCAAAATTCAGCTGGTGGGCCGTCAACGCGGCGCCGCTTTCGCTGGCCACATGGACGCCTCCGGTGATGGCGTAGGCGGGCATGTATTTGCCGGAATCCAGCTCCCGGATGAGGTACCCGGCATCCACCGGCACTCCCTCGAAGGTCACGGAGCCGCCGGAGCGAAGGGTGGCGGTAACGGTCAGGTTCCCCTCCTGGTCCGCCTTGTGCTGGCCCAGGTCGGAGCGGAAGACATGCCCCTCACCCAAGTTGGAAAACAGGATCTCAAAGGTAAAGTCCTGGGTGCCGGCCTCGTTGGTCACCGGGGTCTTCACCGCCTTTTTCAAGGTGAGCTGCTGGGTGGACCGCCGCTCCGTGTTGGTGAAGGTGACGGTAGTCTCCTCCCCCTCCTCCGCCGTTTCCACGGCGGTCGAAAGGGAGGCGCCGGCCGCGGCACCGCTGGAGGCGCTGACGATGGTGCCCTTCTCATTCGCGTTGGTCACGGTGTAGCGGGCGGTGTAGCTCTCCCCGCCGCTTTCGGTGATGCGGTAGGTGCTGCCCGTCGGGATGTCTACGAACTCCACGGACTCGCCATTTTTCAGGGTGAAGTTCACGTAGCCGTCGTACCGGTCGCCGTTTTTGTAGGAGGTGAAGGTGCCCTCCGTCGTATTGCCTTCTGCGTCGGTCTTTCGCAGGGCATAGGTGGTATCCTTTTTCAGGTCGGTCAGCTGGGCGTCGAAGGTGTAGCTGCGGTCCCGGTCGTTGACCACCGCTTTTTTCACCACGAAGCTCATGGGTTCCCGGTCGTCCACCGTGACGGTGTTGGTGTAATCGGCCCGGCTGGCCGTGTTTGCCTGGATGGTGCCGGTGACGTCCGTGGTCCCCTCCGTGACGGCGGCGTTTGTCGCCGTCACCGTTGTCGCATAGTCGCCGGCGGCCTCCGAAACGGTGAAGGCATAGCCGGTGGGGATGTCGGTGAGGGTCCGGGTCTCACCGCCGGAGAGCAGAAGCGTTGCCGTGCCGTTTACGAAGGTGGCGTCGCCGAAGGTGCCGGTGACCGGCTGCCCATCACCGTCCCGCAGCGTCACGGTGAAGGTGAATTTCAGGTCGGAGGACGTGGTCTCCTCCGTCCCCAGATATAAGGTCTTGCGGAGCGCGAGGGAGCCGAAGGTGGGCACGATGTAGCCATCCTTGAGCTTGTTGGTGACGGTGGCGATGTCATCCGCCGCCAACTTCGCAAGCTCCACCGGTGCTTCCGCGCTGCCGATGGCAAGGCCGGTGGAATGGGCATAGGTGCTCTCGGTCAGCTCGTAGTTGTCGGGTACCGCGTCCTCCCAAGCGTAGGCCGCCGTGCCGGTGACGGTGAAGGTGTAGAGCCACTCGTTCGCGCCGTAGCTCTTGTCCACGGTGCAGTAGTCACCGGTGGAGAGCCAGGTGGTTTCCGACTCACTGGCCCCGCCGGAGGAAGTGGAGGAACCATAGGTAGGCGGCGGATTGATCCCGGTGTAGGAGGGTGTCCTCTCGACATAGGTATATTTAGGATTTCCTCTTACATCACCAGGCATTACGAAGAGATTATCCTCCGCGACAACAACATCACCAATGCCCGATTGATAGAACATCTCCCATGCATAAGACCGTTGATTTGTATTTCCGCCCCCTGTCGTATCAGCCCCGGATGCTGTTTCAAAGCTGCTTAAATCAATGCTTTTTAGATTTCCAGCCCCCTTAAACATCTGGGAGAAACTCGTCACATTCGACGTATCAAATCGGAGGACAAGATTCGATAACGGGTTATCTCCCGGCCACATTTCAAACATACTGACCATGGAAGTTGCACTGCTGGTATTCCATTTTGAGAGGTCCAATGACTTAAGATACGTACCGGAAAAGGTGTAATTAAACGTATTTACATTGGATACATCCCAATTTTCAACACCGTATACCTGTGCAAGTCGACGGGAGCCCCGGAACACGCCCTCCATGTTTGTAACATGGGATGTATCGACATAACTGAGATCGACTCGAGTCAGGGTAAATCCGTTTCCTT
>JAFUGI010000114.1 GCA_017469475.1 Oscillibacter sp. | reverse complement strand
GGCCCGGCAGCGCCGGGAGGAGCAGGAGGCCCACCGGAAAAACCTCCGCACGGGCCGAAAGCGCAAGGAACGAGTCGCCCCGGCGGAGGCCGCGGACCCCGTTCCGGCAAAGTCCGGTCCCAAAGTGGTCCCGCCCAAAAGGGCCGTTCCAGCAAAGCCCGGTCCCAAAGCAGCCGGCCCCGCAGGGGGCCGGGGGGACCGGCCAAAGTCCCGGATCGGCGGCGCCGGGCAATCCTGTCCCCCCCAGGACCGGACCTACCGCCGCAGCCGCCCGGTGAAAAAGGGCAAGGGCTCCTTCCGCAAGCGGGAGAGCTGAACAGAGCCGTCCCAACCGCGGCGGAGCGGGCGCCGTCCCCTCCCCGCGTGACAATACGAAATTCTCCCAGCCTCCGGGTTGGAGCATAACGAGGTGTTTTGATTGGCGAACAGTGAGAAATACAGAGTGCATGAGGTGGCAAAGGACTTTGGCCTGCCCACCAAAACCATCACGGAGATCCTGACCAAGTATGTGGCCGCGCCCAAAAACCACATGCAGGTCCTGTCGGATCACGAGCTGAGCGTGATCTTCGACTATCTCACCCAGCATAACCAGGTCTCCAATATTCAGGTGATCTTTGCGGACACCTATCAGGAAAAGAAGGAGGAGCCCGCCGCCCCGGCGCAGAAGGCCCAGAGCGCTCCCCAGAAGGAGGAGAAGAAGCCCGCCGAGCAGGCCGTCCGCCAGGGCGTGCCTCAGCCCGCCGCCCCCGCCGCTCAGCCCCGGCCCCAAGGCAATAATGGGCAGCAGCCCCAGCAGGCCCAGCAGCCCAAGCCCCAGGGCGCCGTGCAGCAGCCCCAGTCCCGGGTGCCCCAGAAGAAGATCGTGGACACCCGCAAGGGCGGCGACGTGAACCTGGCCAAGTACGACGAGCGGCTGGAGGATCTGGGTGGCCAGCGGGGCCAGCGGATGCAGCAGAAGGCCGGCAAGCAGAAGATCCGCTCCTCCAGCCAGCAGCGCCGGGGCGGCATGACCTTCTCCAACAAGCGCCGCCAGGACGAGGCGGAGCGGATGCGCCGCCTCCAGCTGGAGATCGCCAAAAAGGCCCCGCTGAAGGTCCAGATCCCCGACGAGATCAGCGTGGGCGAGCTCGCCTCCCGGATGAAGAAGACCGGGGCGGAGGTCGTGAAGTGCCTGATGAAAAACGGCATCATGGCCTCCCTCAGCCAGATCATCGACTTCGACACCGCCTCCTTCGTTGCCGAGGAGATGGGCTGCAAGGTGGAGAAGGAAGTGGTGGTCACCATCGAGGAAAAGCTCATCGACGTGCACGAGGATACGCCTGACGAGCTGGAGCCCCGCGCCCCCGTGGTGGTGGTCATTGGCCACGTGGACCACGGCAAGACCACACTGCTCGACACCATCCGCAACACCTCCGTGGCGGCCGGCGAGGCCGGCGGCATCACCCAGCACATCGGCGCCTATCAGGTGGAGATCAACGGCAAGCCCATCACCTTCCTGGATACGCCGGGCCACGAGGCCTTCACCTCCATGCGGGCCCGGGGCGCCATGATCACCGACATCGCCATTTTGATGGTGGCGGCGGACGACGGCATCATGCCCCAGACTGTGGAGTCCATCAACCACGCCAAGGCCGCGGGCATCCCCATCATCGTGGCCGTGAACAAGATTGACAAGGAAAACGCCAACCCTGACCGGGTGCTCCAGCAGCTGACGGAGTACGGCCTGGTGCCCGAGGACTGGGGCGGCGAGACCATCTGCTGCAAGGTCTCCGCCAAGAAGAACATCGGCATCGAGAACCTTTTGGAAATGGTGACGCTGACCGCCGAGATGGCGGAGCTGAAGGCCAACCCCAACCGGGCGGGTCAGGGCACCGTGATCGAGGCGCGGCTGGACAAGGGCCGGGGCCCTGTTGCCACGCTGCTGGTGCAAAACGGCACTCTCAAGCAGGGCGACATCATCATCGCCGGCACCGCCGTGGGCCGGGTGCGCACCATGCTGGACTACAAGGGCAACCGCCTGACCCAGGCGGGTCCCTCCGTCCCCGTGGAGGTGGCGGGCCTTTCCGAGGCGCCCACCGCCGGCAGCCCCTTCTTCGCCGTGGCCGACGAGCGCATGGCCCGGGAGCTGGTGGAGCAGCGCAAGGCCGAGGAAAAGGCCAAGGCCGCCGCGCCGGTGCAGAAGGTGTCCCTCGAAAACCTCTTCGACCAGATCCAGGCCGGCGAGCGCAAGGAGCTGGCCCTCATCGTCAAGGCCGACGTGCAGGGCAGCGTGGAGGCCGTGAAGGCGTCTCTCGAAAAGCTCTCCAACGACGAGGTCAACGTCCGGGTCATCCACGGCGGCGTGGGCGCCGTCAACGAGTCCGACGTGATGCTGGCCGCCTCCTCCAATGCCATCATCGTGGGCTTCAACGTCCGGCCGGACGCCGCCGCCCGGGACGGCGCGGCCCGCCAGAACGTGGATATGCGGATGTACCGGGTCATTTACGACTGCATCGACGAGATCGAGGCCGCCATGAAGGGCATGCTCGCCCCCAAGTTCCGGGAGGTGGTGCTGGGCCACGCCGAGGTCCGCCAGACCTACAAGGTCTCCGGCGTGGGCACCGTGGCCGGCTGCTACGTCCAGGACGGCAAGATCGTCCGCGCCTGCTCCGTGCGGGTGGTGCGGGACGGCATCGTCATCCACGAGGGGTCTCTGGCCTCCCTCAAGCGCTTCAAGGACGACGCCCGCGAGGTGGCGGAGAACTACGAGTGCGGCATGACCGTGGAGAAGTTCAACGACATCAAGGAGGGCGACATCATCGAGGCCTTCACCATGGAGGAGATCCCCCAGTAAGCCAACACACCACCGGGGCGGCGACCGCGTCGCCGCCCCGCTTTTGCTGCGGCCCGCCATGGCCGCCCATATAAGAGAAGGGAGGGCCGCCATGAGCCTCACCATCCACATCCACTATACCGGCGCCGGCGGCAGCGCCCGCCGCTTCGCGGAGGAGATGACCGCCAGCGGCACGGCGGACGCCATCCGCCATGAGCCGGGAAACCTGGGCTACGACTACTATCTTCCCCTGGAGGACCCGGAGACCGTGCTGCTCATCGACAGCTGGCGGGACCAGGCCGCTCTGGACGCCCACCACGCCTCCCCCATGATGGCCCGGATCGCGGCGATGCGGGAGCGGTACGACCTGCACATGCGGGTGGAGCGGTTCGTCTCCGACGAAGCCGTTCCCTCGGACGAGTCCTTCCTCCGCCGGTAGGCCTTCCCGCAGAGGGGAAAGGCCGGGCGGACAGGCTCCGCCGCGCCCATGGGAACCACTGTTTGAGCGGGAAGCGCCGCCGGCGGCAGGGGGGAACCTTCCCGATCGCCGGGGCCATGCCCGGAAAGGAGCTGCTTTATGCCAAGCAATCGCATCGGACGGATCAACGAGGAGATCCAGCGGGAGCTCTCCGACCAGATCCGCCGTTTGAAGGATCCCCGCGTCAGCGCCGCAGGGATGGTGTCCCTCACCCGGGTAGACACCACCAGCGACCTGCGCTACGCCAAGGTCTATGTCAGCGTTCTGGACAAGAACGCGGAAAAGGACGTTTTGAAGGGGCTTCGCTCCGCCTCCGGCTTTCTGCGCCGGGAGCTGGGCCGCGCCCTACAGCTGCGCTACACCCCGGAGCTCCAGTTCCAGGGGGACGACTCCATTCTCCACGGCGCCCACATCCTGGAGGTGCTGCGGAAGGTGGAGTACGCCAGCGACGATGCGGGCCAACCGCCCGCAGAAACGGAGGAATGACCGTGCTCACCGTACCGCAGGCCGCCGCGCTGCTGCGCGGCTTTGATGGGGTGCTCATCCTCACCCACGTCCGGCCCGACGGGGACACCGTGGGCTGCGCCGCCGCCCTGTGCGCCGCTCTGCGCGCCCTGGGGAAGACAGCGTACCTCTTCCCCAACCCGGATCTGACGGAGACCACCGCCCCCTACTTCACCCCTTATGCCGCGCCGGCGGACTTTGCGCCGGAGCAGGTGGTGTCGGTGGACATTGCGGCGGCGGGCCTCTTCCCGGAAAACGCCCGGCCCTATCTGGACCGGGTGGACCTTGCCATCGACCATCACCCCTCCTTCGAGGGGTTCGGACGGGCCAACATCGTCCGGCCGGAGGCCGCCGCCTGCGGCGAGCTGGTGTATGACATCCTCTCTCGGCTGGGCCCCATCACGCCGGAGATCGCCCTTCCCCTGTACGTGGCGGTATCCACGGACACGGGCTGCTTTTCCTATGCCAATACCACGCCCTACACCCACGCCGTGGCGGCGGCGCTGATGCGCACCGGCATCGACTACCGGACGGTGAACAAGGTGTTCTTCCGCACCAAGAGCCGCAAGCGGATGCAGCTGGAGGCCGCCATGCTGAACGACTGCGCCTTTTACGACGGCGGCCGGGTGGCGGTGCTGGCCGTGCCCCTGTCCCTGATGGCGCGGCTGGAGGCGACGGAGACTGACGCGGAGGAGCTGGCCTCCCTGGGCGCGCAGATCCAGGGGGTGGACTGCGCCGTGACCATGCGGGAGCTGCGGCCGGACGTGTGGAAGATCTCTCTGCGCACCGGCGAGCGGATCAACGCCACCCGGGCCTGCGCCCTGCTTGGCGGCGGCGGACACGCCGCGGCCGCCGGCTGCACCATCGAGGCCCCCTTCCCGGAGGCCCGCAGCCGGATGCTGGCGGCCATCGCCCAGACGGCGCCGGAGGGTATGTAAAGGAGCGTGACTATGCCAAGCGGCATCCTCATCATCGACAAGCCCGCCGGCTGGACCAGTATGGACGTGTGCGCCAAGCTCCGGGGCGTGTTCCGGGAAAAGCGGGTGGGCCACGGCGGGACCCTGGACCCCATGGCCACGGGCGTGCTGCCGATATTCGTGGGACAGGCCACCCGGGCCGTGGAATTCGCGGAGAACGGGCAGAAGGAATATGTGGCCGGCCTCCGCCTGGGGCAGGTGACCAACACCCAGGACATCTGGGGCGAGACGCTGGAGACCCATCCCGTCTCTTTGACGGCGGAGCAGGTGGCCTCGGCGCTCGCCGCCTTCCGGGGGGACATCGCCCAGGTCCCGCCCATGTACTCCGCCGTGAAGGTCCGGGGAAAGAAACTCTATGAGCTGGCCCGCAAGGGCGTGGAGGTGGAGCGGGCGGCCCGGCCCGTCACCATTTACGAGCTGGAGCTCCTCTCCCAGGAGAGCGAGACGGACTATCTTCTCCGCTGCCGCTGCTCCAAGGGCACATATCTGCGCACCTTGTGCCACGATCTGGGCGCCGCCCTGGGCTGCGGCGGCACCCTGTACTCCCTCCGCCGGACCATGGCGGCGGGCTTCCCTCTCTCGGCCGCCGTCACCCTGGAGGAGGTCCAGGAGCAGGGCGAGGCCCTGCTTTTGCCCACGGACAGTCTCTTTTCCCAGTACCCCGCCCTGACGGTGCCCGGATCCCAAGCGGAGCGCCGGGTCCGCTGCGGCAATCCCATCACCCTGCCCGGCACGGCCGACGGCACGTACCGCGTCTACGGGCAGGACGGCGCCTTTCTCTGCCTGTCCCGGGCCCGGGGCGGCACGTTGACCTCCCTGAAAAACTTTTTTGGAGCGTGAGCCATGTCTGACCAGCCGAAAGTCATCGCCCTGGGCTTCTTTGACGGAGTCCACCTGGGCCACGGCGCCCTGCTGCGCCGCACTGCGGAGGAAGCCGCCCGCCGGGGCGTGGAGAGCGCGGTCTTCACCTTTGACCGGCCGCCCAAGGAGGTGGTCACCGGCATCCCCTGCCCCCTCATCAATTCGCCGGAGGACCGGGCGGACCTGGTGCGCCGGCTGTACGGCATCCGGGAGGTCATCATGGTCCCCTTCGACCGGGAGATGATGACCACCTCCTGGGAGGATTTTGTCACGGAGCTGCTGGTGGGCCGGTTCCACGCCGTTCACCTGGTGGCGGGCCACGACCACCGCTTCGGCCACAAGAACCAGGGGACCCCGGCGCTGCTGGCGGAAAAGTGCGCAGAGCTGGGCCTTGGGTGCGACATCATTCCCAAGGTGGAGCTGGGGGGCGTCACCGTCAGCTCCACGTACATCCGCACCCTGGTGGAGGCGGGGGAGATGGAGACGGCGGCCCGCTTCCTGGGCCACCCCCACACCCTGACCCAGACCGTGCGCCACGGGCGGCGCATCGGCCGGACCATCGGCGTGCCCACGGTGAACCTGGCGGTGCCGCCCCACGTGCTGGTGCCCACCCACGGGGTGTACGCCGCCCGGGCCGTGCTGGAGGACGGACGGCGCTTCGCCGCCGTGACCAACGTGGGAAACCGCCCCACGGTCCACAATGGAGAGGACGTGACGGTGGAGTCGTGGCTTCTGGACTTTGACGAGGACCTGTACGACCGCACCGTGCGGCTGGAATTTCTCGCCCACATCCGGGGGGAGGTCCGCTTCCCCTCCCTGGAGGCTTTGAAGGATCAGATCACCGCGGACGCCCAGTCCGTGCGCTCCTACCTCGCCTCCCATCCCCTGTAAGTCAAAACCGCCGGTTTCCCGGCGGTTTTTGCGCGTGTCGGCAAGGCCGCCACGCTTCCCATGAGAGCCGCTGCACTGGGCCCTCATGGGAGTTGCTCGCGCTCATCGCGGCGGGCAAGGCCCGCCTTGGTCGGCGCGAGAGCTCGCGCAGCTCGCTTGAGCGGTGTTTTTGCCGGGGCGAAGCCCCGGCAAAAACGGCTCGGACTTGGATCCCCCCCGGCCGACCCGGACGCAAGCGCGGCTTCGTCGGTCATCGAAAACCGCCGGGAACCCGGCGGTTTTTGCTTATGAAAGCGCCCGCGGCGCCGAAGCGCCGCAGGCGAACGATGCGATCTCTCCTTTCAGCCGATGAACTCCATCACAGCGGCGTTGAAGGCCTCCGGCTCCTCCATGAACATCATGTGGGCCGTTTCAAACACCTTGAGTTGGGAGCCGGGGATGTGGGCGTGGGTCCACTCGTTGTTGGATACCTTCACGTGGCTGCGCTTGGCGGCGATGACCAGCGTGGGAATGGTGATGGTGGGGATCACGTCCCGCCAGTCGGTATACACGTGGTTGAGCAGCAGGTGGGTGCACTGCTCCTTGGGGAACTTCAGGCTCTCCTCCAGCGTCTGCTGGGCGTACTTGGCCTTGCCCTCGGGGGTGACGATCATCATGTCCACAAAGCCCTGGGTAGCGTTGACGGTGTCCGTGAGGATGGACTCCTTCAGGGCCTCCAGGTCCGGGTTGTTGGAAAAGCCGTCGGGATTGCCGGCGTTGATGAGGCACAGAGGCGGCTCGTCCACCAGCACCAGCTTTTCGATGCGCTCGCTGCGGAACAGGTCCCAGTAGCTCCACACCACGCTGCACCCCATGGACCAGCCCAGGAGGGTGGCGCCCTCCACCTGCAGGGAGTCCAGCAGCTGCTTGACGTCCATAGCCAGGCGGGAGATGCGATAGCCGTAGGTCACGTTTTCGGACTCGCCCTGGCCCCGCAGGTCCACGCTGATGACCTGGTACTTCTCCGCCAGGACCGGGATGTTCTCGCAAAACGCCTTGGCACTCTGGTCCCAGCCGTGGAGCATCACCAGGGGCTTGCCGGTGCCGTTTACCTCGTAGTGGATGTGGGCGCCGTCGTTGGTCTGAAACATTGCCATAAGAACTTCCTCCTTGTCGATTTTGTGTGGAACAGCGGGAGCGCCGCCGGTCCGGTCTTCTCGGTTCCCTTTTTGCACTTCCATCGTACCGGGCAGCGGGGTGGAACATTGTAAGGTTCTTTACATTGTGCCGATTTTGTTCTATTATGTCAAAAACAGCGTGTTTTTTTTATGAATTATGTGCAAAGGAGGCAATCCCTATGGCGCAGCAGTCCCAGGCTCAGCGCCTGGCCGACGCGTTCCACCGCTACGGCCAGACCCGCCATTACGCCGCGGGCAAGCAGCTTTTTTTGAAGGGGGACGAGGCCCGGGAGATCTACCTTCTGGACCGGGGCCGGGTGCGGGCCTACCTCCTCTACCCCGACGGCGCGGAGCGGACGCTGTGCTACGTGGGGCGGGGAAATCTGGTGGGCGAG
>JAFUGI010000113.1 GCA_017469475.1 Oscillibacter sp. | reverse complement strand
CCTGTGCGATGTTACTCATGGAGATCCTCCCCTCTGTAGCGGGCGATGGCGGCGCAGTCCTTGTCGCCCCGGCCGGAAATGGTGATGACGATGATCTGATCCCGCCCCATCTCCGGCGCCAGCTTCCGGGCGTAGGCCACGGCGTGGGCCCGGAGCACGCCTGGCTCCACGATACCGGCCGGGCGGAGTACGTCCCCGTCTCCGACGACGAGGCGGTGGACGCCTTTGAGTACCTCAGCCGCACGGAGGGCATCATCCCCGCCATCGAGTCGGCTCACGCTGTGGCCTACGCCCGGAAGCTGGCGCCGGAGATGGGGCGAGATCAGATCATCGTCATCACCATTTCCGGCCGGGGCGACAAGGACTGCGCCGCCATCGCCCGCTACAGAGGGGAGGATCTCCATGAGTAACATCGCACAGGCCTTTGCCCACGGCAAGGCGTTCATCCCCTTCCTCACCTGCGGCGACCCGGACCTTGAGACCACCGCCGCCGCTGTCCGCGCCGCCGCCGCGGGGGGCGCCGACCTCATCGAGCTGGGCATCCCCTTCTCCGACCCCACGGCGGAGGGCCCGGTGATCCAGGGGGCCAACCTGCGGGCCCTGCGGGGCGGCGTCACCACCGACAAAATCTTCGATCTGGTGCGCCAGCTGCGCCGGGACGTGACGGTGCCCATGGTGTTCATGACCTACGCCAACGTGGTCTTTTCCTACGGGGCGGAGCGGTTCCTCTCCACCTGCCGGGACATCGGCATGGATGGGCTCATCCTGCCGGATCTGCCCTTTGAGGAAAAGGGAGAGTTTCTGCCCCTGTGCCGCCGGTACGGCGTGGACCTCATCTCCCTCATCGCCCCCACCTCGGAAAACCGCATCGCCATGATCGCCCGGGAGGCGGAGGGCTTTTTGTACGTCGTGTCCAGCCTGGGCGTCACCGGCGTGCGCAGTGAGATCACCACGGACCTGGGGGCCATCGTCTCGGTGATCCGGGAGAACACCGCCGTGCCCTGCGCCATCGGCTTTGGCATCTCCACCCCCGCCCAGGCCGCCGCCATGGCCGCCCTGTCCGACGGGGCCATCGTGGGAAGCGCCATCATCCAGCTGCTGGAACAGTATGGCCGGGAGGCGCCGCCCCACATCGAAGCCTACGTCCGCTCCATGAAGGACGCCCTGCGCCTCTGCTGAGGGCGTGGCGGCGCCCCCATAGGCGCCGGACAGCCTGCGGCAGGGGCAGATTTGAAAATTTTATGATTTTCAATCCCTGTAAGGTTATTTTCCTTCATAGATTTTCCTCGAAAAAATGGCCGCAAAACAGCAGCCCCGCCGGAGCATTACGCTCCGGCGGGGCTGTTCGTATCCGTTTTGTCCTTCAGGCCCAGTCCACCGTCTCCGGCGCGGCGCCCAGCTCAAAGTGATATTTGGCGATGCCCAGGTCTACCTTGGTATAGGTGCCAAACCCGGCCTTGGCGGTGACCCTGCCGTCTTGCAGGGTGAAGCGGAACTTCTGCTGGTTCATGGCTGTGGGTGCCAGCAGGGCCGCCTGGACGCCCCGGCGGAACCACTCCGGCGCCGCTCCGCCCTCCGCAACGCTGACGGTGCTCTCCTCCTTGCTGCGGTGGGCGGCGCCCTGAGTCGCGCCGTATCCCACGGCAATGACCATCACCAGCTTCTCCCCGGGGCTCACGGTAAAGGCACTGGGTACCTTTTTGTAGGTCAGGGCCACCCAGCAGGTGTTCAGCCCCAGCCGCTGGGCCTCCAGCACGATGCGCTCCCCGTAGTAGCCGCACCGCTCCTCCAGCTCCGGTCCCTTGGGGCCCACCAGGGCCAGATAGTTGGCAACGCCTGAGAACTTTCCGTAGTGGGCCAGGGTACTGTCAAAAGCCTGGGGCTCGTTTTTCACCAGCTGGATGTGGAGCCCGCTCTCCCGGTTAACCCGGGCCACCGCCGCCTCCAATGCCTCCAGCTCCGCTCCGGCCAGAGGCCGGTCCAGATAGGCGCGCACCGCGTGGCGCCGTGCCATGGCTTCCATCAGGTCCATCGTGCTCTCCTTCCGCGCCTTTCAGCACTCCGCGTACCGCCGTCTCCGCTCCAGTGCCGTGGAGACGGCCAGGGTCGTGATATTGCCCACCTCCAGCGCCAGGCACCGGTCCAGCGCCGTCGGGTCATTCACCGTCCAGACGGAGATGGGGATCTCCGCCTCCCGAAGAGCCGTACGCAGCTCCTCCGTCAGCACGGCGTAGGGCAGATTCACCCCCGCCGTGCCCAGGGCCTTCAGCAGGCGGCAGAGGGAGTGGACCACCTCCGCCTCGGACAGCATTCCCAGCACGAAGGGCTTGGCGTCCGCCATCAGCGCCGGGAAGCGGTCCTCCTCCCCCGCTGCGAAGAGACGGGCGACGCAGGGGAATTTCAACGCCTCCTCGATATTGAGCCAGACACCGGCGCCGGATGTCACGGCGCGCTCCAGCGCCAGCAGCTCCGGCGAGACGGAGCCGGTCAAAATCAGTCGGTCCGGTCCAAAATCGAAGCGCCGGGCCAGGTCCAGCACGCCGCTGACGGCAAAGGGCTCCTTGATGTCGCAGTTGAGGCGAAGAGGCGTCTGGCACAGGGTCCGGAACACCGCCTCCAGCGTCAGCTTGCCCTCCGCCGTCTCCTGCCGGTCGTGGGAGATGTACAGCGTGCCGTCCGATGCGCGGCGGACGTCCACCTCCGCCGCGTCGGCCCCCAGGGCGATGGCCCGCTCCAGTGACTCCCGGGAATCCCGCTCCGTGCCCTCGCAGCCGGAGTGGGCAGTGATGATGGGTAAGTGCATACATGCCTCCTTGCATGGGTCAAACTGTTTTCGGCCATTGCGAAGCGCAGTTCACGATCGTCCGGTCAAGTCGATCCGCCGCCCGGCAAAAGCACGGCACGGCCGCCTTTTCGGCGGCCGCGCCGGCACCGCTCACAGTCCGAATGCCCCCAGGTCTAAGCCGCCGGTGACGCCGTTCATGCCCTTTTCCATGGCCTCGCCCGCCTGGCGCAGCGCCTCGTTCACCGCGCTGACCACCAGATCCTGGAGCATCTCCACATCCTCCGGGTCCACGGCCTCGGGCTGGATGGTCAGACCCAGCAGCTCCTTCTTGCCGTTGACCCGGGCCTCCACGGCGCCGCCGCCTACGCTGGCGGTAAACTCCCGGGCCTCCACCTCCGCCTGAGCGGCGTTCATGGCCTCCTGCATCTGGGCGATCCGCTGCTGCAGCTCCGCCTGGCGCTGGGCGCCGGTGGAGCGCTGACTGCCGTTGCTAAAGCCCCGGCGCGCACTGTAACTCATGGTTTTTATCTCCTTTACTTGATCTCGATGTTGTCAAACTGCCGGCTGAATTCCAGCAGCTCCTGCAAATTTTCCTGGGGCCGCCGCTGCGGCGGCTGTCCCTCCCGCAGCTGCACCCGGATGGCGCTGCCCGCGGCGGCAC
The DNA here is from genome assembly GCA_017469475.1 of Oscillibacter sp. Lineage (GTDB taxonomy): Bacteria > Bacillota > Clostridia > Oscillospirales > Oscillospiraceae > Oscillibacter. Next base: position 8,636 of record JAFUGI010000113.1, on the reverse strand, counting down.
CGGCCTCCTGGGCCAGCACACCCCGGACCCGGTCGTTGTCCAGCCGGTTCAAGGTGATGCTGTCCGGCGCGTACACGGTGAGGGCATCCCCCTCCAGCACACCGGTGCACATGTCCAGAAAGGCCCGCATGAACACGGGGATCTGCCCCTTGCACCGCTCTGTCAGGGCACGCCACCAGTTTCCGCCGGAGGGCAATGGCTGTGAAGGTATTTCCCTTGTCTCCTTCTGCCCGTCGGGAGCAGTGGCGGCCGGCCCGGCGTCGGGCCGGATGGCGGCCTTTTTCCCCTGGGGCGCGGCCGACACACTCTGGGGTGTGGGTATCTCCGCCCAGGGCGGCGCGTCCTCCGGCGGCTCCTCCCAGGGGATGTCCTCCGCAGGCGGTGTCTCCCGGGCCGGAGGCATCTCCTCCGCCGGGGAGGGCGCTGTGCGCTCCTCCTGCGCCGGCGCGGCCTGGACTGCGGCGGCGCGGATCAGGCGGCCCTGCTCCGCACTCTCCTCCAGCCGGCGGATGCGGTTTTCCAGGGCCGTCAGGTCGCCGGAAAGGCTCTCGTCGCACAGCCGCAGGAGGCACAACTCCGCATCCGTGCGGCGGTTGGTGCTGTAATACAAGTCTGCCGCCGCCTTTTGCAGGGTGGACGCCAGATACAAAAACCGGTTGGAGGCCACGCCCTTGCCCAGCCGGTCCAGCGTGGCGCTGTCATACCCGCCGGAGAGCAGGGCCGCGCCCCCCTCCGGTGCGGTGCGCCGCAGCAGCAGATCCCGCACCAGGGTGGAAAGCTCCCCCAGCACGGCGCCTACGTCCTTGCCGCCGTCGTAAAGCTTACCCAGCAGCAGCAGCGCCGCCTGGGCGTCCCGCCGGAGGATATGCTCCAACAGCTGGGCGGTCTGCAAATTCCCCGCCAGGCCCAGCACCTCCAGCACGGCGGCGTGGTCGATGGTTCCGCCGGCGGCGGCGCACTGGTCCAGAAGGGAGAGCCCGTCCCGCAGCGCCCCGTCCGCCAGGCGGGAGAGGAGCTCCGCTCCGTCCGCCGTCAGGTCGATGTGCTCTTGGGCGGCCACGTAAGCGAGGCGGTCGGCAATGTCCCGGGGCAGGATGCGCTTGAAGGAGTACCGCTGGCAGCGGGAGAGAATGGTGGCCGGGACCTTGTGCAGCTCCGTGGTGGCCAGAATGAACATCAGATGCTCCGGCGGCTCCTCCAGGATCTTCAAAAGGGCGTTGAAGGCGGGGGTGGAGAGCATGTGGACCTCGTCCACGATGTAGACCCGCTTTTTCACATTGGCGGGGGAATAGATGGCCTCATCCCGCAGGGCGCGGACCTGGTCCACGCCGTTGTTGGAGGCGGCGTCCAGCTCCAACACATCCAGAAAGCTGCCGTTTTCGATGCCCACACAGGACGGGCACGCGCAGCAGGGGTCCCCATCTACCGGGTGCTCGCAGTTGACGGCCTTGGCCAGGATCTTGGCGCAGGTGGTCTTTCCGGTGCCTCGGGTACCGGTGAAGAGATAGGCGTGGGAGGTGCGGCCCTCCGCCACCTGGGTGCGGAGGGTGCGGGTGATGTGCTCCTGGCCCACCACGTCGGAAAACACCCTGGGCCGCCACTTGCGGTACAGCGCCTGATACATGGACAGCCCTCCCCTTTCTCCCCCGGTGTCCGGTCCGGGTAAATAAACGTCCTCCGCATACAGCTGTGGAACCGGCGCCCTCGCGGCACATGGAATGTCCCGCTTAATGCTGCTCGGTTCCCCGCCTGACATGGTTCGTGGGGTCCCATTGCGCGAGACCGGCTCCGCAGCTGTATGCGGAGGACTTGCTTAGCTTTTATATTGTACTATATTCTTTTCCGATTATCAACTGAAATTTTCGGCCGTTTCAAAAAATTAGGCTTTACAACTTCGGAAATTGTGGTATAATATTTTTCGTCGCCAGGAGGCGGCAGTATTCGGGCGGTTAGCTCAGTTGGGAGAGCGCTGCGTTCGCATCGCAGAGGTCGAGGGTTCGAATCCCTTACTGTCCACCACGTGGTCGTAAACCGCGCTCACGACATGTTCGGCGTCAGCCTGCGGGCTGGCGCCGAATACTTTATATTGCCTCATTATATTGCCTCATTGCTCCTCCTTTTCGCCCACAACCACTCCGTTGGTTTGCGGGGCGGTCTTGCACACGGAGGGCCGCATCCTTTTTGTCAACACAAGGCATGAAAAAACCGGCGGATTTCGACACGATGGGAACGCCCACAGGCTTGACGGCCTGTGGGCGTTCCTCTTTTGTCCACAGGCATAAAATTTTTTTGAAAAATTTAGATGTAACTATTTACATTGCATCAACGCTGTGATATATTGCAGTTATCGGATGAAATATAAACGGTTACATCCAGATCAACAGGATCTCGATCTCAGGAGGAAACGATCATGACCAACATCGAAAAGGCTCTGGCCCTCATCAACACTTTTGCTACTGGCGATACCGAGGCGGCAAGGGCGCTTCTGGCCCCGGGCTACATCCAGCACAACCTTGCCTATGGTACCGGTGCTGATGCCTTCGTCGGCAGTGTCGCTTACCTCGGCTCCGCCCCTGTAAAGACCACCGTCAACAATATCCGGGCTTTCGAGGACGGGGACAAAGTGTTCCTGCAGACCGTTTATAACTTCGCCGGTATGGGCGAGCAGGTCGCGTTCGACATCTTCCGCATCGACGCGGACGGCAAGATCGCGGAGCATTGGGATAACCTTGCCGCTAAAGCCGAGCCGAATCCGTCCGGCCACACCCAAATCGACGGCACGACGGCGAAACAGGCTGTCGATCGGGAAGAGACTCGTAAGGTCGTAGCCTCCTTCGTCGGTGATGTGCTCCGCGGTGAGAACCCCAACAAGCTGACCGATTACTTCGACGGAGACAATTATATCCAGCACAATATCAGCATCGCTGACGGTCTGTCTGGTCTCGGCGCCGCGTTGGCCGCTCTTGCCGAGCAGGGCATCCAGATGATCTACAACAAGACGCATGATGTTCTGGCCGATGGCAACTACGGTCTGGCAGTCAGCGAGGGCACCTTCGGTGGAACCCCGACCACTTACTATGATCTGTTCCGCGTGGAAGGCGGCAAGATCGCAGAGCATTGGGATGTGATGGAGCCTCTGGCTGCTGAAGATACCTGGCAAAACCAGAACGGCAAATTCTAATGTAACCATTGAAATAACAGTAGGTTTGATGTAGCATAATGGCGGGAGGTCGATACCTATGCAGATCACAAGCAGATTTACTGTTGCCCTGCATATCTTCACCTGTGTGGATACTTTCAAGGATGACTATAAAGTGACCAGCGATTTTCTCGCCGGAAGTATCAATACAAATCCTGTCATCATTCGCAAGATCCTGACGCAGCTGAAGAATGCGGGACTGATTACCGTGGCAAGAGGAACTGGCGGGATCACCGTGAACAGGCCACTTTCGGAAATCACGTTTTACGATGTGTACGAGGCGATCGAGCCCGTTGAAAACGGCAACCTGTTTCACTTCCATGAGGGTCCAAATCCGGAATGCCCTGTAGGAAGAAACATCCACAGACTTCTTGATGAAAAACTCAAGGCGATCCAGGACGCAATGGAAGGCAAAATGAAGGAATACACGCTTGTCGATCTTCGAACAGAAATGCAAGAAATACTCGCGGAAGAAGGGTGATCGGTCACTCCCCCTTGCCGTTTGCACCCCTTGAAAGAAGGAGCTGCATCCCCCTGAACAGGCGGTGCACCCTCCAAGCGGAAAATTCTATCAAAACGTTCTATCTTTGTCTACATCAGGAACTCAGCTTCGATAAGAAGCTGAGTTCCTGATTTTTTGTCGTCCGGTCTCTGAAGTCCCTGCAAATCGACACTTTGAATCGAATCGCTGTTCCGTTGATAAAAGCGCTCCGGAGCCGAAAGCAGTCGGCTCCGGAGCGCTTCACTTACCTGTTTCAAGGCCCCGCAGGGGCGCAGAGATCACGAAGAGAGATCCCACATCGCATTTGCTTTTTTCAGATACTGCTGGATGATCGCCGCGTGATCGTCCACCAACCATTGATCCTCCGCATAAAGTGCGGTTTTCCCATCCTGGTCCATATAAACCTGATACGTTGTGCCTCCGTCATACAGGATCACGCCGTATCGGAATCCGCCGCCGACATTGGGCCAGATCAGCAGCGCGTCCAGTTCCGAATCATTGGTTGGCTTGATGGCGAGATTCCCTGTAGTCCCCAAATAATCCGGGTATTTGACATAGTAGATGTCTCCATCCTGCCGCAGAGAATACCTCGGCACCATTCCGGTAGAGGAAGCGGCATGCTTCATGCCATCGGCAAACGGATCATACCTGTGACTGCGCCAGATGCTCCAGATCGAGGACGCGAGGAGAACTGCTGCTATGAGCGTAAGTGCCGTCAGCAGTACCATAAACTTGCCGCGAGTGATCCCATTTTGAAACAACGATCCCACCACCTTGTGCGCTGTGGTTTTATATGGACAGTATAGTCATAAAGCAAGCTGTTTTCAAGGCGCAGGAACAAAAACAGTGCGAGCAGCCTTTTGCTGTCACTGGGATCTTTGGTGTTGCCCGCTTTGTTATCTCCACCCCAAGGGCAATTCACAGGCCCGGGTGAAAGAAGCTCGCCCTGCGGCAGAGTTTCGCTGCACAAAATGCTTGCAGCGATTTTTTATGCCGTGCCGCATTACGCTTATGGAAGCCGCCCCTCACGCGCCCTATCCATCAGGCCCGGAGCGCCGTGAAGAACTCCCGCTCCAGGCTTTCGCGGTATTGGGGGTGGGCGATGTCGATGAGGGTCCTCGTCCGCTTCCCCATCGTGCCGGACGCCTATCGGGAGCTGGGCCTTGTCACCATGCCGCCCAAATACCTGACCCCCTCCGCCCAGAAGATGATCCAGCACATCCAGCAGTACGCCATTGAAAACGGCCTGTAGGCCGCGGCGGGGCGAGCTCGGCGCACGCTGAGCACAGCGCAGTTCTTGCGCATCCCCGCTTTGACATTCCCAGAAGACCCTTCGGCATCTGCCGGAGGGTCTTCTTTTCATGTTCCCGGGCCGTCGGTTAGTGAAGGGTGATAGCCGGGTTGCTATGATTTTGAGTCAGCCAAGGACTTATCGACTCCATCGCGAAACGCGCTTTCCATGGACCTCGCGCCCCTCCGGCGGTCAGGTGACCGCCGGGGCCCGTGCGAGGGCCTTCCCCCCGGGGCGTTTTCCCGGCGGCACGGACGCCTTCGAAAACGGTTTTCCCCTGCGGGACAGCCACCCAAACTGTGCCTTTTGCGATCAGCCACCGGGCTTATCATGTTAAGGAGGTATTTCATGCAGTTGAAGCGAGAGACCGATTATGCGCTTCGCATTTTATTGTATATCGGTCAGCGCTGCTCCGACGAGACCGCCCCCTGCGAAGGGGTCTCCATTTTCGACATCAGCTCCCAAACCGGCATCCCCCGCATCCGGGCCGGACGGATCTGCGGGTATCTGAAGGAGACGGGGCTCATCCGGGAGACGGCGTCGGAGACCCACGAGACCCTGTACGCGCCGGGGGAAGGACTGCTCCAGCGGTCGCTGCTGGACATCATCGCGGTCACCGAATACAATACGCACCTGTTCGCGGTCTTCGACCGGCAAAGCCAGCTTTACCGATCCCAGGCCCGACAGTTTCAGAAGATCGAGGCGGAGATCGAAGAAATTTTGTCGAATATCCCCCTCCAGGCCCTTTTACAGGGGGAGGAACAGGGGGCAAAGGCGTCTGTCCGTTAGTGGGACGTTATTTTGATGCTGATAGAATAAGCCAGAATCCAACGTGTGTTGCTCGTATGAGGTCCGCCGGGCAGGCTCAGCCGCGCCGCCCGGCGCATCCAGGCAGGATCGGTCTGGCGACCGCCGGAGGCGGCTGAGCCTGGGAACGCCAGGGACTCAGCCGCTTTTTCTTATGAGGCGGCAAACGGCGCGGTGATGACATGGCGAATAGAAAAACGAGAATACGCGCCCTCCAATGCCTGGCGGCCGCGGCGGCTTTGAGCGCGTTTGTGTGGTCCGTGGGAAGCTTGGCGCGCTATGGCCGGGAGGCCCGGGAGAGCCAGACGGCGCTGGAGACCATGCAGGCCCTGGCCGTGGAAGGCGCGGCGGCGCCCATTGGTCCGGAGGAGGGCGAGTCCTCCCGCTCAGAGCCGTCGGAGGAAGGTCCTCCCATCCAGGTGGACCTGGACAAGGCCCGGGAGGTCAACGAGGACATTGTGGCCTGGATCTACTGCCAGGATACGCCCATCAGCTTCCCCGTGCTGCGCTCCCGGGACAACCAGGACTACCTGGACCGGCTGCCGGACGGGACACGCAACGCAAACGGCTCCATTTTTCTGGACTTTCGCAATGCCCCGGATTTCTCCGGCCGGAATTCCATTCTCTACGGCCACAACATGAAAAGCGGCGCCATGTTCGCCTCCATCACCCGATACCGGGACCCGGCGTATTACGAGGCCCACCCCACGCTGTACCTCTTTTGCGGCGAGGAGACCTATCGGGTCGCCCTCTTCGCCGCCGGGACGGTCAGTGCCGACTCCCCCCTCTACGGAGAGGACGCGGAGGCGGCGGAGGCGGCCATTGCCGCCCTTCTCCGGTCCTCCCCTTTTTCGTCCGGCATCACGCCGCTGCCGGAGGACCGCCTGCTCACCCTGTCCACCTGCTCCTACACCTATCAGGACGCCCGATTCGTTCTGATGGGAAGGCTGGTGCCGCTGGCCCAAGAGGCCAGCAGCTGACCCAAGCATAAAACGAAAGAAAGCTAAGGAGGGACTTATGTACAAGAGGAAAAGACGATCCCGGGCCGGCGCCATTTTATGTGCGCTGTGCCTGCTGTTCTCCGTGATGGGAAGCACGCTCAGTGCTGCGGCCGTTGACGAGACGGGCGAAACGCCAGCCGTCCGCGGCGAGGTCTCGGAACGGACCCAGATCGCCATCACAGAGTTTGAGATGCAAAGCGAGAGCGGCACCCCCCAGACCACCCTCAAGCAGAGCACCTGGTACAAGATGAAGCTCACCTGGGACGCCAGCGCCTATGAGGATACCCTCCAGGAGGGGGACTACTTCCTGGTGACGCTGCCGGATGAGATGCGTTATCCCACCACCCACAGCGCCACCCACTTTGACATCCTCTCACCGGAGGGCGACGTGGTGGCCAAGGCGGTGGTCAATTCCAACGGCGACTCCGGCGGCGGCACCGTCACCGTCACCTTCACTGACTACGTGGTGGGCCGCTACCATGTGAAGGGAACCATGTACCTCAACGCCGTAGTGGTGACGGAGAAGGTCAAGCTCAACGACACCAACGAGATCACCATCACGGTGGGCACCTCCACCGCCACCATTCCCGTGGTCATTGAGGAGACCACCGCCACGCCGCTGCACCCTGAGGAGACCCTTTCCAAGTGGTACAGCCGCTCCAGCAGCACGGATGAATACGTCCAGTGGACGGCGCGGATCAACGTCGCCAAGCGGACGCTGCGAAACGCCGTGCTGACGGACACCCTCACCACCAACAGCGGCGAGAGCGGCACTTACCGCTACATCCCCGACCGGTTCATCCTCTGCGAGCGGGTGTTTGATGAATACGGCAACGTCCTCTCCACGCCCCAGCGCTGGAACTCCGACCAGTTGGGCGACCGCCTTCAGTTCAACGAGGACTACACCTCCTTCACCCTGGACATGGGGGACATCGAGGGCCAGCAGTACCATCTGATCTACTACACCACTTACTCCCCCGGCGTCACCCAGCAAAACCGGCTGCGTCTCACTGCCGGCGAGGACCGTTGGGTCGCCACCTCCAGCTACACCAGCGCCTCCTCCGGCGGCACCGGCTCCGGCGACCAGCAGGAGCGCGTCTCCCTGCCGGTGCGCAAGGAGTGGATCGGCCCGGCGGCGGAGGAAGCCTTGGTCTACCTCTACGCCAACTATCAAAAGACGGACACCAGCCTGGTATTGAACCAGCAGAACAACTGGTCCGGCGTGTTCTCCAATCTTCCCAAGTACGATGCGGACGGCACGGCCATCGTTTACGGCGTGGACGAGGATCCCATCCCCTGGTACGCCGCCCGGATCGCCGAGGAGAACAGCGGCTTCGTCATCACCAACACCTATCTGCGGACCCGGGACATCTCCGTGGAAAAGCAGTGGATCGGCCCCATGGCCGAATCCGCCACCATCCTCCTGCTGGCGGATGGCGCCGTTGTTTCCGAGGCGGAGCTGTCCGGCGCTTCCGACTGGCGCTGCACCTTTACAGGCCTTCCGGAGGCCGACCCCATTGACGGCCACATCATCGCTTACTGGGTGGCCGAGGCGCCCCTCGTCGGCTACACCTCTGAAGTCCGGGACCTGGGTGAGGACAGCTTCGTCATCGTCAACACCAACAGCGAAACTCTGGACATCCCGGTGCGCAAATCCTGGGTGGGCCCGGCATTGAGCCAGGCCACGGTCCAATTGCTGGCGGACGACGCCGCCATCCAGGAGGCCGCGCTCAGTGCGGACACCGACTGGCAGTATACCTTCGCGGACCTTCCCAAGTATGACCCCACGGACGGCCACGCCATCCGCTACCGGGTGGAGGAGCCCTCCGTCACCGG
>JAFUGI010000112.1 GCA_017469475.1 Oscillibacter sp. | reverse complement strand
GATACCTCCACCACGCCGGGGATCGTCAGGGTAAAGATGCGCGCCTGGGGGAAGGTCCGGTACAGCCGCTCCCGCTGGAGGGAAAAGAGCTCCTCCGCGTCCTCCTCCGTCCGGCCGAAGGCGGCGATGCCCGCCAGGGACAAGATGCGCTCCGGCTCGTGCCAGGTGTGGAAGGTGAGGAACATGTCCGTTCCCATGAGGAGCCAGAAGGTGTCCTCCTCCCGGCCCCGCGTCAGCTCCGCCAGGGTGTCCGCGGTGTAGCTCTTCCCCTCCCGGCGAAGCTCGATGTCCAGGGTCTTCACCCGGTCTCCCAGGTCGAGCTGCTCTCCTGCCAGGCGGGTCATCTCCAGCCGCTGCTCCGGCGTGGGAGACCCGGCGGGCAGGTCCTTGTGGGGCGGCATCCCCGCCGGGACCAGCCACAGCTCATCCAGCCGCAGCAGCTCGAATACCGCCCGGGCCGCCGCCAGGTGGCCCAGATGGGGCGGGTTGAAGGTGCCGCCGTATATGCCGATCTTCATGCTCGTTCCACTCCTCCCGACCTGGCGCCGTCAGCTTCTGGGTCTGCGCTTCACCAGCTGGATGCGCTTTTCCCGGGGCTTGGAATGGCTCTCCCGGTACAGGACGAACCGGCTTCCGATGACCTGCACCACCTCGCTGCGGGTTGCCTTGGCCAGCTCCTCCGCCGCCAGGCGGGCGTCATAGTCCAGATTGTTGTCCAGCACCCGGCCCTTGATGAGCTCCCGGGCCTCCAGCGCCGTATCCGCCTGGTGGATCAGGTTCTCGCCGATGCCGTCCTTCCCGATCTGCAGGATGGTGTCCAGGTCATTGGCAAGGCCCCGCAGTTGGGCACGCTGCTTGCTCGTCAGTTCCATGTGATCGCTCCTTTATGTCTGTGCGTTCAAATACGCCCGCAAATGCTCCGCAAAGACCGCCAAGGCCTTTCCCCGGTGGGAAACGGCGCTCTTCTCCTCCGCCGTCAGCTGGGCGAAGGTCTTTGCCTTGGGGGGATAGAGGAAGATCGGGTCGTACCCAAAGCCGTCCTTCCCCATAAGGGCAAAGGCGATGGCGCCGTCGCACCGGCCCTCCGCCGTCAGGGTGTCGCCGTTGGGAAAGGCGCAGGCAATGGCGCAGGTAAAGTGGGCCGCCCGGGTGGTCTGGCCCCGCATGCTGCTCAAAAGCAGCGCGCAGCGGCCGGCATCGTCCAGTCCCTCCCCGCCGTAGCGGGCGGAGTAGACGCCGGGTCCGCCGTTGAGGGCGTCCACGCAGAGGCCGGAATCGTCGGCAATGGCGGGGATGCCCGCCTCCGCGCAGACGGCCTTTGCCTTGAGCATGGCGTTTTCCGAAAAGGTGCTCCCCGTCTCCTCCACGTCCACGGTGAGGCCCAGGTCAGCGGGGCTCACCACCTCCACGCCCAGGCCGGAGAGGATGGCCCCCATCTCCCGGAGCTTTCCGGGATTGTGGGTGGCCAGTACGAATTTTGCCGCCATCACAGCTTCCCTCCCAACACTCCTTTTTCCACCGCGAGAAGCTCCCGGCATCCCTTGGCGCAAAGGCGCACCAGCGTCTCCTGCTCGGCCACGGTGAAGGCCCGGCCCTCGCCGGTACCCTGGAGCTCCACAAGCTCCCCCCGCTCGTTCATCACGCAGTTCAAGTCCACCTGGGCCCGGCTGTCCTCGCTGTACTGGAGGTCCAGCAGGGGCTGGTCGTCCACGATGCCGGCGCTGACGCCGGTGATATAGTGACGGATGGGGGAGGCAAAAAGTTCCCCGCTCTCCACCAGACGCCGGCAGGCCAGCGCCAGGGCGATGAAGCCGCCGGTGACGGAGGCGGTCCGGGTGCCGCCGTCCCCCTGGAGCACGTCGCAGTCGATAGTGACGGTGCGCTCCCCCAGGCGGGCAAGGTCCACCGCCGCCCGGAGGGACCGGCCCACCAGGCGCTGGATCTCCGCGCTGCGGGGCGAGAGCTTCAGCTTGTCCACGTCCCGGCGGCTCCGCTCCCGGTTGGCCCGGGGCAGCATGGAATACTCCGCAGTGACCCAGCCGGTCCCCTCCGCCACATGAGGCGGCGTGCGGGGCTCCACACTGGCGCAGCAGAGTACCTTGGTGTCCCCGCACTCGATAAGGCAGTTGCCCTCCGCGAATTTTACAAAGTCAGTGCTCACGCGAATGGGGCGCAGGGCATCAAAGGCCCGCCCGTCCTGTCGTTCCATGGGGTTTGCTCCTTCCCGTCCGCCCGGTGGCGCAGGGCGCGTTCACTGGGTTTACATCATTTCTATAGATCTATAGATACTTTTGCACGCCTCTGATGAAAGCCGCACTCTTGGCCGCTCCTCCGCCAAGGCTTCGTTCCCGGCGGCGCTGTTTCGGCGCGTCCGCAGGTCCATCGGCGGGGCGGCCCGTTTCCTTCGCCGCCGCTTCGCCGCGTTTTTTCTCAGATGATGGCCTCCACGTACTCCCGGGCGTCAAAGGGCTTGAGATCGTCGATGCCCTCCCCCATGCCCACCAGCTTCACCGGCACGTTCAGCTCCCGGGCGATGGCCACGGCGATGCCGCCCTTGGCTGTGCCGTCCAGCTTGGTGAGCACGATGCCGGTGAGGCCCGCTGTCTCCTGGAAGGTGCGGGCCTGGATGAGGCCGTTCTGGCCGGTGGTGGCGTCCAGCACCAGCAGGGTCTCCCGGGCGGCGCCGGGACACTCCCGGTCGATGATCTTGGAGAGCTTGGCAAGCTCCGCCATGAGGTTTGCCTTGTTGTGGAGGCGGCCGGCGGTGTCGCACAGCACCACGTCCACATTCCGGGCCTTGGCGGCCTGGAGGGCGTCAAACAGCACGGCGCCGGGGTCTGCCCCCTCGTGCTGGCGCACGAGCTCGCAGCCGGCCCGCTCCGCCCAGATCTGCAGCTGGTCCGCCGCCGCCGCACGGAAGGTATCCGCCGCGCACAGCAGCACCCGCTTCCCCTCCTGCCGGAGCTGATAGCCCACCTTGCCGATGGAGGTGGTCTTGCCCACGCCGTTGACGCCGATGAAGAGGATGACGCTGGGCGTGGTGGAGAGGTCCAGCCCCTGCTCGCCCACGTCCATCTTCTCCGCCAGGATGTCCCGCAGGGCGCCGCGGACCTCCTCCTGGTCCCGCAGATGCTCCCGGCGCACCCGGCGGCGCAGCTCCTCCACCGCCTCCACAGCGGTGTCCATGCCAAGGTCCGCCAGGATCAGCGTCTCCTCCAGCTCCTCGAAAAAGGCCTCGTCCGCCTCCGTAAAGCCGGAGAAGAGGTTGGTGGTGATCTTCTTCAGTTTGTCAAAAAAGCCCATCGCGATCCGTCCTTTGCTTCGTGATTTCCCGTTCCGAAAGCGTGCTGCCGCTCCGGCGGTCGTCCTCCTCGTTTCTTCTCAGCCGCGCTTCGCGGCAGAAGGAAGCGATCCGGCCGTTATGCGCTGCTTTTACCGCGGCCTCCGCTTCACTCGATCTTCAATTCCTTTGCCATATCGTTCAAATTGATGGTCAGAATCTTGCTCACGCCCTGCTCCTGCATGGTGACGCCGTAGAGCACGTCGGCCTCCTCCATGGTGCCCCGGCGGTGGGTAATGACGATGAACTGCGTCTTCCCCGCCAGGGTCCGCATGTAGCGGGCGTAGCGGGTGACGTTGGCGTCGTCCAAGGCGGCCTCGATCTCGTCCATGACGCAAAACGGCGTGGGGTGGACCTTCAAAATGGAGAAGTACAGGGCAATGGCCACAAAGGCCTTCTCACCGCCGGAGAGGAGGGAGATGGTCTTGAGGGTCTTGCCCGGCGGTTGGGCCTTGATCTCGATGCCGCAGTTCAGGATGTCCGACTCGTCCTCCAGTTCCAGCCGGGCGGCGCCTCCGCCGAAAAGCTCCACAAAGGTGGTCTCAAAGCTCTCCGAGAGCAGGCGGAACTGCTGGGCGAATATGGCGGTCATCTGGCTGGTGATCTCCTCAATGATGCCGGACAGCTCCTCCTTGGCCTTGTCCACGTCGTTGCGCTGGTCCGTGAGGTAGGTATAACGGGTGTTGACCCGGTCGAACTCCTCGATGGCGCCCAGGTTGATGGTGCCAAGGCCATTGATCTCCCGCTTCAGCTCGCCGATACGCCGCTGGGCTTTGGGCACGCTCTCCAGCTCGATCCGCTGGGTCTGGGCATCGGAATGGCTGAGCTCGTAGGTCTCCCACAGCCGGTCCAGGATCTGCTTTTCCTCCATGGCGGAGGCGGCGATCTTCTGCTCCAGCCGGCTGGCCGCCCGCTCCAGGTTCAAAAGGGTCTCGTTCATCTCCTGGCTCGCCCGGTTCTGGGCGGTGCGCTCCGCCTCCAGCGCCAGCTTCTCCTGATTGAGCCGGGTCAGCTCCCCGGCCAGGTCCTGCCCCTTTTGGGCAAGGGACGCCATCTCCGCCCGGCGCCGGCCGATCTCCTCCTCTGCGGAGCGGATGCTCTCCTGATAGGAGCGGAGAGTCCGCTCCTTCTCCGCCCGGTCGCCGGCCAGCTCTCCGGCCAAACGGCGCAGGTCCTCCGCCCGGCGAAGGGCGGCCTCCCGCTCCGCCGACAGGGCGGCCAGGGTCTCCTTCCGGCCGGTGATCTCCTCCGTCAGGGCGCCGGAGCGCTCCAACAGCTCCGACTGGCCGGAGAGGGCCTCCTCCGCCTGGCGGCGCAAATCCGCGGCCAGCGTCTCCTGCTGTTCGATCTGCGCCCGGATGGCAGCGGTGTTCTCCTGCCGGTCCGCAAGGCGTCCGGTCAAACTCTCCAGCTCGCCGGTCAGATTCTCCTGATTTTCCCGCAACGAGGCAAGCAGAATGTCATAGTGGCTGCCGGTGCCCTGGAGGCGCAGCACCTCGTCCTCCGCCTGGCGGCGCTGGGCCTCGGCAGTCTCCAGCTCGTACTGGGAGGCGGCCAGCTCCCGTGCCGCGCTCTCCTCCGCCCCCTTGGCGGCGGCGAGCTGCCGGGCGAGAGCCTCACTGCGGCCGCGCAGCTTTTCCAGCTCCGCCGCCCGGCTCAGCACGCCGGCGCTCCGGGAGGCGGAGCCGCCGGTCCTGGAGCCGCCCCGGTTGATGACCTGGCCGTCCAGTGTCACGATGCGGAAGGCATTATGGTACTTGCGGGCCATGGCGATGCCGCAGTCCAGATCCTCCACGATGACCGTCCGGCCCAGAAGGCTTTGAAAGATCTCCCGATACCGCTCATCAAAGCGGACCAGCCGGGAGGCAAGGCCCACGAAGCCGTACTCCCGCTCCACGCCGCTTTGGCGCAGCTCGTCCCCCCGGATGGCGGTCAGGGGCAGGAAGGTGGCCCGGCCCGCGTCCCGCTGCTTCAAAAAGACGATGGCGGACTTGGCGTCCTCCTCCCGGTCCACCACGATGTTCTGCAAGCCCGCTCCCAGGGCGATCTCGATAGCGAGGCTGTACTGGGCGTCGGTCTTCATCAGCTCCGCCACGGGGCCATGGATGCCCCGCAGGTGGCTGCCCGCCTGCATGACAGTCTTGACCGCCTTGGAAAAGCCCTCGTACTCCTTTTCCATCTCGGTAAGGAGGCGGATGCGGCTCTCCGCCGCGCCGGACTCCATGGTCAGCTTCATCCGCGCATCCGCCGCCGCGGCGGCCTTTTTCTTTCGCTCCTCCATGCGCAGCGTGTGGCCCGCGATGATGTTGGCGGCAGCGTCCGCCTCCTCCTGGGCGTCCGAAAGCGCCCGGCGGTTGGCCTTGGCCTCCCTTTCCGCGGCGGACAGGCGCTCCTCCATCTCCAAAAGCTCCTGGGTCAGGGCGGCGCGGCGGTCCTCCACGGCCTTGTTCTCTGCCGCAAGGGCGGCCTCCTGGGCCCGGGCGTCGGCTGCCGCCGCCAGGGCGATGGCCTCCTGCGCCCGCAGGCTCTCCGCCTGGGACTGGGCGCCGCCAGCCTGCTCCGCCGCCTGGCGGGCCTTTTCCAAAAGGGCGTCCAGCTCCGCGCTGAGCGCGGCGGTCTCCACCGCCAGCTCCCCGGCCCGGCGCTCCTGCTCCGCCGCCTGCTGCTCCAGTCCGCCTGTGCGGTTGGCAGACTCCTCCAGCTCGGTCTGGGCCCGGTGGATGTTCTCCTGCTGGTGGGCAATGGTGCTCTCCAGCACGGCAACGGCGGCCTCCCGGTCCTTGCGCTGACCCTCCAGTGCGGCGCTCTCCGCCCGGAGGCGCTCCGCCTCCAGGTCCTTTTCCTGCATTTTGGCGCCGTACTGCTCCCCTTGAGCGTAAAGTGCGTCCAGCGCGGCGCGGGCCTCGTCCCGCTGCTGCTCGGCAGCGCGGAAGTCCACCTCCAGCTTGCGGGCGCTGGCCTTGAGGGTATCCAGATGCTCCAGCCACACGGAGATCTCCAAAAGGCGCAGCTCATCCCGCAGGATGAGATAGCGCTTCGCCGTCTCCGCCTGGGCGCGCAGAGGCTCCACCTGGAGCTCCAGCTCCGCGATCTTGTCGTTGATGCGCACCAGGTTCTCCTCCGTCCGCTCCAGCTTGCGCTGGGCCTCCTCCTTCCGATGGCGGAATTTGGAGATGCCGGCGGCCTCCTCAAAGATCTCCCGCCGCTCCCCGCTCTTGGCGGAGAGGATCTCGTCGATCTTGCCCTGGCCGATGATGGAATAGCCCTCCTTGCCCATGCCGGTGTCCATGAAGAGCTCCATCACGTCCCGCAGGCGGACGGACTGGCGGTTGATGTAATATTCCGATTCGCCGCTTCGGTAGTAGCGGCGGGTCACGGAAACCTCGCCCTCCTCCATAGTGGGGAAGATGTGCTCCGTGTTGTCGATCACCAGCGTCACCTGGGCAAAGCCCACCTGGGAGCGCTTCTCCGTGCCGCCGAAGATCACGTCCTCCATCTTGGCGCCCCGAAGGCCCTTGGCGCTCTGCTCCCCCATGACCCAGCGGATGGCGTCGGAAATATTGGACTTGCCGGAGCCGTTGGGCCCCACGATGGCGGTGATGTCCTCGCCGAAATTCAAAACGGTCTTATCCGGAAAGGATTTGAATCCCTGGATCTCCAGCGCTTTTAAATACACACTCTCACCTCGGTTTGCTCGTTGCGCGATAACTGAAGTAGTTTATCAGAAAACGCCCCGCATTTCAAGGCAAATTCTGTGAACCTCCGTTCCCTTTTCTCATGGGGGCGCCGTCCGGTCCCCCGGGGCCTCCGAGTGAAAAAGCAGGCATGGCCTGCTGGCCATGCCTGCCGGGCATTTTATCGAACGGAAAGGGCACTGAGGGCGGCGATCATCACCGCGCACTGGCTCCGAAGGGCCGGGGCCGCCGGCGTCAGGCGGCCATCCTCATCGGGGGACAGCATGTCGTTGGACGCGCACCAGGCCAGGGCCTCCGCCGCGTAGGAGGCGGCCTTGTCCCCGTCCGCATAGGCGGCCAGGTCTCCCGCCGCCCGTCCGGTGCGGCCCGCCCACTGGGCGTACCGGTACACGATGGCCGCCGCCTGCTGGCGGGTCAGGGTATCCCGGGGAGCGAAGCGGTCCGCCTCCTTGCCGGTGACGACGCCGTTTTCATAGGCCCAGGCCACCGCCGGGGCAAACCAGTCCCCCTCCTTCACATCAGCAAAGGGGGTGACGCCCGCCGCCGCGGGGCTCCCCTCCAACCGGTAGAGGATGCTGACCAGAGCCGCCCGGGTGGTAGGGCTGTCCGGCGAGAAGGTGTAGGCAGCGGTGCCGCTCATGAGACCCCGGGCCGCCACGGTCCCTACCGCGTCATAGTAGGCGGCGTCCGCCGGTACATCGTAGAAAAAGCCGCCAGCGGTGCGGGTGATGACGGTCTCGGCGCTGACGAAGCTGCCGCTGCTCTGGGCCACCGCCCGGGTGGTGACGCCAGGGGTGAATGGCGCGGTATACACCGTGCCGCCGGTGCGAGGGTCGCTTCCGTCCGTGGTATAGAGGATGCGGGCGCCCGGCGTGGCGCAGCGGAGGGACAGCCTTCCGCCGACGGCCTCGTCGATCCGAGGAGCGGCGGTGCCGGGCGAGACGGTCTTGACCGTGACCGGCGTGCGGGTGGCGAAGCGGTCAAAGCCCGCCACATGGACGGTGACCGTCCCCTCCACCGCGACGGCTCCGGTATAGAGCGGGCTTGCAAGGGTGGGGACCGACCCGTCCAGGGTGTAGCGAATCGCCGTGATCCCCCGGTCCGGAGAGGACAGGTAGAGAAGCGTCTTCCCGCTCTCCGGGTCCACAGCGGTACACACCTTGGGGGCGGAGTAGGCGGGCAGGTCCGTGCCGCTGCCGGCGGGGGCGGAATAGTACACCGTGCCGTTCTGGAGATAGACGCCCCGGCGGCGGAAAAGCTCCGACACGGTGACGAACTCATACCCCTGGGCCCGCAGAGAGTCGATGGCCCGCAGGCCCGCCTGGATGCTGGTGGGATAGAGGTCGTGGAGCAGGATGATGGCCCCGTCCTTGGCGCCGGCCATGATCCGCTGGTAGACTACCTCCGCATCCCGGTCCCGCCAGTCGTAGGGGTCCACGCTCCAGCTGATGATGGGATGGGCCACGTTTTTGCGGATCTTGTCGCTGTTAGCGCCGCCGGGGATGCGCACCAGCTCCAGGTAGCTGCCGCCTTGGGCGGCGTAGAGATACTCCTCCACCGTCTCCACCTCACTGACCATCTTCTGGGGCGTCAGCTTGCGGAAGGCGGGGTGGCTGTATGTATGGTTGGCCAGCTGACAGCCCAGGGCGATCATCCGGGAGAGTACCTCGCTGTGCTTCACCACGCCGTTGGTGCCGTTGGCGCCGGTCATGAAGAAGGTGGCCACCGCCCCCCGCTGCTCCAGCCCGTCCAAAAGGTCGGGCGTGTGGATGGAGGGGCCGTCGTCAAAGGTGATGGCGATGAGCTTCTTCCCCTCCGCCGCCCGGGCCCGGGGCGCCGGCAGCGCCACCGCCAGCAGCAGCACCAGCGCCGCCGCCCGGGTCAGCAGTCGTTTCATTCCGTTGGACATGGCTTGCGTTCCTCCCTGCCCGGCGCTTCGACGCCGGACGACAAAATTCTCTCTACATAGGTTTACCATGGAAGTACACAAATGTCAAAGCCAAAAGCGGCCGGGAGAAAAGTTTCCGAAACGCTGGCGGCCGGAGGGGCCGCGCCCCTCACTCCTCCGGCGGGACACGGCCATGGCGCCGGTCGATCTCCCGGTAGAGGCAGCCCAGACCGTCGGATAGGCCGCCCAGTCGATCGATGAGGCCCAGGCGCACCGCCTCCTCCCCGTAGAGGACGCTTCCCACGTCCGCGGCCATGTCGTCCTTTTTCAGCAGCAGCGCCTGGAACTCCGCTTCGCTGATGCGGCTGTGGGCAGCGACGAAGGAGACAATGCGCTCCTGAAGACGCTGAAAATAGCTGTAGGTCTGGGGCGCGGCGATGACAGTCCCGCTCATGCGGACGGGGTGGACGGTCATGGCCGCGGAGGGCACGGCAAAGCTGGTCTGGGCCGCCACCGCCAGGGGAACGCCGATGGAGTGACTGCCCCCCAGGACGATGGAGACCGTGGGCTTGGTCATGCCGGCGATGAGCTCCGCGATGGCAAGGCCCGCCTCCACATCTCCGCCCACCGTGTTGAGCAGCAGCAGGACGCCGTCGATCTCCTCCGACTCCTCCAGCCGAGCCAAAAGCGGCAGGATGTGCTCGTACTTGGTGGTCTTGGTGCCGGCGGGGGCGGCGCTGTGCCCCTCGATCTGGCCGATGATGGTCAGGCAGTACACGGTGCCGTGGGCCGTGCGGGTGACGGACGCCCCCAGGTCCGTCAACGTCTGGACCTCCTCCGTCCGGCAGGCGGTCTCCTCCGCCCGTTCCGATGTCTGCATAAACGCTCCTTCCCGCCGCAGCGGCGCGGCTTTTCCGTTTTTCGGATAGTATTTCCCCCTTTTGAAATCTTACACAGGGGTTTTCTTTTGCCAATTACAGTGGTATAATACGTCATAATGAGACGATGCGGGCGGCACTGCCGCCGGAAGGGAGCGCCCCATGGAAACGAACAAGCATCGCATCGTGGTCAAGGTAGGCACCTCCACCCTGACCCACAGCTCCGGCGCGCTGGACCTGCGCAGCATGGAGCATCTGGTGCGGGCCCTGGCCGATCTTGCCGGCGGCAGCTACGAGGTCATTCTGGTCACCTCCGGCGCCATCGCCGTGGGCACGGACAAGCTGGGCCTTGCGGAGCGGCCGAGGGAGCTGCGGATGAAGCAGGCCGCCGCTGCGGTGGGCCAGTGCCGGATGATGCACCTGTATGACAAATTTTTCTCCGAGTACAACCGCTCCATGGCCCAGATCCTCCTGACGGGGGACGACGTGGAGGATGCGGACCGGGCGGAGCATCTGCGCGCCACCTTCTTCTCCCTGCTGGAAATGGGGGTCATCCCGGTGGTGAACGAAAACGACTCCGTCTCCCCCGTGGAGATCGAGACCGGGCACCACAAGGTGTTCGGCGACAACGATACCCTGTCCGCCATCGTGGCGTCGCTGTGCCGGGCGGAGCTTCTGGTCCTGCTCAGCGACATCGACGGGCTGTACGACGCGGACCCCCGGACCCATCCCGAGGCGAAGCTCCTGCGCCGCGTGCCGGAGCTGACGCCGGAAATTTTGGAAATGGCCGGCGGCGCCGGCACCTGGCGGGGCACCGGCGGCATGGCCACTAAGCTCTCCGCCGCCCGCATCGCCATGGACGCCGGATGCGACATGGTCATCACCAACGGCAAGCGGCCGGAGGAATTGTACGACATCGTGCTGGGCCGGGACATTGGGACCCGGTTCCTGGCAAAAAAGGAGGGACGCGCATGACAGAGCTGGAACGCCAGGGCGCGGCGGCCAAGGCCGCGGGACGCACGCTGGCCGTGGCCGGAACGGAGCGGAAGAACGCGGCGCTGGAGGCCATCGCCTCCGCTCTGGAGGCAGGGCAGGAAGCGTGGCTCGCCGCCAACGGGGAGGATGTTGCCGCCGCCCGGGAGGCCGGGATGCGGCCGGCTATGCTGGACCGGCTGACGCTGACGCCGGAGCGCATCGCCGGCATCGTGGCCGGCGTGCGGGAGGTCATCGCCCTGCCGGACCCCATCGGGGAGATCACCCGGGAGACGGTGCGGCCCAACGGCCTTTTGATCCGCCGGCGGCGGGTGCCCCTGGGGGTCATCGCCATCATCTTCGAGGCCCGGCCCAACGTCACCGTGGACGCGGCGGCCCTGTGCCTCAAGTCCGGAAACGCCTGCATCCTCCGGGGCGGTAAGGAGGCCATCCGCTCCAACCGCTGCGCCGAGCGGCTCATGCGCTCCGCCCTGGCCGCCAGCGGCCTGCCGGAGGACTGCATCTGCCTGGTCCAGTCTACCGACCGGGAGACCGCCAACGAGCTGATGCATCTCAACGACTATGTGGATGTGCTGATTCCCCGGGGCGGAGCGGGGCTCATCCGGGCCGTGGCCCGGGAGTCCAGCGTACCTGTGATCCGCACCGGAGAGGGCGTTTGCCACGTGTACATCGACAAGGACGCGGACCTGGACATGGGGGCTAAGATCCTCTACAACGCCAAGTGCTCCCGCCCCTCCGTGTGCAACGAGGCGGAGTGCGTACTGCTGCACAAGTCCATCGCGGAGGCCTTTTTGAACAAGGCCCTGCCCCTTCTGGACGAGCGGGGCGTGGAGCTGCGGGGGGACACGAAGATCCTCAACATCCTGGGCACCCGGGCCCTCCCCGCCACAGAGGAGGACTGGGACGCCGAGTATGGCGACTACATCCTGGCGGTGAAGACGGTCTCGGACGTACAGGAGGCCATCGACTTCATCAACTGCCACGGCACCGGCCACTCCGAGTGTATCGTTACGGAGAGCTCCCAGGCCGCCCAGGCGTTTTTGGATCGGGTAGACGCGGCGGCGGTGTACCTCAACGCCTCCACCCGCTTTACCGACGGCGGGGAGTTCGGCCTGGGGGCGGAGATCGGCATCTCCACCCAGAAGATGCACGCCCGAGGCCCCATGGGGCTGGAGGAGCTGACCAGCTATCAGTATGTGGTCCTTGGCAACGGCCAGGTCCGCTGAAAGGAAGAGTATTATGTTCAATTCTCCTCTGTTCGTTGTGATCCTCATGAGCATCATCGCGCTTTTGCTGCTGTTGCTGACCCTCTCCCGCCGGGCGGGCTATCTGAAAATGCTGCTGGGCGTCCTGACTGCCGCCGTGTCCGTCGCCTCTTTGGTGCTGTTTGTTCTGATGCAGCGGGGCGCGGGCCGCCCCCAGGCGGGGCAGGAGCTGATGCAGCTCTACATCCCCTGCGGCATCTACGCCGTGCTGGTCCTGGCAGGCTTCATCGCCTCGGCGCTCAGCCGCCGCAAGATCCAGAAGGACAAGATCCTGAAGGCCGCCGCCAAGGCGGTGAAGGCCCAGGAGCACGAGCGGGAGCCGGAGGCCCCGGCCCCCCAGAAGGCAGAGAACGACGAATAAGGAGGCATCGCCATGGCCACATTCGGATTCATCGGCACCGGCGCCATGGGCGGCGCCCTGGCCCGGGCCGTCTGCCGGAAGGTGCCGGCGGACCAGGTATTCCTGGCCAACCGCACGGCGGCGAAGGCCGCCGCCCTGGCGGAGGAGCTGGGCTGCCGCACGGCGGACAACGGCGCCATCGCCCAAAACGCGGACTTCATCTTCCTGGGGGTGAAGCCCGCCATGCTGGAGGGGGTGCTGGCGGAGCTGGCGCCGGCGCTGGCGGCCCGGCAGACCCCCTTCGTCCTCGTCTCCATGGCGGCGGGCGTGGGGCTGGACCAGGTGGCGCGGTATGCCGACGGGAACTATCCCGCCATCCGCATCATGCCCAACACCCCCTGCTCCATCGGGGAAGGAATGATCCTTTACACCTGCGGCAGCACCGTGGATCGGGAAGCGGAGAAGCTGTTTCTCTCCGCCCTCTCCGGGGCGGGTCGGCTTCTGCCCCTGCCGGAGGGGCTGATGGACGCGGGCACTGCCGTGTCCGGCTGCGGGCCGGCCTTCGTGGACCTCTTTTTGGAGGCCCTGGCGGACGGCGGCGTCGCCTGCGGCCTGCCCCGGGCGGCGGCCCAGGAGCTGGCGGCCCAGACCGTGCTGGGCGCGGCAAAGCTGCTGCTGTCCTCCGGCACCCACCCCGGCGTGTTGAAGGACGCGGGCTGCTCCCCCGGCGGGTCCACCCTCCAGGGGGTGCGGACCCTGGAGGAAGCCGGCTT
>JAFUGI010000111.1 GCA_017469475.1 Oscillibacter sp. | reverse complement strand
CGTAATCTCGACGGCTGCTGTATAGGTCAGGTCTGCGCTGGAGGATCCGCCGGGCATTCCCGGAGGTGTTCCACCCATGCCGCCTTCCGGCATGTCCGGAGGCGTACCGCCCATGCCGCCCTCCGGCGGAGACGGCAGCCGCATCGTCGCCAAGGACGTGCAGGCCTATCTCGCCGCCCCCAAGGCCGCCCCGGCCGCCGCAGCTGCTTCCGTGGCTTCCGCCGCGCCCGCTGCCGCCCTGGAGGACGAGGTCACCCAGATCCCCTGGACCGGCGTGCGCCGCACCATTGCCCGCAACATGTTCAACAGCCTCCAGACCACGGCTCAGAACACCTGCACCTGCAAGGTGGACGTGACGGAGCTGCTGGAGCTGCGCCAGAAGTTCGTGGCCGACGCCGAGGCCCTGGGCTGCAAGATCACGGTGAACGACCTTCTGTGCAAGATGCTGGGCAAGGTCATCGCCAAGCATCCCCTGGCCAACGCCACCTTCGACGGCAAGACCCTCTATACCCACAAGCATGTCCACCTCTCTGTGGCCGTCGCCACGGAGGACGGGCTCATGGTCCCCGTGGTCCGCAACATCGATACCCTGACCCTGACGGAGATCAACGCCCAGATCAAGACCCTGGCCCAGCAGGCCAAGGACAAGACTCTGCCTGCTGACGCCCAGTCCGGCGGCACCTTCACCATCACCAACGTGGGCATGTTCCCCATCGACACCGGCACGCCGGTCATCAACCTGCCCCAGACGGCCATCTGCGGCTTCGGCCGGCCCGTGCTGGAGCCCGCCGTCCTGCCTGACGGCACCATCGGCCCCCGGCAGAAGATGAACGTGTTCCTGACCTTCGACCACCAGGTCATCGACGGCCTGGAGTGCGGCCGGATCTTCAAGGACATCCAGTATTACATGGAGCATCCTGAGATGATCCTGGCTTGATCGGAGGGAAGAAGGACATGAAAATTGCTGTCATCGGCGGCGGCCCCGGCGGGTATGTGGCCGCCATCCGGGCCGCCCAGCTGGGCGCGGACGTGACGCTGGTGGAAAAAGAGCACCTGGGCGGCACCTGCCTGAACATCGGCTGCATCCCCACCAAGTGCCTGCTCCACTCCGCTGAGCTGGTGGAGGACATCAAAAACCAGGGCGCGGACATCGGCGTGAAGGTCACCGGGGTTGAGATCGACTTCCCCCAGGTCATCGCCCACAAGAACGCCATCTCCCAGAAGCTGACGGGAGGCGTGGCCGCCCTGCTGAAGATGAATAAGGTGAAGAAGATCGACGGCGAGGCCCGGTTCGTGGGCCCCCGGAAGATGAAGATCACCAAGCCGGACGGGTCCACCGAGGACCTGGCTGCGGACAAGATCATCCTGGCAACCGGCTCCGTGAACGCGACGCCCCCCATCCCGGGATTGAAGGAGAACCCCAACTGCATTGACTCCACCGGTGCGCTGAGCCTGGAGGCTCTGCCCAAGTCCATGGTGGTCATCGGCGCCGGCGTCATCGGGCTGGAGCTTGCCTGCGCCTATGCCGCCTTCGGCACCAAGATCACGGTGGTGGAGGCCCTGGACCATATGCTTCCCATGCT
This sequence comes from Oscillibacter sp., assembly GCA_017469475.1. Lineage (GTDB taxonomy): Bacteria > Bacillota > Clostridia > Oscillospirales > Oscillospiraceae > Oscillibacter. Next base: position 7,206 of record JAFUGI010000111.1, on the reverse strand, counting down.
GGACGGGGACCTCACCAAGATCGGCGTCGCTCACATGAAGAAGATGGGCATGGACTTCCATCTGGAGTGCCCGGTGCAGAGCGTGGAGCCCTCTCCCGTGGGCGCCAAGGTGGTGTGCAAGGACAAGAGCGGCCAGACCATCAGCTTTGAGGCGGAGAAGGTGCTGGTGGCCGTGGGCCGCCGGGCCAACACTGCGTCGCTGAACCTGGAGGCCGGCGGCATTAAGAACGACCGGGGCCGCATTATCGTCACGGACCGGATGGAGACCAATGTCTCCGGCGTCTACGCCATCGGCGACTGTGTGCTGGGCAAGGCCCAGCTGGCCCACACCGCCTCCGCCATGGGCGAGGTGGCGGCCGAGAACATCATGGGGATGGACGTGCTGTACGACGAGTCCACCAATCCCACCTGCGTGTACATCGAGCCGGAGGCCGCCTCCGTGGGTCTCACAGAGGAGCAGTGCAAGGCCAAGGGCATCGAGTACAAGGTGGGCAAGTTCCCCATGAGCGCCAACGGTAAGGCCCTCATCATCAACGGCGGCGAGGGTCTGGTGAAGATCATCGCCGGCAAGAAGTACGGCGAGGTGCTGGGCATGCACATCATCGGGCCCCGGGCAACAGACCTCATCGCGGAGGGGGCCCTGGCCATCCGTCTGGAGGCCACCCTGGATGAGCTGATCTCCACCATCCACTCCCACCCCACGGTCACCGAGACCATGCGGGAGGCCGCCCTCAACGCGGAGAAGCGGGCCATCCACACCAAGAACTAACATCGAAAGGCGCTTTTCCCGGGGTCCCGTTCGGCCCCGGGAAAAGCAGCTTGTATCCGTGCCGCCGGACCGTATCCATGCGCCCGGCGGCGCCATCACAGAAGAAGAGGAGTGCTTTTATGAAGAAGATCGGTTTCCTGGGCCTTGGCGTCATGGGCCTGCCCATGGCCATCAATGTGCTGAACAAGAGCGGCTGCCAGGTGTTGGGCTTTGACGTGGCCCAGGCCCGGCTGGACCAGTTCCAAGAGGCTGGCGGCATCCCCATCACCGACCCGGAGGAGATCTACACCACCTGCGAGGTCATCATGCAGATGCTCCCCACCCACGCCACCATCACCCGCTCCTTTGACGAGGCCATTCGCCTCAGCAAGCCGGGCACGGTGCTGCTGGACCTGGACTCCACCGCGCCGGACATCATTCTGGACTACTATCCCAAGCTGAAGGTGGCGGGCATCGCCCTGCTGGACTCTCCGGTCAGCGGCGGCAACCCCATGGCCATCGCCGGCACCCTGGCCATCATGACCGGCGGAGACAAGGAGGTCTTTGACGAGGTGAAGCCCCTGCTGGAGTGCATGGGCAAGCCCGTTTACACCGGCGGCCCTGCCAGCGGCAGCACCACGAAGCTGGTGAACAACATGATCGGCGGCGCCCAGCTGGTGGCCATGGCGGAGGGCTATGCCTTTGCCGCCAAGGCGGGCATCGACCTCCAGACCACCTTTGAGGCTACCCGTGTGGGCTTTGCGGGCGGTCCCATGTACGACAACAAGATCCCCAAGATCATCGCCCGGGACTACCGCCCCGGCGCCCGCATCGCCGTCCACCGCAAGGACATCATCAACGCCAAGCACTTTGCCCACAAGCTGGGCATCGACACCCCCATGACAGATGTGACCCTCCATGTCATGGACTGGATGAAGGACAACGGCTACATCGACTACGACCAGGCCGCCCTGGTGAAGTACTACGAGGCCAAGATGGACGTCACCGTTGGTGAGGGCGAGGAGCAGGTGTAAGACGAAGCGTCCGGCGCCGGCCCACGGGATGAGACGACTTTCCGATTGCTGACGGAACGGCGCCGCCGCATCGACCATGGCGTTTGCAAGAGCTGTGAAGCAATATCGCTTCACAGCTCTTTTGCGCCGTTTTCCCCGTGCTTTCCAAGGGAGAAGGGGAGGCGGCAGCCCATCGCGGCCGCTTCGGTCCGGCCCTCTTGTCATTTTGCCCACAGCAGGCGGACACTTGCCCGCAGATTTCCCTGTTTCCGCCAAAAGAAATTTGGCCGTTTCGGTTGTGCTGGACGGAAAAATGTGGTACGATACTGCGTGGATAAGGACAAATGACCGTAGGAGGCGGACGACATGGCAAAACCGATCAAGTATTACATCGTGGCGGCGGACGCTCTGCCGGAGGTGTTCATCAAGGTGGCGGAGGCCAAGCGCATGATGGAGACCCACGAGGCGGACACGGTGGGCGCCGCCACCCAGAAGGCCGGCATCAGCCGCAGCGCCTTCTACAAGTATAAGGACGCCGTGCAGCCCTTCAACGACATGAAGGCGGAGCACATCATCACCTTCCAGGCCATGCTGAAGGACACGGCGGGCGTCCTGTCCCGGATGCTGGCGGTGTTTGCCACCTCCGGCGCCAACATTTTGACCATCAACCAGAGCATCCCCACCAACGGCTGCGCCGCCGTGACCATTTCGGCGGAGACCTCCGACATGGCGGAGTCGCTGGAGCAGCTCCTCACCGACGTGACGGGGCTGGAGGGCGTCATCAAATTCGGGATCCTGGCAGGCTGAGAAGAAAGGAACGAGGAAGCAATGATCCAAATTGCGATCATGGGCCTTGGCACGGTGGGGACCGGCGTTGCCAAGGTCCTGTCGGAAAACGCCCGGCAGATCGAGCGGAAGCTGGGGGAGCCCCTGCAGGTAAAGTCCATCCTGGTCCGGCATTTCCGGGACGGGGCCTACCGCCAGCTGATGACGGACGACTTTGCCCGCATCGAGTCCGACCCGGACATCCGCGTGGTGGTGGAGACCATCGGCGGTGTGGAGGCGGCCTATGAGTATACCCGCCGGGCCCTGGAGGCCGGCAAGCACGTGGTCACCGCCAACAAGCAGCTGGTGGCGGAGCGGGGCTGCGAGCTTTTGGAGCTGGCGCGGAAGAAAAACGTCCGCTATCTCTTTGAGGCCAGCGTCGGCGGCGGCATCCCCATTCTGCACCCCCTGCGGGAGTGCATGGCCGCCAACCGTATCGACGAGGTGTACGGCATCCTCAACGGCACCACCAACTATATCCTCACCCGCATGGTCCGCACCGGCGCCTTCTTTTCCGACGCCCTGCGGGAGGCCCAGGCCAAGGGCTACGCCGAGGCCGACCCCACCGCCGACGTCATGGGCATCGACGCCGGGCGCAAGATCTGCATCCTGGCGGACATGGCCTTCGGCCGGCAGGTGGACCCGGCGGTGGTCCCCATGGAGGGCATCTCCAAGCTGTCGCTGCGGGACGTGAAGATCGCCGGCCGGGCGGGCTACCGCATCAAGCTCCTGGGCCGGGCGGTGCGGCTCCCTGGCGGGGGACGGACGGCGTATGTTGCCCCTCACCTCATCCCGGAGGAGCAGCCCATCGCCAATGTGGAGGATGTGTTCAACGCCGTGGTGGTGCGGGGCAACGCCACTGGCGAGGTCATGTTCTACGGCAAGGGCGCCGGCGAGCTGCCCACCGCCTCCGCCTGCGTCGCGGACGTGATGGAGTGCCTGCAGTCCGGCCCCCGGCAGGGCGGCGTCAGCTGGTCGGCGGATACCGCCGGCTTCGAAGACCCGCTGGAGCTCCACACCCGCTGGTATTTCCGCATTGAGGGAAGCCTTACCGACGCCGCTCTGGCCTTCGGCCAGGTGGAGGTCCTCAGCGAGGACGGAGAGACCGCCTTTTTGACGGACCGCATCAGCGGGCAGGAGGCCCGGCAGCAGGCCGAGACGCTGAACGTGCTGGCCTGCATGCGGGTGCTCGGCTGAGCGCCATGCCCGACTGCCCGCCGGGCGCGTATACTGGAGCGGGACCAATTTTAGACAAAGAAGGAAACAAGCATGAGTTTGATCGTACAGAAATTCGGCGGCAGCTCCGTTAAGGATGCCCAGCGCATCCGGAATGTGGCCGGCATCATCGCGGAGACCTATCTGGAGGGGAACGACGTTCTGGTGGTCCTCTCCGCTCAGGGGGACACCACCGACGACCTCATCGCCAAGGCGGAGGAGATCAATCCCCACGCCTCCAAGCGGGAGATGGATATGCTGCTGTCCACAGGGGAGCAGATCTCCGTGGCCCTGTGCGCCATGGCGCTGGAGAGCATGGGCCTGCCCTGCATCTCCCTGGCGGCGTGGCAGGTGGGCATCCACTCCACCTCTGTCCACTCTGACGCCCGCATCCGCAAGATCGACACGGAGCGCATCCAGGCGGAGCTGGACCAGCACCGCATCGTCATCGTCACCGGCTTCCAGGGCGTGGACCGCAGCGGCGATGTGACCACTCTGGGCCGGGGCGGGTCCGACACCAGCGCCGTTGCGCTGGCGGCGGCGTTCCGGGCCAGCCTGTGCCAGATCTATACCGACGTGGACGGCGTGTACACCACCGATCCGCGCATCGTGTCCAACGCCCGCAAGCTGGAGGAGATCACCTACGATGAGATGCTGGAGCTTGCCAGCCAGGGCGCCCAGGTGCTCCACAACCGCAGCGTGGAGCTTGCCAAGAAGTTCAGAGTGAATTTGGAAGTCGTGTCCAGCTTGGAGCGCAAGCCCGGCACGAAAGTTAAGGAGGTCACCAAAGTGGAAAAAACCAACATCGCCGGTGTCGCCAAGGACACCAGCATCGCCCGCGTGGCCCTGGTGGGCCTGCAGCACAATCCCGGCGTCGCCTTCCAGGTGTTCGACCTTTTGAGTAAGCACAACATCAATGTGGACGTGATCCTCCAGTCTATCGGCCGGGAGGACACTAAGGACATCACCTTCACCATCCACAAAAAGGACCTGGAGGAGGCGGAGGACGTGCTCAACGAGCACAAGGACGCCCTGCGCTTTGACCACATCGAGGCCGACGAGCACATCGGCAAGGTGTCCATTGTGGGCGCGGGCCTCATGAGCAACTGCGGCGTGGCCGCCAAGATGTTCGAGGCCCTCTATGAGGCGGGCATCAACATCCAGATGATCAACACCTCCGAGATCCGGGTTTCCGTCCTGCTGGACGAGGAGGACGTGAACCGGGCGGTGAAGGCCATCCACGCCAAGTTCTTCGATGAGACCTGACGAGCAGGCCGGAAAGAAAGACAAAAGACCGGGGCGCCTACGGGCACCCCGGTCTTTTCGCACGTGTTCAGCGGTCCATGAAGGCGGAGACCACCGCGTTGAACCGCTCCGGCTCCTCCAGGAACAGCAGGTGGCCGGAGTCGAAGGTCACCATTTCGGAGCCCGGGATATGGTCGTGGTTCCACTGGTTGGCCTCCTTTTTCACCAAGGCGCCGGTCTCGGCGTACTCTGCCAGGATCAGCGTGGGCAGGGTGATGGTGGGAATCACGTCCCGCCAGTCGGTGTAGCAGTGGTGCTTGAGGAGGAAGGCACACTCCTTGGGCGGGAATTTCAGGCTCTCCGAGGAGATCATGTCCCCGTACTTCTCAAAATTCTCCTCCTTGTTGAACATCCCCTTGGCGAAGCCGGGAATGACCGTGTCCGGGGCCTTCACGATGGAGTCCGCCAGGGCGGCCAGGCCCGGATAGTCGATGAAGCCGTGGGGGTTGTCCTCCTGGATCAGGTTCAGCGGCGCCTCGCCGCAGAGGATGATCTTGGAGAGCCGCTTGTCCCGGAACAGGTCCCAGTAGCCATAGATGACACAGCAGCCCATGGACCAGCCGAAGAGGGTCACGTCCTGCAGGTCCAGGTGCTCCAGCAGCTCCTCCAGGTCCTTGGACAGGCGCTCCATGTGATAGCCGTAGGCGGGCTTTCCGGAATCGCCGTGGCCCCGCATGTCCACGGTGATGACCCGGTACTTCCGGGAGAGCGCCGGCACGTTGTTGCAAAAGGCCCTGCCGCTCTGGTCCCAGCCGTGGATCATCACCAGGGGCTTGCCTGCGCCCACATCCTCATAGTGAATGGATACGCCGTCATTTGTGGTAAAAAATGCCATAAGCTTGTTCCTCCTGTTTTGATCTTCCATAAAAGCCTGTTGCGATCAGAACGCGTTCCCCATATTCTCAGCCTACCGGATGGCGGGAAGAAAATCTGTCATGGATTTTACAAAAGTAAAAATTTGCGGTATACTTTTTTACAGAAATATCGCCTTTTTCCCGAAAAATCGCCATGAGAGGGGTGCGAATATGGAGGATCGATCCATACGGGAGATCCGCAGTCTCTTTCTTTCCAACGGCCGCTGCTGCCGCTTTTCCGCCGGGGAGCAGATCTGGGTCAAGGACAGCGAGGCCGGGGTGCTGTACTATCTGGAGCGGGGAAAGGTACGGGCCTATTACATCTACCCCGACGGGACGGACCGGACCCTCTGCTTCGTGGGCCGGGGGAACCTGGTGGGGGAGGAGGTCATGGCCCACCCGCCCCTGCGCATCGACTATGTGGACGCCGTTACTGACGTGCTGCTGTACAGCCTGGACCACGACACCCTGATGGCCCTCCTGCTGCAAAGCCCCGCGGCGCTGGACGGGCTGATGGCCCTCTTCATGAAGAAGATCGAGCTTTTGTGCAGCTGGATTTTCTACGCTCAGTTTCGGCAAAACAGCGAAAAGCTGGCCTGCTTTTTGTACTACTCCACCAAGGACGGTCCCCGGGTGGACTATACCCAGCAGCAGATCGCGGACGTGACCGGCATGACCCGGGTCAGCGTTTCCAACGGGCTGCGGCAGCTGGCGGAGCAGGGGGTCATCGCCCTGGCCTACAAGAAGATCCGGGTGCTGGACCGGCAGGCGCTGAGGGAGCGCTTCGGCGGACTGGAATTTGTGGGGCAGTAGCGCCGATGGGCCCGGCACATCGGATGGCGCCGGGATGGCGGAGCAAGGCGACGCCCGTTTCCGGGGATTTTCCCCGGAAACGGGCGCCTTTTGGGGTTTACACCCAGAAAGTTCCATGCTACAATACAACAGATATGCGAAAAACTTCATTGCATCAGGAGGAGCTTATGAACGCCATCGTCACCGTTGTGGGCCAGGACAAGGTGGGCATCATTGCCGCCGTCTGCGCTCTGCTGGCGGAGAACAACGTCAACATTCTGGACATCTCCCAGACCATTTTGCAGGGGGCCTTCACCATGGTCATGGCCGTGGACGTCAGCAAGGCCAAGGCCCCCATCGGCGAGCTGCGGGAGCGGCTTTCTGCCCTGGGGGAGCAGCTGGGCATCTCCATCCGCATCCAGCGGGAGGAGATCTTCGACGCCATGCACCGCAT
>JAFUGI010000110.1 GCA_017469475.1 Oscillibacter sp. | reverse complement strand
CGGGAGCAGCGGCAGGTGCGGCCACAGGTGCGGCGGCAGGCGCGGCTTCGGCCTTGGGAGCGGTGCCTGGCAGATCGGCGGTGGTGATCTTGCCGCCGGCGCCGGTGCCGGAGACGGCGGTGAGGTCGATGCCCTGGGCCCGGGCGACATTGGCGGCCAGAGGCGTCACGGCGGGGCGGCTTGCGATGTATCCCATCACATCCCGGTCGATGATATAGTCATCGGGGCCGGTGGCGGGAACGCAGGAGAGGTCCACGCCGTTTTCCTCCGCGTGCAGACGGGCACGGGGAGAAGCCCAGATACGGGCAGCGGGGTCTCGGACGGGAACGGCGGCAGGAGCAGCCGCGGGAACAGCCGCGGGTGCCGCAGCGGGAGCGGCTGCTGCGGCGGCGCCGCCCGTAAAGCCGGACACATCGGTGCCGGCCTCGCCCACGATGGCGATGGGTTCGGTGATGGGCACGGTGTCGCCGGCGCCGTGGAGAATTTTCAGCATGGTGCCGGAGACTTCGGCGTCCATGGTGATGGTCAGCTTGTCGGTCTCCATCTCAAAGAGGGGCTTGCCGGCGGTGACGGTCTCGCCCTCCTGGACCAGCCAGTTGAGGATGGTGCCCTCGGTCATCATCAGGCCCTGCTTGGGCATGATGACGAAAGAAGCGGTCGCAGGCAGCTCCGCGGGCGCGGCGGGGGCAACTGCGGGAGCGGCAGGAGCGGATGCAGCTGTAGATGCGGCAGTAGGCGCGGCGCCGCCCAGCAGGGCGGAGATGTCCTCGCCGGCCTCGCCCACGATGGCGATGGGTTCGGTGATGGGCACGGTGTCGCCGACGCCGTGGAGAATTTTCAGCATGGTGCCGGAGACTTCGGCGTCCATGGTGATGGTGAGCTTGTCGGTCTCCATTTCAAAAAGGGGAGTACCGGCGGTGACAGTCTCGCCCTCCTGGACCAGCCAGTTGAGGATGGTGCCCTCGGTCATCATCAGGCCCTGCTTGGGCATAATTACGATAGAAGCCATGGCGTAAGCTCCTTTCCCTCAGCGGTACAGCGCAGCCTTGCAGGCATCCACGATCTCCTTCACGCTGGGGATGACAGCGGCTTCCAGACCGGGGTTGAAGGGCAGGGGGCAGGCCTTGGCGCCCAGATGGATGGGCGCGGCGTCCAGATACCGGAAGGCGCGGCTGCCGACCTCGGTGATGACCTGCGCGCCCCAGCCGCAGTTCTTGTGGGCCTCGTGGACCACCACCAGGCGGCCGGTCTTCTTCACGCTCTCAACAACGGTATCATAGTCGAAGGGAACCAGCGTGCGGGGGTCGATGACCTCGGCGGAGATGCCCTCCTTTGCAAGCTCCTCGGCGGCCTCCAGAGCGCGGCCAACGTACAGCAGGTTTGCGACGATGGTGACATCGCTGCCCTGGCGCTTGATGTCCGCCTTGCCGAAGGGGATGGAGAACTCGGGATCGTCGGGCACCTCGCCCTTGTTGATATACAGCGCCTTGTGCTCAAAGAAGCAGACGGGGTTGTCGTCCCGGATGGCGGTACGCAGCAATCCGGCGGCCTCCGCAGGCGTGGAGGGGCAGGCCACCTTCACGCCGGGGATGTGCATGAAGATGGTCTCCAGAGACTGGGAGTGGGTGGCGGCGTTGCCGCGGCCGGTGCCCTGCTGGCTGCGCAGAACGATGGGCAGCCTGGCGTTGCCGCCGAAGACATAGCGGGTCTTGCACATCTGGTTGAAGATCTGGTCCGCCGCAACGAAGGCGAAGTCCCAGTACATCAGCTCCGCGATGGGCCGCATGCCGGCAGAGGCGGCGCCCACGGCGGCGCCCACGATGGCGGACTCGGAGATGGGCGTGTTGCGGATGCGGTCCGTGCCGAATTCCTTGTACAGATCACGGGTGGTGCCGAACACGCCGCCCAGCTTCTCCACGTCCTCGCCCATGACGAAGACCTTGTCGTCGCGCCGCATCTCCTCCTGGATGACCTTGCGGATCGCCTGTGCGTAAGTCAGTTTAGCCATTGTTTCGTACCCCCTTAACCTTCATAAAACACATCGTCCAGCACGTGGGCCGGATCGGGCTCCGGGCTGTTCAGGGCAAATTCCACGGCCTTTGCCATCTTCTCGGCGGCGGCCGCGTCGATCGCATCCAGCTCCTCCCGGGTGGCAAGGTCGTTTTCGATCATGTAGGCGCCGAACAGTTTGATGGGGTCCTTGTTGGTCTTCCACTCTTCCACTTCCTCGCGGGTACGATAGACCTCCGGGTCGCCGGTCCAGTGGCCCCGCCAGCGGTAGGTCTTGCACTCGATGATGGAGGGGCCTTCTCCCTTGAGAGCCCGCTCCTTGGCCCGGGCAAAGGCCTCGTACACGGCCACCACGTCGTTGCCGTCCACCGTCTCGCCGGGAATGCCGTACCCCGCGGCCCGGTCGGAGATGTTCTCCACGGAGGTGGACTGCCACACGGGCACGGTCATGCCGAACTGGTTGTTCTCCACCACGTAGATGCAGGGCAGCTTCCACACGGCGGCCATGTTGATGGACTCGTGGAAGGTGCCCTGGTTGGAGGCGCCGTCCCCGAAGAAGGCCACGGCCACGTTGGGCTTGCCCTGCATCTTCAGGGCCAGAGCGCCGCCGGTGGCGATGGGGATGCCGCCGCCCACGATGGCGTTGGCGCCCAGGTTCCCCTTGGAGAAGTCCGCGATGTGCATGGAGCCGGAGCGGCCCTTGCAGTAGCCGGTGGCCTTGCCCATGAGCTCGGCCAGCGCCCGGTCCAGCTCGGCGCCCTTGGCAATGCAGTGGCCGTGGCCCCGGTGGGTGGAGGCGATGAGGTCCTCGTCTGTCAGCTGGGAGCAGACGGCCGCGGCAACGGCTTCCTCCCCGGTGTACAGATGGACGGAGCCCCGCAGCTTGTTCTCCGTGAACAGCGTCCACGCGGTCTCCTCAAAGTCCCGGATCTCATTCATCTTGTTGTAGATCCAAAGACCGGTTTTCTTGTCGATCATATGAAATACACCTCCAGAAATCATGACGCGTATGGGCGGGATGTTGACTTGTCTTTATTTTAACGCACAAATTATTGATAATCAAGTATTTATAATCTATAATGTTGCACAAGGTTTTGGAGTGCCCTTTGTGGGATTTGTGGAATCCATCCGCCGCGGTTTGACACCGGCCCCGTTTCCCCGTATAATGACTTATCAGATACCAAAACGACAGAGGGGAGAAAGGGGCGGTGCGCATGGCGGGAAGCGGCGGAAAGGAGCCCATTCAGCACAGGCAGGTATTTCGGGAGGAGATCCGCGGCGCCATCCGGGAGGCCATCTTCGCGGGGGAGCTGAAGCCGGGGGACCGGCTCATTGAGACCTATTGGGCCAGGGAGCTGGGCGTTTCCCAGGGGCCCGTGCGGGAGGCCATCCGAGACCTGGAGGCCATGGGCCTGGTGGAGACGGTGCCCTTCAAGGGCTCCCGGGTCCGGACGCTGACGGAAAAGGACGTGCAGGACAACTACAGCGTGCGCATCTGTCTGGAGTCCAAGAGCATCCGGGACGCCATCACCACGCTGGACGACGCGGGCCTTGCGGCGCTTGCGGAGCGGCTGCAGCGCATCCTGGAGGAGATGGACCGGTGCGCTGGCAGGGGAGATCTGCGCGCCTTTACGGACAGCGACACCGCCTTTCATCGGGCCATCATCGATGCCACGGGAAATGAGGTGCTGCGAAAGCTCTGGGAGCAGTGCAACATGCGCAACTGGTTCCAGTTCTCCGCCCTGACGGACGCGGTGAGCTTGAAGCAGCTGCAAAGCGGGCACCAGCGGATCTTCCAGGCCATCTGCCGGCGGGATGTGGAGGACGCCACCTCCACCCTGGAAAACCACCTGACCCAGCTGATGGACGGCTTCATCCGGGGGACCGAGGGACAAGGCCGAAGCGGCGGCGAAGACGCCTGAGGGCGTGACAGAAAAATCAGCAGCGCCCCGGAAGCGATTCGCTTCCGGGGCGCTGCTTGTCTATGGGCGGCGGCTATGCGCGCCGCCGGTCGGTTTTTTTGGAGAGGAGGGTGCCGATGCCCTGCAGGAGCTGCATCAAGACCACCAGAATGGCCACGGTGATGAGCATGGTGCCGGTCTCCCAGCGGTAATACCCGTAGCGGATGGCGATGTCGCCCAATCCGCCGCCGCCCACCACGCCGGCCATGGCCGAGTAGCCCAGGATGGTGCCCAGGGAAATGGTGACCCCCACCAGCAGGGAGGTGCGGGCTTCGCCCAGGAGGACCTTGGAGATGATATGCCATTTGGAGGCACCCATGCTCTGGGCGGCCTCGATGACGCCGTGGTCCACCTCCTTGAGGGAGCTTTCCACCAGCCGGGCGATGAAGGGCGCGGCGGCGAAGGTCAGAGGCGGGATGGTGCCGATGGTGCCGTAGCTCTTGCCCACCAGCAGCCGGGTCAGGGGGATGAGCAGAATGAGCAGGATGATGAAGGGGATACTGCGAAGGACGTTCACCAGCAGGTCCAGCACCTTGTAAAGAACGGGCCGGGGGGCGATGCCGCCGCTGTCGCTGACCGTCAGCAGCACGCCCAGGGGGAGGCCGATGACGTAGCCCATGAGGGTGGAGGAGAAGACCATGAGAAGGGTATCCCGGGTGCCCTCCAGCAAAAGCTGCGCCATGGCGGCGTTAAATTCCATCGTCGTGCACCTCCTCGTCCAGTTCGTCCAGCAGGGCCTGGCGCTGCCGCGTCAGCAGCAGCCGTCGGGCGGCCCTGGTTTTGGGGTGGGCAAAGACCTCGGCTACCTCCCCCAGCTCCGCTACCTCCCCGTGGTCCAGCACGGCCACCCGGGAGCAGATTTGCTCGATGACCCGCATCTCGTGGGTGATGACCACCATGGTGATGCCGTACTCCCGGTTGATGCTTCGCAGCAGGTCCAGAATGGTCTGGGTGGTCTGGGGGTCCAGGGCGGAGGTGGCCTCATCGCAGAGGAGGATCTTGGGCTTTGCGGCCAGCACCCGGGCAATGG
>JAFUGI010000109.1 GCA_017469475.1 Oscillibacter sp. | reverse complement strand
GGCCACCACACCGTTTCCGCCGTTGCCGGCCTTCACCGTGATGCGGGCCTTGTCGATAAATGCTGCCATAGTCCTTGTCTCCGTTCTGAACGGGCGTGCCCCGTTCCGGCTTTACCGCACATTGTAGCGAAGTTCCGCCGGAACGTCAAGCAAAAGCCGCGCTGTCCCGCCGGAGACCGGACCAAAGCGCAGGGGGAAGGAGACGGTGCGCGGCGCGGGAGGGGCGCCTACGGGAAAAAATGGCGGACGATCACACCGGCGCGCCGGGCTCTATGGAGCGGGGACGGTGACGGCAAAGCCGCCCACGTTGTCGCCGGAGAGGGCATAGTCCCCCGTCTCCGGCACGTACAGCGCCGCCGCCGGGCAGTACCAGATCTCATACGTCGTGCCGCCGACGGCCGTTCGCAGGTGCTCGCCGTCGTAAGGGTGGGCACGCAGGAGGTCCCAGTACTCCTCCAGGCACAGCCCCCGGTCCGTCATGATGTGGGCGTGGGGCACGCCCACGTAGCGGTAGTGCCAGGACTCGGCGGCGATGCCGGTCACGGTCTCCTTGTCCGCTCCATAGCGGAGGACGAAGCCGTAGTCCGGGGCGTGGTCCGCGATCCACTGCTGCTCGCCGGCGCCGGTAAAGTCGGCGCTGACGCCGGAGCTGACGTCGTAGAGGGAGAAGTCCAGAGCGTAGCCGGTCTGGTGCTCGCTGTGGCCCGGCTGGGCAACGTACCGCCGGGCGTGGTCCAGGCCGTTGGCGGCGGCGGACTGGTCGAAGAGGTGCTGCTGCAGCTCCTCCGTCCGAAAACCGGCCACCACGTTGACATTCCGCTCTCCGCCCTGGGCGGCGAAGTCCGCCATCAAGCGGTTCAGGGCGTCCAAGGCCTCCTCGTCCAGAAGAACGGAGCCGTCTCGGACCAGGTAAGCGTCGTTTTTCCCATCCAGCACCGTTACCAGCGTCTGGGACTGGGGCGGGACATAGGGATAGTCGGCGTTCACCAGCACCAGCGCACCGCTATGGACATCGGCGGCAGGCAGCGGCGTCAGACCGGAGGGGGACGCCGGACCGGCGCTCCCCTGGGCGGAGGACGATCCCGATGCTGCCGGGCGGGAGGAGTCGGGCCCTGCCGAGGCGGGTATGACCGCTGGGGAGCGGAGGATGACCAGCGCCGCAAGAGCACAGATCGCCGCCGTTAGCAGCGCACGCAGGGGCGGCCGCCGCCTGCGGCGGCGGGAAGAGCGGGAACGAGGGGAAGATGGGGTCTGCATTTGTGAATTTCCTCCGTAGGTTAGTCATCTTTAGAATAATTTTAACAGACCCGATATGATATTGTCAAGAAAAATATTCTAAAGATGACTGGAGGAGGACGCGGTGAAGCTGAACCCCTATGGAGAGGGCTGCAACCTGGCCGGTCCCCAGGTGCGCACGCTTCGGATGGAGCGAGGCCTGTCCCAGGAGCAGCTGGCGGCCAAATTGCAGCTGCAGGGCTACAGCATCGGGCAAAAGGCGGTCAGCCGGATGGAGACCGGGGACCGGGTGGTGACGGATTACGAGCTGGTGCTGCTGGCCCAGGCGCTGGGGGTCTCGCCGCTGCGGCTGCTGGAGCGGTGAGGGGCGGCCATGGGCGCAAAAAAGGACCCGGACACTGTCCGGGTCCTTTTTTCATGTGCTCACTCAGCGGCGTAAACAGAGGCCTGCTTACGGTCCTTGCCCAGGCGCTCGAAGCGGAGCACGCCGTCCGCCTTGGCGAACAGGGTGTCGTCGCTGCCGATGCCCACGTTCACACCGGGGTGGATGTGGGTGCCGCGCTGACGAACCAGGATATTGCCGGCCTTGACGAACTGGCCGTCCGCCCGCTTGGGACCCAGGCGCTTGGACTCGGAGTCACGGCCGTTCTTGGTGGAGCCGCCGCCCTTTTTGTGGGCGAAGAACTGAAGACCAATATAAAGCATGATCGGGACCATCCTTTCTATAGACTTTCCCGGCCGCCCAGGCGGCGGGGAAGGGGGAGGATCACGCCTCCTCCAAAACGGTGAGATTATCGGGATACTCGTCGTGAAGCTGGGCGAGGTACACCATCAGCCCCGCCAGCAGCGCCTGACAGGCGCTCTCCGCCGTGGGCCCCAGGCCCCCGGGCAGGCGAAAGGCGATGGACGCGTCCTCCTCCTGGACCTTCACGGAAGCGGCCAGGCCCAATACGTCGTTGACGGTGGTCTCCACCAGGCGGATGGCGCTGGTGACGGCCGCGCAGACGATGTCCGCGCCCTCGTCAGCAAACTCGCTGTGGCCCTGGGAGGTGAAGCCGGAGATCCGGCTGCCCTCCGTGCGGAAGGTGACGGTGGTCATCTCACACGGAGATCTTGCCGATCTCGACCTTGGTGTAGGGCTGACGATGGCCCTGACGCTTGCGGTACCCCTTCTTGGGGTTGTACTTGAAGATGCGGATCTTCTTGCCCTTGCCGTTCTTGACGACCTTGGCCTCCACGCTGGCGCCCTCCACCACGGGGGTGCCGAAGGTGGCGTTGTCGCCGTCCAGGATGGCCAGGACCTGGTCAAACTTCACGGTGTCGCCGGCTTCCTGGTCCAGCTTTTCGATGTAGACCACGTCGCCCTCGGCCACCTTGTACTGCTTGCCGCCGGTCACGATGATTGCGTTCATATCTCTTTCAACTCCTTCATTGCGGGCTCGCTGTCGGGGGCGGCGCCGGAGGCGCACTTCATGCCCATTCAAAGCGGCTTATCAAGTATATCAGGGAAAAATCCGAAAGTCAACGGCTTTTTCGAGAAAATCCGGGCATCTCACCGCAGAAATTTTCCCACCCGCCGGGCGACCGCCAAGGCAAGCCCCAGCTTGAGAAGGTCCGGCAGGATAAAGGGGAAGACGCACCAGCCCAGGGCCGTGACAAGACCCAGGGGGCCGGTGGAGGCGGTGTACACTGCCAGGAACCAGGCGGTGCCGAAGGCGTAGCACAAAGCGAGGCCCGCGAGGCACCCCGCTGCCCGAACGGCAAGGCTCTGCCCCAGCCGGGCGGTCAGGAGCCAGTAGACCAGAGCGGAGCCCACAAAGCCCACGATGTAGCCGCCGGTGGAGCCCAGCAGCACGTCCAGTCCACCCCGAAAGCCCGCGAACACCGGCACGCCCACGGCCCCCAGCAGCAGATACACCAAAACGGCGTACAGCCCCCGCCGGCCCCCCAGCACGTTCAGCGCCAGAAACACCGCGAAGGTCTGAAGGGTAAAGGGCACCAGGGGCTTGGGCACGGGAATGGAGATCCAGGCGCACACCGCCATCCCCACGGCGAAAAGGGCGATGTAGGTCAGGTCCCGGGTCTGAAGGCGGCCCGGCGCGGCAGAAGAAGCAGGCATGGAAACGTCCTCCTTGTGTGGGCTGTCCGGCAGGGCCGGACGCATCCTCCACAGGATATACCGGCGTATTGCGATTGTCAACCATAAAATTGAAATAGGTTTACAATTGGATGCCCGGTCAACGACGCTCCCGGTCGGCAACAGATGCCCGCCGCCGGGCGCGGCAAGGCCGCAGCCCGGGAGAGCTGCGGCCTTGGATGGGACGAAATAAAGCGCGATGGGGCTGCGCAGCTCCGGTGGCCGCGGGGGGATAGTGGCTCTGCCCCTCAGCGCCCGGCGGGGAGGCCCAGCTCCCGGAGCTTTGCCTGGATTGACTTGAGGTCGTCAAAGGTCTCCGGACGCTTGGCGTCGTCCCGCAGCAGGGCCGCCGGGTGGTACAGGGCGGTCATCTGCACGCCGTTTCGGACGAACCACTGGCCGTGCTCGGCGGTGATGCGAAAGTCCTCCTTGATGATGGCCTTGGCGGCGATGCGGCCCAGGCACACGATGACCCGGGGGCGAAGCAGCGCCGTCTGGCGGCGCAGCCAGGGAAGGCACACCTCCTGCTCCGTGTTCAGCGGGTCCCGGTTCCCCGGCGGCCGGCACTTGACCACGTTGGCGATGTAGACCTTGGTGCGGTCCAGGCCGATGATCTCCAGCATGTCGTCCAGCAGCTGGCCGGCGGGCCCCACGAAGGGGATGCCCTGCTCGTCCTCCCGCTGGCCGGGGCCCTCCCCGATGAGCAGGATCTCCGCGTCCCGGGCGCCGTCCCCGAAGACCACGGTGTGCCGTCCCTCCGCCAGGGCGCAGCCCCGGCAGGCCATGCACTCTCGCTCCAGAGTCTCCCAGGTATCTGCCATGGTGTCGCCTCCTTTCGGTGTGCCCCGTGGGGCATGGTCCCTTGCGAAACTCGTTTCGCAAGGGAGGGCTCGCGCATATCGCAGCGGCATAGGGCCGCTTTGGTCGGCGCGAGGCCTCGCTTTGCTCGGCTCAGGGTGTTTTTGAGACGGCAAAGCTGCCTCAAAAACGATTGGAAACCCCTTCGGGGCGAAGAGCCGGGCTCGCCTGCGGTCCTCGCGGCTGGTGTGCCCCGTGGGGCATGGTCTATTTGCGGCGGGCGGCCAGCGCGAGCGCCTTCTCCCGGCCGATGTCGCAGCCGGGCCGGGACAGGGGGCAGTTGTGGCCGCAGTTTCCGCAGTGGGGTACTGCCGGGACCACGGCGATCTTCTCCAGCGGCGCAAGGGGCCACTGGCCGCCCCGGATCTCATAGGTCCTGCGGTCTGCCTGGTCCAGCAGCACCCGCAAAAAGCGGGGGTGGGTGATGAGGATGCAGTCCTGCCTCCGCTCCTCTAAAAGGGACCACAGGGTCCTGGCCCGGCGGCAGGTCTCCCGCCGGCCCTCCGGCTGGCGGGCAGAGTTCCCGTACCACTGAAGGCGCGCCGCGCCGTCCCACAGCCAGAGGGGCAGGCGGGGCGCCCTGTCTGCG
Source organism: Oscillibacter sp. (assembly GCA_017469475.1). Taxonomy (GTDB): domain Bacteria; phylum Bacillota; class Clostridia; order Oscillospirales; family Oscillospiraceae; genus Oscillibacter. Next base: position 14,767 of record JAFUGI010000109.1, on the reverse strand, counting down.
AAGGACCGGGCGGGGATCTCGTCCAAAAGGGGCGTCACGGTGACGTCCGCCCGGCCGAAGAGGGCCATGGCGGTCTGCGCGGCGGCGGGGGCGGAGGAGACGTAGAGGGGCCGGTCCGTAGCTGTCCGGACGGCGGAGAGAGGCCGCAGCGGCGCCGCTGCCAGGGCGGCAAGATCCGCGTCGTACTCCGCCGGGCTGGGCCGGAGACGGCGGAGGTGCTCCGCCGCGCCGCAGCAATAGAGGATGAGCTTCATGGGCCGCCTCCCGTTCTTCCTTGTCCCGATGGTCCCATAAGCGGCAGGGCCGCCGCCCGAACCTTCCTGCAGGGGGGAATCACCATCCCCGTCTGGGGGCAACATAGGGCGGGAGGCGAGAGCATGGGGACTCTTTTGTGGCTTTTTTGGATCTACAGCTTTTTGGGCTATCTTCTGGAGCGGGCCTTTGCCGCGCTGACACGCTCCGCCCGGCGGACCAGGCGGTGCTTTCTGGTGTCGCCGCTGTGCCCGGTGTATGGGCTGGGTATGCTGGCGGTGCTGGCCGCCGCACCTTATTTGGGCCGGGGCTGGGGACTGGTCCTGGGCGGGGGCCTGGCCGCCACCGCCGTGGAATACGCCGTCCACTGGTGGTATGAGAGGGCGCTTGGCGTCCGCTTCTGGGACTACGGGACCCTGCCCGGAAATCTCCATGGCCGGGTGTGCCTGCCCTTTTCCGCCGCCTGGGGCGGCCTGACGGCGCTTGCTGTGGTTCTGCTCCAGCCTTGGGTGGAGTCGCTTGCCCAGTCCGTTCCCTGGGCGGCCACGTATGGGTGCCTTCTGGCCTTCACGGCGGACGCCTGGCTCTCCGCCCGGCGGCTGCTGCGCACCGGGGACCCGGAGGCCCTGCGCTGGGCGGGCCCTCAGGGAAGCGCGGGCTCCGCCTCCTCCTGAGCGGCCAGCTTGGCAAGCTCCTCTTCCTCCAGCTGGCGGTAGGCTACCTTGCCCACCAGGGTCTTGGGCATATCGTCCTTGAATTCGATGTCGTAGGGCATGGCGTACTTGGCGATGTACTTGCCGCAATAGTCCAGCAGCTCCCGCCGGGTCTCATCGCCTGCGGGCACGTCCGGCGCCAGCTTCACGAAGGCCTTCACCTTCTGCATCCGGTAGGGGTCCGGCACGCCGATGACACAGCTCATCTGCACCTTCTCGTGGGCGTCCAGAATGTTTTCAATCTGGCCGGGGTAGACGTTGTACCCCGAGGAGATGATCATGCGCTTGGCCCGGCCCCGGAAGTAGATGAAGCCCTCTTCATCCATGGTGCCAAGGTCCCCGGTGTAGACCCAGGTGAGCCCGTCGGCGTGGGTGCGCAGGGTGTGGGCCGTCTCCTCCGGGTGGTTCATGTACTCCTTCATCACCGTGGGGCCGGACAGCAGGATCTCCCCCTCCTCGCCGTAGGGCAGCTCCTCGTCCGTGTCCGGCTTCACGATTTTAATATAGGTATCCGGGAAGGGCAGGCCGATGCTGCCCTCCTTGAACATATGGGGCGGCGTCAGGCAGCAGGCGGTCACGGTTTCGGTGGTGCCGTACCCCTCCCGCACCTGGATGACGGCCTTGTGGTCGTAGAGGAAGCGGTCGAACTTCTTCTTCAGCTCGATGGAGAGGGAGTCTCCCCCGGAGAACACGCCCTTCAGGCAGCTCAGGTCTGCCCCGTCCATGCTGGGCAGGCGCAGCAGCGCCTCGTACAGCGTGGGGACGCCGGCGATGAAGTTGCACTTGTACTTGGTGATGAGCTTGGCGTAGCTCTTGGCGGTGAAGCGGGGCACCAGGATGCACCGTCCGCCCTGGGAGAGCATGGTGTGGATGCACACGCCCAGGCCGAAGCCGTGGAACAGGGGCATGGCGGCCAGCATCTTGTCCCCGATGCGGAACATGGGGTTGGCGGCCACCACCTGCTCGCCCAGGGCGTTGAAGTTTTTGTTGGTCAGAACAATGCCCTTGGTGGCGCCGGTGGTGCCGCCGGAGTAGAGGATGACGGCCGGGTCATCCCCGGTGCGGCGCACCTTATAATTGTAGAAGCAGCACCGGCTCATGCGCAGAAACTCCTGCCACCGGATGACCGGGGCGGAGGAGGGGATCTTCTGGATCTTTCGCCCCTCGGTCAGCATATAGCCCGCCCGCACCGGGCGGGAGAGCTCGTCCTTGACGCTGGCGATGATGATGTTCACAACGCCGGTGTTCTCCCGGATGCGCTCAAACTTGTGGTAAAACTGGTCCAGGGTGATGGCGGTGACGCTGCGGGACTCGTTGAGGTAGAACTCGATCTCCTTCTCCGCGGACAGGGGGTGGATCATGTTGGCGATGCCGCCCACCAGATTCACGGCGTAAAACATGAAGATGGCCTGGGGGCAGTTGGGCATGGCGATGGTCACCGCGTCCCCCTCCCGCACGCCGATGGTCTTGAGGGCCTTGGCACATTTTTCCACCTCCGCCACCAGGCGGCGATAGGTGGTGGGCCGGCCCATGAAGTCGAAGGCCACATTGTCCGGGTATTGCAGGGCGATGTTGGCCACCGCCTCGAACATGGAGCCCTCGAAATAGTTCAGGTGCATGGGCACGTCGCCCAGATGGTCCTTCCAGGGGGCCTTTACGGCGATCTCACTCATAGTCCACTTCCTCCGACAGGGGTTTTTCCAGCAGAGCCGGATGCTCCAGCAGGTATTTCAAAAGGCGGATGCTCTTGGCGTAGTAATAGCCGTCGGCGATGCGCTCGTCCACGGTCAGCCCAAGGTCCAGCGTCTCCGCCATGCCCACGAAGCCCTGCTCATTGTAGATGGGGGTCCACTTCTTCTCGCCGATGATGCAGAAGATGGAGGCGGTGCCCCAGTTGGAGAGATGGTGGTAGCCGCACTTGAGGCGGATGGAGCCCAGGTTAGAGATAAAGACGGAGCTGTAGTTGGGGTCGTCCTTGATGAAGGCGTTCGGCACCCAGCCGTGCTTGTCCAGGAACATGACAAAACGCACCAGGAGCTTGCCCAGCCACCGGGGCATCCGGTTGAACAGGTCCATGCTCTGGTCGGTGGAGCTGTCCTTTCCGGAGCGGGTGCTGCGCACCTGGTCGCGGATATAGTCATGGATGGTGTCCACCGTGTCCTCCGGCCTGGCGTGGAGAAAGGCCATCCGCTCCTCGCTTTTGTCCGTGAACTCCTTTTTGATGACGAAGGCGGCGGTGACCTCGTTTCGCTCGTAGTAGTTGCCGTTGACGATGAAGCGGCTGAGCTTGGGCCGCAGCGTCACGGTCTTCACCAGCGCCGTGAGGATCAGGTGGAAGAAGGTGTATTTGAAATCCACCTCCGCTCCGTTTTTCTCCGCCAGGTATTCCTTGATGTGCGTCAGGTCGATGCGCTCGGAGATGTAGGCCTCGTTGTCGGCCCGGTTGGGATAGATGACGCCCATGATGAAGTGCATGGCGTCCAGTTCCCGCAGCAGCCGGCCGTCCTTCCGGTCGCCCCACCTGCGTTTTTGCTCCATACGATCACGCTCTCTTTTTTCAAATGTCCCGGCGGCCCCGCAGGGCCGCTGTCAGCATTATACTACGCTCCGGGCCATTGCGCCAGCCCAATTTGTACTGAAATGCGGAAAAGCGCTGGCCCGGGCCTCCTTGCGCTCCAAGAAGAGCGCGGCCGCCATTGCGGCATTGTATCTGGGGCCGTTTTGTGGTAGAATGTGTTCAACAGAAAACGGCTCACCCGGAGGGAGGATCACCGCCGCGCCTTAGGCGCGGAAGACGCGAAGGAGGCTCATATGAAACGCTGCTGCGCACTTTTTTTGACGCTGGTCCTGGTGGGGGCCCTGGCCGCCTGCGGCGGCACATCGGCTCAGACGGAGCCGGCCCAGGGCGCCGAGACCCGGCAGACCGCCCCGGCGGCGGCTGCCCCATCGTCCGACCCCGCGGAGAACCCCTTCGGCAAAGGAGACGCGGCGCCGGCGGAGACCTCAGAGGAAGCCCCTGCCCCCACGGCGGACCCCGTTCCGGCCTCCGTACCCGTGCAGACCACCGAAGCGCCCTCTGCCGGAGGGGAGACGCCGTCTCCCGCCGAGCCGGAGGTATCCCCGGAGCCATCCCCGGAGGAGGCGGGCAGCGCCGTGCTCGTTGCCTACTTCTCCCGGGCGGAGAACATCGACTTTGACCCGGAGGTGGACGCGGTGACTTCCGCCAGCATCAACGGCGGCACGACCACTGGAAACGCCTATCTCCTGGCCCAGGCGGCCCAGAGCGCCTGCGGCGGCGACCTCTTCGCCATCCGCACGGCGGCGGCTTACCCTGCCGCCTATCGGGATACCACCGACCAGGCGCTGGAGGAGCAGAGAACCGGCTCCCGGCCCGCCCTCTCCACATCTGTTTCCGACATGGGACAGTACGAGACGGTGGTGCTGGTGTACCCCAACTGGTGGGGCGGCCTTCCCATGGCGGTGTGCACCTTCCTGGAGAGCTATGACTTCTCCGGCAAGACCATCCTGCCCATCTGCACCCATGAGGGAAGCGGCCTGGGTGCCACGGCGGACGCCATTGCCGCCGCCTGTCCCGGCGCCCGGGTGGAGCGGGGCCTGGCGGTCCGGGGACGGGACGCCGCCTCCTCGGCCAACGCCGTGGCCGCCTATCTGGCGGAGGCGGGCCTTGCCTGAAAGGCAGCGGGCGCCCCACTCAGGGGGGCGCCTTTTCCCTGCCGGAAGGGCGGAAAAGGGGCCGGGGCAACCGCCGGTTGACAAAATTCCAGCCGCTGTCGCTTGTCAAGGGGGGCGGCGTTGGGTATCATATGCCCAGAACGAGCCGCTTGGGATTCCCGGCGGCGGGAAGAGGTGACCTATGGAATTGAACGAGCGGATCATCCGGGTGCGCAAGGCCGCCGGCCTCACCCAGGAGCAGCTGGGGGAGGTCGTGGGCGTCAGCCGCCAGGCGGTGAGCAAGTGGGAATCCGGCGCGGCCACGCCGGACCTTGCCACCATGGCCCGCCTGTGTGAGGCGCTGGGCGTCTCAGCGGACTATCTGCTGTTGGGAAGAGAAGCGGGCTCCGAGGAAAACGGGGAGGGGACAGTGAGCGTCGCCTCGCCCCGGACCTGCCCCTGCTGCGGCCGGCAGGTGGCGGGCAGCGTGTGCCTCAGCTGCGGCTATACGCTGCCCTCCGTCCCGGTCCAGGGCGGTCCCCGCTACGCGGTGGCGGCCTATGGAACTCCGGGCAAGGTACAGGAGCGCACCGCCGCGCTGGAGCAGTACGTGGGCCTTTCGGAGGACGAGGCCCAGCTCTGCGTGGGAAAGATGGATGCCTACTATCAAAATACGGTTGTCCTGCGTCGGGATCTGGACGACAGCGCGGCGCAGTATCTATCATCCCGTCTGCGCAAGGAGTTTCTCTTCTATCCCAAGATCGTGTATGATGCAGGCGGACCAGAGGAGGACTTGGTGCAGGAACAGCCGGCCTTGGAGGCACCGATGCCTCCGGGTGACCAGGGTCTCGGCTTCGGCGGCACAGTGGTAGCGGTGATTCTTGGGGTCATCGCGGCGCTGGTGATCCTCTCCTTCTTCTGATATGGCAGGGCGGACATCTGCGCCCCGGCGCGGCACGGGCGGTGCTGCGGCCGCCGGGCGGAAACGTGTCCCCTCGGCGCCGCGGGGACGGCCGAGCCCGGGGTGGTACCTCCTCCCTATGGCGGTGATCGCCGCGCTGTACTGGCTGAATCGGCTGGTGCTGCTGCCCCGCACCGGCGGCGTCCTCCATACCCTCCTTGCCTCCTATGCCGCCGACGTGCTGGCGGGGGCGCTGATGCTGTGCGTTTTGAACGCCCTCCTGGCCCTGACAGGCCGCCGCCCCTGGGAGGGACTTTGGCCCACGAGCCTCTTCCTGCTGCTCTGCGGCCTTTTCTGGGAGGTGGTGACGCCCATGTACCTGCCCTCCTCCGTGTCGGACCCCTGGGACGTGGCGGCGGTGCTGGCGGGGGGCCTTGCCATGCGGGCCATTTTGCGAAGGGCGGAGCGCCGCCCCCGGCGAAACGCATAGGAAAAGCGAAAAAAGAAGACCTCCGGCGGATACCGCCGGAGGTTCTTTCTGATGTGTCTTATGTGCGGAGGATGCGCCAGGCGCACCACAGGAGCAGCAGCGCCATCACCACGTTGATGGCCCGGTCGTACTTTTTGTAGAGCGGGAAGAGCACGGTGCCCACGGTGGACCAGATCAGGTTCCCCGTGGCGGCGCAGGCCGCCATGATGCAGGCAAAGCACACGGAGGAGGCGGGGTGAAACCCATGGGGCAGGATATAGCCGGAGTAGGCGGCGATGCCCAGCATGAGGATCTTCACATTGAGGAACTGGAGCAAAAAGCCGTTGACGTAGGTGAGGGGCCGGTCCGTCCCGCCCTCGGCGCTGCCGGTCTTCCGCCGCAGGGTCTTGTAGGCGAGGTACAGCACGTAGGCCGCGCCGATGTATTTGGCCACCGGCACCAGCTGGGGCACCACCGTGCCCAGAAGGCCGCAGGCAAAGCCGCAGATCAGCATCACCGTGATGAGCCCCGTCCATACCCCCAAAAGCAGAGGCACGCACCGCCGGAAGCCGAAGGCGCTGGTGCTGGAGAGCATCAGGATGTTGTTGGGCCCCGGGGAAAAGGTGGTGGCGGCGGCGTAGGCCGCAAGAGCAAGATAAGTGGAAGCCATGGTCATTCCCTCCCTGATCTGCCGGGTCCTCAGTGGACGCCGGCCTTGCACAGCTCGATGAACTGCTTGGCGACCCGGGCGCTGCGGCCGCCGGCACGGATGGCAAAGGCCTCGCTGCGCACGGCCAGCTCCGTTTCGCCCATCTCCACGCCGTACTGCCGGGCAAGCTCCGAGACGATGTGGAGATACCGGTCCCGGTCCGGGCTTGCGAAGGTGACGGTCAGGCCGAACCGGGCGGACAGGCTCATCAGCTCCTGCCGGGTGTCGGCGGCGTGGATGTCGTCCCCCTCCCGGTCCGACAGGGTCTCCTTGATGAGGTGGCGGCGGTTGGAGGTGGCGTACACGGCGATGTTGGCCGCCCGGCCGCCGACGCTGCCCTCCAAAATGGCCTTCAGGGCGGCGAAGTTGTCGTCGTTGGCGGTGAAGCTCAGATCGTCGATGAAGAGGATGAACTTCAACGGGTTTTCCGCCAGGGCGTCCATTAGGTCCGGGATCTGGTAGAGCTGGTTCTTCTTGACCTCCACCAGCCGCAGCCCACGGTCCGCGTAGGCGTTGGCGATGGCCTTCACGGCGCTGGACTTGCCGGTGCCCGCGTCGCCGTACAAAAGGACGTTGTTGGCGGGCCGCCCCTCCAGCAAAGCCACGGTGTTGGCCACGATCTTCTCCCGCTCCCGCTCGTACCCGGGAAGCTGGTCCAGGGTCTGGGGGTCCGGGTGCTTCACCGGCACCAGACGCCCGTCCTCCACGGTGAACACGTGGTAGTGGGCAAAGAGGCCATATCCCCAGATGGTGACCTCCTCCATCCGGCGGCGGTAGCGGGCGGGAAGGTCCACGTCCTCCGTCACCCAGCCGGTGAGAAAGTCCGGCGCGCCGGGAAGGTCGGAAAGGCGCAGGCGGGCAAGGCCGTCCAGAAACCGCAGCTCCCGGTCCAAAGAGGATTGGAGCACCGGGCTCAGCGGTCCCCTGGCGCAGCTTCGGATGCAGATGTTCTCGCTCTCCATCACCACGCCGCAAAGGTATTGGCTCCAGTTGTCCGTGTGCTGGAAGAGGGCGGACTCAAACTCCGCGCAGGGCCCCGCCAGCTCGCCGCCGGCGGCGCAGACGGCGAGCATCCGCCCCAGGGCCGCCACCACCGGGTCATCCAGCAGGGCGCGGAACACCACCAGCCCCTCCAGCTGACGGCGCGTGTGGGCCGCCGGGCCCATCAGTGGAGCACCGCGCCTTCGTCGGCGCTGGCGACCATGCGGGCGTAACGGCTGAGCCAGCCGGTGGTGATCTTGGGAGCGGGCTGGACATAGGCGGCGCGGCGGGCGGCCAGCTCCTCCTCCGACACCAGCAGCTCCACAGAGGCGTTGGGGATGTCGATGGCGATGGCGTCCCCCTCCCGCACCAGGCCGATGGTGCCGCCGGAGGCGGCCTCAGGGCTCACGTGGCCGATGGAGGCGCCCCGGCTGGCGCCGGAGAAGCGCCCGTCGGTGATGAGGGCCACAGTCTTGTCCAGTCCCATGCCCGCAAGGGCGGAGGTGGGGTTGAGCATCTCCCGCATGCCGGGGCCGCCTCTGGGCCCTTCGTAGCGGATGACCACCACGTCGCCGGGGACGATCTTCCCGGCGTAGATGGCGGCGATGGCGTCCTCCTCGCTGTCAAACACCCGGGCGGGGCCGGTGTGGGTCTGCATCTCCGGGGCCACGGCGCTGCGCTTGACCACGCACCCGTGAGGGGCCAGGTTGCCCCAGAGGATCTGGAGCCCGCCGGTGGGGCTGTAGGGGTCCTCGATGGGGCGGATGGCGCTGTGGCCCAGGTTCTTCGCACCCCGGATGTTCTCGCCCACGGTCTTGCCGGTCACGGTCAGGCAGTCCAGGTCCAGAAGGCCCCGCTTGGCAAGCTCCGCCTGCACGGCGGGGATGCCGCCGGCGGCGTACAAGTCCGGCATGTGGGTGGGGCCGGCAGGGGCCAGATGGCAGAGGTTGGGGGTGGCGGCGGAGATCTCGTTGAAGAGCTTCAGATCCACCGGCACGCCGGCCTCGTGGGCGATGGCCAGCAGGTGCAGCACCGTGTTGGTGGAGCAGCCCAGGGCCATGTCGCAGGTGAGGGCGTTGCGGATGCTGCGTTCGTTGATGATCTGGCGGGCGGTGATGTTTTTGCGCACCAGGTCCATGATGGCGGCGCCGGCCTTGCGGCCCAGCTGGAGGCGCTTGCTGTACACCGCCGGGATGGTGCCGTTGCCGGGAAGGCCGATGCCGATGGCCTCGCACAGGCAGTTCATGGAGTTAGCGGTGTACATGCCGGAGCAGCTGCCGCAGCCCGGGCAGCAGTTCTGGGTGCACTCCTCCAGCTTTTCGTCGTCGATGAGGCCGGCCTTATAGGCGCCCACGGCCTCGAACATCTTGGAAAGGCTCACCTCCTGGCCGTCGTAAGCGCCGGCCAGCATGGGCCCGCCGCTGCACACCACGGCGGGTACGTCCATCCGCACGGCGGCCATGACCATGCCGGGCACGATCTTGTCGCAGTTGGGGATGAGCACGCACCCGTCGAACTGGTGGGCCATGAACATGGTCTCCACGCTGTCGCAGATCAGCTCCCGGCTGGCCAGGGAGTACTTCATGCCGATGTGGCCCATGGCGATGCCGTCGCACACGCCGATGGCGGGCACCAGCACGGGGGTGCCGCCGGCGGCTTCCACGCCGGCCTTCACGGCCTCGGCCAGCTTATCCAGGTTGAAATGGCCGGGCACGATCTCGCTGTGGGCACTGACCACGGCGATCAGGGGCTTTTCCAGGTCCTCCTGGGTGTAGCCCAGGGCGTAGAACAGGCTGCGGTTGGGGGCGCGCTCGGCACCCTTGGTCACGTTATCGCTGCGCATGGTGCTTTTCCTCCTCACGATTCGAAAGGGGCTCCGGCGGCTGGAGGCCGCCGGAGCCGGTCGGTTTGCTGGGCAGATTATTTTTTCAGCCAGGACATCATGGACCGCAGCTCCTTGCCCACCTTCTCGATGAGATGGTCGGCAGCCATGCGGCGCTGGGCCAGGAAGTGGGTGCGGCGGCCGCCGTTGGGGCTCATCTCGGTGAGGAACTCGGAGGCGAAGGTGCCGTCCTGGATCTCGCTGAGGATGCGCTTCATCTCCTGGCGGGTCTCCTGGGTGATGAGGCGCTTGCCGGTGCGGTAATCGCCGTACTCGGCGGTGTTGGAGATGGAGTAGCGCATCTTGGCGAGTCCGCCCTGGTTGATGAGGTCGATGATGAGCTTCATCTCGTGGCAGGTCTCAAAGTAAGCCATCTCCGGAGCGTAGCCGGCCTCCACCAGGGTGTCGAAGCCCGCCACGATCAGCTCGCACACGCCGCCGCACAGCACCGTCTGCTCGCCGAAGAGGTCGGTCTCGGTCTCCTCCTTGAAGGTGGTCTCCAGGATGCCGGCCCGGCCGGCGCCGATGGCAGAGGCATAAGCCAGGGCGGTCTCCTTGGCCTTGCCGGTATAGTCCTGCTCCACGCAGATCAGGCTGGGCACGCCCATGCCCGCCACGTACTGGCTGCGCACAGTGTGGCCGGGACCCTTGGGGGCGATCATGATGACGTCCACATTGGCGGGGGGCTGGATGACCTTGAAGTGTATGTTGAAGCCGTGGGCAAAGGCCAGGGTCTTGCCCTCAGACAGGTAGGGGGCGATGCTCTTTTCATAGATCTCGCCCTGGAGCTCGTCCGGCGCCAGGATCATGATGATGTCGCCGGCCTTGGCGGCCTCCTCCACGCTGAGGACCTTGAAGTTGTCGTGCTCAGCGGCGAAGGCAGCGGCCTTGTCCCAGTGGCCGGAGCCCTCACGCAGGCCCACCACCACATTGACGCCGCTTTCCGCCAGGTTTTCGGAGTGGGCGTGGCCCTGGGAGCCGAAGCCGATGACGGCCACGGTCTTGCCGTCCAGGACGCCGAGGTTGCAGTCAGAATCGTAGTACTTCTTGATGGCCATGATGTTGTTCTCCTTTTTCATGTGATGTCTGTTGTGATGTCTGCTGTCTTTTCGGAATGGCATACCATGCCGGGGGTATTCGCCTGGGAAAACGGCCGCTTTGCTCCGCCGGAGTGAGGAAAATAAAAACACCTCTGCCTCCCATTCAAGAGGCAAAGGCGCAGCCTTCGCGGTACCACTCTTGTTAGCGTCTGAATAACAGGCGCCATCTCAGCGGGCTCCAACAAGCCCTCGCACGGTAACGGGTGCGGCCGGCACTGCCTAACGGAGATCTTTCAGCAGGCTACTCCGGGATGATTTCACGCTGCGGACCGCATGGTGTCTTTCACCGGCCGACACCTCTCTGCATGCGGCGGAAGCGCTGCGCTACTTGTTCCCTTCATTGTATTTACTGCGGACATCTTACCACAGGGAATTGAAGGCTGTCAAGCACGTTTTTTAGAAATTCTGCCCCACATTTCTCGCCTGGCTTTGGCACTTTTGCTGGATTGGGACGCCCTTTGCCGGGGGACGGTGGACTTTGTGTGCGCCGTGTGCTACAATGTCCCCAAAGCAATGACAGGAGGAGACAAACATGAAGCTTGCGGAGGCCCTGCAGGAGCGGGCGGACCTGAACCGGAAGATCCAGCAGCTGGAGGACCGGCTGGAAAACAACGTCCTCGTGCAGGAGGGGGAGACCACGGCGGAGGACCCGGCGGAGCTGCTGGCGGAGCTGGATGAGGCGGTGGACCGCCTGCGGGAGCTGATGGAGCGCATCAACCGCACCAACTGCGCCGCCGCCCGGGACGGGCGCACCATCACGGCGATGATCGCGGAGCGGGACGCCCTGCACACCCAGATCCAGGTGTACCGCAATGTGCTCTCCACCGCCAGCCAGACGGCCCGGCGGGCCACCCGCTCGGAGATCAAGATCCTCAGCGCCGTGGATGTGCGCGCCCTGCAAAAGAAGGCGGACGGCCTTGCCAAGCGCCTGCGCCAGACGGACAATCACATCCAGGAGCTGAACTGGAGCACGGAGCTTCAGTAAGGCGGCATGTTGAGTAGTCTGCGGGGCGAATGTGATCTCCGTGGCTGAGAATGAGTCCACACCTGTATGGCGCCCCTAAGGGCGGGGGCGGGGTTCAACTCCCCGCGGTATCGTTCTGCCCAGACCGCGCACACGCGCATCGCCATGGCGCACACCGTACTCCCACGCATTGACCGCAGACGAGGGCGGGACCGGGGACAGCCGCATCAAAAAGAAGAGCCGCTTCGGAGAGTGTCTCCGAGGCGGCCTCTTTTTATGCGTGCTTTCGGCACCCCCGAGGGGGGGAGTGGCGCGCTGGGACGGGGCGGGAGCTGACGCCCGTGATCGGGCAGGGCTGCGGCCCCGGCGGGGACCTGCCACTTGCAGATAGCTGGAGTTGCGACCCTCCGTCCGCAGACAGCCGGAGCCGCGGGGCGTCACACCACCTGGAAGAGGTAGAATTTCAGGTAGTTGGTTTCCTCCACGCCCCACAGGATCGGGTGGTCGCAGCACTGCTGGCGCATCTCGATCTGCCGCAGCTGCACCCCGGCGTCCCGGGCGGCGGAGGCGAGCATGGCGGCAAAGCGGCTCTCCTGGGCAAAGTGGGAGCAGGAGCAGGTGGCAAGATACCCGCCCCGGGGCAGCAGGCGCATGGCCCGGTAGTTGATCTCCTTGTAGCCGGTCATGGCGCTCTCCGTGGTCTTGCGGGACTTGGTGAAGGCCGGCGGGTCCAGGATGATGAAGTCGTAGGGCGAGCCTTCCCGCTCCAGTCGGGGCAGCAGGTCGAACACGTTCTCGCACACGCACTCCACCGTGTCCGAAAGGCCGTTTCGCGCCGCGTTGGCCCGGGCCATCTCCACCGCCGCCTGGGAGACGTCTACGGCGGTGACGTGCCTGGCGCCGCCCCTGGCGGCATTGAGGGCGAAGGAGCCGGTGTGGGTAAAGCAGTCCAGCACCGTCCGGCCGTGGGCGAGCTCAGCCACCCTCCGGCGGTTGTACTTCTGGTCCAGGAAGAAGCCGGTTTTCTGGCCGTTCTCCACGTCCACCAGGTAGCGGATGCCGTTTTCCGTGATCTCCGTCACCGGTGAATCCGGCATTGCCTCCCCCGGCAGGGGGAACCAGCCCTTCCCCTGGGGCAGGCCCTCCTTTTCCCGCAGGGCCGCGTCGTTTCGCAAAAAGACGCCCCGGATGCTCTGCCCATCCTGGCGGAGCAGGCGGACCAGGGCGGGGAGCAGCAGCTCCTGTAGACGCTCCATGCCCACAGAGAGCACCTGCACGCTCAAAAGGTCGTGGAACTTGTCCACCGTCAGGCCGGGAAAGGCGTCCGCCTCTCCGAAGATGACGCGGCAGCAGTCCAGGTCCTCCGGCGCAAGAACGCTCTTGCGGTACTCCCAGGCCCAGCGGAGCTTCCGCTCCCAAAAGGCCGCGTCAAAGCGGTCGTTGGCGTTGCGGGATATGAGCCGCAGGCGGATCCTGGAGCAGCGGGAGTAGAGGGCCGTGCCCAGATACTTTCCCTTGCGGCTCACCACGTCCGCAAGGCAGCCGTTTTCCAGAGCCGCCTCCTCCGGCTGGGCGGAGAGGATCTCCCCCTCGTAGACCCAGGGGTGGCCCTGGAGCAGGGCGGCCTCCCCCTTGGGCGTGATGGTGAAAATGGGAAGGCCCCGTTCTGCTTTCATGGCGCTTCCTCCTGTTTGTTGAAGATGAGAGGCGGCAGCTTCGCCGCCCCGGCTCCCAGTTTATCACACTTTTTTCCAAAATGCCATAGCATGGGAAAAAGGAGGGGAACACCATGCCCACGCTTTTTCTCAGCCCGTCCACGCAGGACTGGAACATGTACGTCACCGGCAGCGGGTCCGAGGAGTACAACATGAACCTGCTGGCGGACGCCCTGGTGCCGTATCTCAACTCCAACGGCATCCGCTACCGGCGAAACGACCCGGACGGCACGGCCGCCGACGCCATCCGCCTGGGCAACGCCGGAAGCTACGACCTCTACCTCGCCCTGCACTCCAACGCCGCCCCGGAGGGGCACTACGGCGAGGAACGGGGCATCATCGCCTTTTACTACCCCGGCAGCGTCCAGGGTCAGCGGGCGGCGGAGCTCATCGCCGAGGAGCTGCGCACCGTCTACCCCCTGCCGGACCTGGTTTCCACCCGGCCCACCACCGCCCTGGGGGAGGTGCGCCAGCCCCGGGCCCCGGCGGTGCTGGTGGAGATCGGCTACCACGACAACTACGCCGACGCCACCTGGCTGGAGGACAATCGGGGCATCATCGCCCAGGCCCTGGCCCGGGCTCTGACCCGATACTTCGGCCTGCCCTTCATCTACCCCATCGACCCGGTCACCGGCACGGTAAACGTGCGCAACGGCACGCTGAACCTGCGCAGCTACCCGTCCCCCAACGGGACCGTCATCGCAAACCTCCCCAACGGCGCCGCCGTCACCGTTTACGGCGAGTGGCAGGGATGGTACGTGGTGCATTACCAGAATCTGGTGGGCTACGCCGCGGCGGCCTATATCGACCTTCCCTGAGCGGTGGACCGGCGGGCGTCCCGGGCGACCTCGCCGGAGAGGAGCAGCAGGCACAAAAGGTTGGGCATGGCCATCAGGGCGCAGCAGATGTCCGTCAGGGAGAAGACTGCCTCCAGCGGCACCACGGCGCCCAAGAGCGTCAGCAGGGAGAAGACCGCCCGATAGGCCCCCAGGCCCCGACCGCCGGTGAGATAGACGAGGGCGGCCTCCCCCTGATAGGCCCAGCCCAGGACGCTGGAGGCGGCGAAGAGCACGGCGGCAAGACGCAGAAGGCGCCCGCCCCAGGAGCCCCACACGCTCTCAAAGGCCAGCAGCGTCAGCGCCGCGCCGCTGACCGGGCATCCGGCATCGTCCACTGCGCCCAGCGCATCGGAGCAGCAGATGGCAAGGCCCGTCACCGTACAGACCACGCAGGTGTCGAAAAACACGCCGGTCATGCCGATGCAGCCCTGGCGGACCGGGTCCCCTCCGGCGCCGGCGGCGGCAATGCCGGCGGAGCCCAGGCCCGCCTCGTTGGAAAAGACGCCCCGGGCGACTCCCCAGCGCATGGCCTGCCACGCGCCGGAGGCGGCCGCCCCTGCTGCGCCGCCG
>JAFUGI010000108.1 GCA_017469475.1 Oscillibacter sp. | reverse complement strand
ACGGGGAGATGCTCCGCCGCTTGCTGCGCGTGGCGTTTTTAGCCGCGTGAGGGGGGCAGGCGGCGGGCATGTCCGCCGGGGAAAACTTTTTGTGCGCACAGAGCGTTGTATCTCCCGGCAAACTGTGTTAAAATGATAAATAGATCCCCCCGCAGCCCCTGAGACCGTGAACCACACAAGCGCACAAAGGAAAGGACGATCCTATTATGTTGGATGTAAAGCTCTTTCAGATGCAAGCGTTTCTCCCGGCGGACTATGAGGAGGCTCTGGCCCCCCGTCTGGCCGACGCCCAGCAAAAGCTGCAAACGGCCACCGGCGCCGGCAGCGACTTTACCGGCTGGGTCCACCTGCCCCGGGACTATGACCGTGCGGAGTTCGACCGCATCCTGGCGGCGGCGGACAAGATCCGCCGCGATTCCCAGGCCCTGGTGGTCATCGGCATCGGCGGGTCCTATCTGGGGGCCCGGGGCGTGATCGAGTGCCTGTGCTCCCCCAACTACAACCTGAAAAAAAAGGACGGTCCCAACGTCTATTTCATCGGAAACGGCCTCTCCGCCGACGCGCTGGAGGAGGTTTTGGAGCTGGTGGCGGACGTGGACTTCTCCGTGAACGTCATCTCCAAGTCCGGCACCACCACGGAGCCGGCGGTGGCCTTCCGGTTCTTCCGCGCCGCTCTGGAGAAGAAGTATGGCCGGGAGGGGGCCCGGGGCCGCATCTACGCCACCACAGACCGTGCCCGGGGCGCCCTCAAGTCCCTGGCAGACGCCGAGGGGTGGGAGACCTTCGTGGTGCCGGACGACGTGGGCGGACGGTACAGCGTCCTTACTGCCGTGGGCCTTCTGCCCATCGCCGCGGCAGGGGTGGACATCCGCGCCCTGATGGCCGGCGCCGCCGCCATGATGGACCGCTGCGCCCAGGGGGGCGCGGACTGCCCCGCCTGGCGCTACGCCGCTGCCCGGTACGCCCTGTACACCGCCGGCAAGGAGGTGGAGCTGCTCTCCTGCTACGACCCGGCCTTCCGCTTCATGGCGGAGTGGTGGAAGCAGCTCTACGGCGAGAGCGAGGGCAAGGAGGGCCGGGGTCTCTTCCCCGCAAGCGTGGACTTTACCGCGGACCTCCACTCCATGGGCCAGTATATCCAGCAGGGCAAACGCCTCATGCTGGAGACGGTGGTGCGCCTGGGTCCCTCCCACGCGGAGCTTCGCGTCCCCCGGGACGAGACCGATGGCGACGGGCTCAACTTCCTGGCGGGTACGTCCATGGACTTCATCCGGGACCGGGCCATGGAGGGCACCCTCCTGGCCCACACCGAGGGGGGCGTGCCCAACCTGATCGTGGAGGCGGGCGGCAAGACGCCGGAGGCCCTGGGCGAGCTCATCTACTTCTTCGAGTACGCCTGCGGCCTCTCCGGGTATCTGCTGGACGTGAACCCCTTCGACCAGCCGGGGGTGGAGGCCTACAAGAAAAATATGTTCGCCCTCCTGGGCAAGCCCGGCTATGAGGACCGCCGGGCGGACCTGGAGGCCAGGCTCCGCGCCTGAACCGCCTCCCGCCGGGACCGCTCCTTCACCGGAACGGCCCCGGCGGAGAAATTCTCAGGAATTTGCTTTTTTGGATTGTTTTTTCCAGTCAGGTATGGTATCCTCAAGGTACCAGGAAGAACACCGCCAGGTGATACTATCGGATAGGAGTGATTTACTATGGTCAGACTGATTATGGGCGGAAAAGGCTCCGGCAAGACCAAGCAGCTCATTGAAATGATCAACAACGCGGCAAAGGACGAGCCCGGCAACGTGGTATGCATCGAACCCAGCCGTGACATGATGTACGATATTCACTATCACATTCGTCTCATCGACGCCAAGGAGTACAAGCTGACGAACTACGACCTGTTCCGCGGCTTCATCAGCGGTCTGTACGCCGGCAATTACGACATCTCCCACGTGTTCATCGACCATCTGGTCAAGATGATGGGCCGGGAGGTGGACCAGGACACGGAGGACTTCCTCAACTGGCTGGACTACTTCGGCGAGCGCAACAGCATCAAGTTCACCGTGACCATCAGCGCAGACGAGTCCGTTGCCACCGACGGGATGCGGAAATTTCTGTGATCCCCGGCACTGAATCGAAAATCGACAGCCCCCGCCGCAATATGCGGCGGGGGCTTTTTTCGTCCGGGCAAAGGGGCGGCGTGTCCTCCAGGGGACATGCCGCCCGCTCTGTTCCCTGTGCGTCGGGAGCGCAGCGCCGCCCCGGCGCTTTTTTTCAAAGGCCGAAGAGGCCCCGCTTCCGGTAGGGCGCCGTTTGGACGCTCTGCACCGTGTACCCCGTCTCGCCGATGGCCCGGCGCAGGGCGGCCTCGTCCACCTCCGTCTCCGTTACGAACTCCGTCACGCCCTTTTTGTGGGAGGACTTGACATTCCGGGCCCCCGGCACGGCCTTGCGCACCGCCTCGTTGACGTGGGCCTCGCACATGGAGCAGGCCATGCCCTCCACATGCAGTGTCACCTGATTCATGGGATCGTCTCCTTTCCAATATTGGGTAGTTTGGTCAAGTGTGAAACTTGTTTCGCGCTTGGTCGCCCGCGCCGATCGCGGCGGCATGGGGCCGCTTTGGTCGGCGCGATGCCGCGCTTCGCCCGGCTCAGGGTATTTTTGCGGCGGCAAAGCGGCCGCAAAACCAAATCTTCCCTCCCGCCGGGGCGCCGGGAAGCACCGAACCATGGCGAAGAAGTTAGCTTTTTCTAACTCCCATGCCCCGGGAAGGGCCGCCCTCCGGCGGCCCCGCTGTCTCTATCTTACTCCCGCTGTGTCCGCCCGTCAAGAGGTCAGGCCCGGCGGATGATGTCACCCAGCTCCGCCGCCGTGTCCGCCAGGAAGTCCGCCCCGGCCTCCACCAGCGACTCCCGGCTCCGGAAGCCCCAGGTGACGCCGCAGGCGCGCAGGGAGGCGTTGTGCCCGGTCTGGATGTCCACGCTGCTGTCCCCCACGAAGAGGGTGGAGGCGGGGTCCGCCCCCAGCTCCGTCATGACGGCGTGGATGCCGGCGGGGTCCGGCTTGACGGGGAGGTTCGCCACCTTCCCCTTCACCAGGTCGAAGACGCCGGGAAAATAAAAGTCGATGAGGGCCTGGGAGAAGGTGTCCGCCTTGTTGGAGTACACCGCCAGGCGCCGTCCCTCCCCCTTCAGCTGGGATAGAAGCGCCTCGATGCCGGGATAGGGGCGGGTGTGGTCGGTGCCGTGGGCGCCGTAGTACCCGCCGAAGCGGCGCAGAGTGTCGGACAGCTGGGCCGGGTCCTGGGCCTCCGGCGGGGAGAAGCGGGCCACCAGGTTGGCCATGCCGTGGCCCACCATGGTGCGAAATTCCGCCACGCTGTGCTCCGGCCAGCCGTTTTCCCGGCAGACATAGTTCCCCGCCGCCGCCAGGTCCTCGATGGTATCCAGCAGCGTGCCGTCCAAATCAAAGATCACGGTATGGATCATGGAATGCTCCTTTGTCGATGTGTTTTTGCTCACAGCGGGCAGGGGATGGGCCCGTCCAGCGTGAGGAGGGTGCAGTGGGTAAAGCCCGCGGCGCGGGCCAGGGCCGCCGCGGTGTCATAGCCGTAGAGCACAGTGTCCGGGCTGTGGGCGTCGGAGGTCAGGATGATCTGCCCGCCCATGCCGCGCCACTCCCGCAGGAGGAACGGCGCCGGATAGGGGGTATTTCGATAGCCCCGGGACATGGCGCCGGTATT
>JAFUGI010000107.1 GCA_017469475.1 Oscillibacter sp. | reverse complement strand
GGTGACGGTGCGGAACCTGAAGGTCAGCGCGGGAGCGGGGTTCATTGTGGCCCTGACGGGGGACATCATGACCATGCCGGGCCTTCCCAAGGTCCCCGCCGCCGAGAAGATCGACGTGGACGAGACCGGCCGCATCACGGGGCTCTTTTAACCTCCCGGCCCACTGGCAAGGCATCCCGGGGCGCCGCCGCGAGGGTGGCCCATCATGAACCGATACGCCCGCAAAAAAGCGGAGAGGCAGTGCCTCTCCGCTTTTTTCTGTAGTCTCAGATGCCCAGCTTCTCCCGCAGGGCGGCGATCATCTCCTGATACTCCTCGTCCTTGAGCAGCACCGGCTCCGGATTGGTGATGGCAAAGGCGCCGCCGAACTCGAAACCGCCCTCGTACTTGGGGACGATGTGGAAATGGAGGTGGGGATTGGTGTCTCCAAAGGAGCCCAGATTGATCTTGGTGCAGCCCCACAGCTCCTTGATGGCGCCGGACGCCCGGGCCAGGTCCTCGGCGTAGGCGGCCAGCTCCTCCGGCGCACACTCGCACAGCTCCTTCTTGTGGTCCTTCAGCGCCAGGGCGCAGCGGCCTTTGTGGGCCTGGTCCTTGAAGAGATACAGCACGCCGGCTTTCATCTCGCCCACCTTGAACATGATGGCCTCCCGGCCCTCGTGATGCTCGTCACAGTAAAAACAACCCATTTTTCAGTCTCCTCCTTATGATCTTGCCAATATTTGTCCATTGCGAAACCCGCAAACAGACTCCAAATGTGATCCCGACGCTCTTCGTCGGATAAGCCCCGCGCCGCAGGGGCAGCGCGGAGGGCCGGCCCCATTCTCCTTACGCCGGCCGGTTGATGACGCCGGTGAGATTAAAATACCCCCGGGGGTCCCGCACCGCTCCGGTCAGGGTCCGCCGCACCTCCCAGCCAGTGAGGCGGCTGTACAGCGGCACGACCCTGCAATCGGCAAGCAGCAGCTCCTCCGCGTCGTGGAGGCAGCCCATGCGGGCCGTGCCGGACGCGCCGGCGATGATGGACATCAGCGTGTCGTAGGCGCTGTTGGCGTAGCCCACCACGTTGTCCGCCCGGCCGGAGGTCCAGCGCATCAAAAAGCACTCCGCGTCACTGCACAGGGCCGTGAGGCAGGTGGCCGCCAGGGCATACCGCCCGGCGGAGAGGGAAATGGCCAGCTCCTCCCGGGAGACGGCCCGGGGCGTCACCCGGACACCAAGGGCCTCCCGCCACTGGTCGCACAGCAGCTGGGCCGTTTCCCCGTTCATCTCCTGCTCGCAGTAGAGGAGCTCCCGCTCGGTCATGGCTCCGCCGTCGTACCCCGCCTCCTCCAGAAGCTGCCGGGCCTGGGCGCAGCGGTCTGCATAGTCCGCCGGGTCATGGTCCAGCGTACCGCCCAGGGCGCGGAAATCCCCGTCCTCATTCTCCGGCACGCCGGGGGGCACCAGTCCTGCCGCCGGCGAGGCGCCGGGGCCTGCCGCCTCCGCCAGGGCGGTGCGGTCCACCGCAAGGGTCATGGCCTGGCGGATGGCCGGGTCAGAAAAGACGGCGCCGTTGAAAAGGACCGACCAGGTCCCAAGCTCCGGGGCAAGGGTGGCGCTCTCGTCCGCCAGAAGCTCTGAAAAGCGCTCCTGCGTCAGGGGCCAGACGATGTCCGCCTCCCTGGCGTCGTACAGGGCCTGGGCCGCCTCCGCCGTGGAGGCGAAGCGGAAGGTGATCTCCCGGGGCTCCGGTCTCGTGCCGGAGTAGCGGTCGTAGGCCGTCACGCGCAGCGACGCGCCGCCCTCATAGTCTGCGGGGCGGTAGGGCCCGTTGGTCACCAGGGCCATGGGGTCCTTCCACCAGAAGGCCGCCTGGGCCCCCTCCTCGCCGCTGAGCTTTTTCACCACGTCCTCCCGCAGGGGGAGGGTGGCCGGCGCAGTGCACACCTGGGACAAGAACCAGTCATACCGGCCGGAGAGGGTCACCAGCAGGGTGCTCTCGTTCCGGGCGCTGATCTGGAGCAGCGACATATCCCCGGACGACCGGGCCTCCTCGTAGCCGCTTACAACGGAGAGGAGCTGAGCGTAGGGCGAGCGGTTGGCCGGGTCCGCCAGGCGGCGCCAGGCATACACGAAATCCGCCGCCCGCAGCGTCCGCCCGTCGGACCACTTGGCGCTGCGCAATCGGAAGGTGTAGGTCACGGTGCCGTCCAAATTGACCTCTTGGGTCACGCTTCTGGCGGCGCCGTTGGCGGCGGTGCCGTCCGGTGTCAGCCGCATGAGATTTTCATAGAGGTGGACGAGGATGGTCCGGTCCCCGCTCTCCCGGGCGTATATGGGGTCCAGAGAGGCGATCTCCCTGCCCACGCAGACGGAGAGGGACAGCGCGTCGCCGCTGCCGGCGCAGCCGCACAGCGGCGCAAGGCAGCAAAGCGCCGCCAGCATCAGCGCCGCAAGGCGTACTCTTCGCTTCATGCCGCTCCGCCTCCCTTCCGGCCCGCTTCGGCTCAAGCGCCCCACAGAGAATCGGGATAGACCCCCTCCCGGTGCAGCTGCGCCAGCTTCTCCGCCACCACGGATCGGTCCTCATGATAGGTCATGCCGAACCACTGGTCCAAGGAGCGCAGCACCTCCACACGGAGGCGCCCCTCCCCCATCAGATCTCCCACCATGTTGGGAAGCAGGCACTCGGCCTTGGCCTCGCCAACAGGAAGAGCGCGGAGGAAGTCTTCAAAATACCGCTCCAGCTCCGAAAAGATCGAGGGCATGAAGCCCCAGAAGTTCATGGACACCACCGTGTCCGGCGCCAGGTCCACGCCGCTGTCCAGGTCCCGCAGGGTCCCGTCCGGCGCCAAGCGGATCTTCAGCCGCTCGGTGATGGAGGCAAGCTCCCCGTCCCGCACGGTGCAAACCCCCCGGGACACGGTTCCGTTGAGGGTGGCGGTGCGCTGGAGGATGTACCCCACCATGGCGGCCCGTCCCGCCTGGGGCAGCGTCTCCAGCGTCTGGCGCAGGACCCGGTAGGCGTCCACACCGTAATAGTCGTCGGCGTTGATGACGCAGAAGGGCTCCTGCACGGCATCCCGGGCGCACAGCAGGGCATGGACGGTGCCGAAGGGCTTCACCCGCTCCGGCGGCACCGCGTAAAAGGACGGAACGGAGGAAAAGTCCTGAAAGGCATAGGCAATCTCGACGGCCTCCCCGTCCGGCAGGCGAAAGCGCTCCAGCGCCTCGCCGCACAGGCGGCGCATCAGCGTCTCCATCTCCGGCTTGATGATGAACACCACCTTCCGGAACCCGGCCCGGATGGCGTCGTAGATGGAGTACTCCATCAAGATCTCATGGTGGGGGCCGATGCCGTCCACCTGCTTGTCGCCGCCGTAGCGGGAGCCCAGTCCCGCCGCCATGATGACCAGCGCGGTCTTCAAGTGCCTCACTCCTGTCTTTTTTTCATAATGGAGGTATGATGCCTTATTCTACTGATTTCCGCCGCCAAAGTCAAGGCGCCGCCCGCAAGGCGCAAAAGCGCCCCGGCCTGAGTGGAGGCCGGGGCGCTCGGCGCATCCGGGGGCGGGTATGGGGTGGGGCGCCCCATGGGCCTCACTCCGGCATGGTCCACTCCCTCACGCCGTCGAAGTAGGGGCTCTGCTTGCGCAGACGGAAGTCGTCCTGGTCCTTCGTGTTCCAGTCGTACAGGCCCTGGCCCGCCGCCTGGCCCGTCCTGCCGGAGGCGAGACCCTCCCGGGTGATGGATTGCAGCTCCTTAGCGTCGCACAGATCCGGGTATACGTTTTCCGCGATGGCGGCCTCCAGCTGGAAGCCCACGGCGTCATAGTACTCCAAAAGGCCGATGGAGGCATAGCGCATCCCCATGGCGTACTTCACCGCCTTGTCGATGTCCGCCGCCGTGGTGACTCCCTGCTCGATGAGGTACAGCGACTCCCGGAACAGAGCCTGGGCAAACCGGTTCACCAAAAAGCCCGGCACGCTGCGGTTCAGCACCACCACCTGCCGGTGCAGCTGCTCCAGCAGGGAGAGGGTCCGCGCCAGCACCTCGTCAGCCGTTTTCTCCTGGCGCACCACCTCCACCAGAGGCAGCATGTGCACCGGCTGGAAGGGGTGGGCGATGAGCAGATTCTCCGGCCGCTCCGTCAGCTCCGCCAGGATGTCCGCATTGATGGAGGAGGTGCAGGAGGCGAGGATGGTATCCTCGCCGCAGCGGCGGTCGATCTCGCCGTACACCGCCCGCTTGGTCTCCCGGTCCTCCGCCACGGCCTCGAACACGAAGGTGGCGTCCGCCAGGGCGGCGGGGTCGTTGGTGACGGTGAGCAGCGCCAGGGCAGCCTTTTTATTCTTCTCCCCTGCCAGGCCTTGGGCGATGAGATCGTCCCAGTTCTGCTCCACGGCGGCCCGGCAGCGGGCAAGGCCCTTCTCCGAGTGGCCGATGACGGTGCAGGGCAGGCCATGGCCGATGACCAGCGTGGCCTGGCAGGCTCCGATGGTGCCGGAGCCGTAGACGGCGATGCGTTCTTTCATAGAGATCTCTCCTCTTCTCCGGCTGCGGCCGGTGTGATTTGCGTGCTGCGGAAGATGCCCGCCTCTGTGACGACAGCGGGGATGGCCCGGTCCAGCGGCCCCATGGGGACCCGCTCCTGTATCAACGCCTCCGGGCAGAGCACCATGACGGCGCTGCGGCAGCCGGCCAGATACCGGTCATAGTAGCCGCCGCCGTGGCCCAGGCGGTTGCCCGCACGGTCACAGGCCATGCAGGGCGCCGCCACCAGTTCCACCTCCTCCGGCGGTACCAGGGGGCACTGGGGCCCCGGCTCCAAAATGCCGTAGCTCCCGGAGGTCAGCTCGCTCAGATCCCGTACCTCCCGGGCCTCCATGATGCCCTTTCCCGTGCAAAAGGGCAGGGCCAGGCGCTTTCCGTCCGCCAGGATGCCCAAAAGCAGCGGCGTCATGTCCGCCTCCGTAGGTGTGCTGGCAAAGGCCAGCACGGTCCCGGCCGCCGCGTACTCCGGCGTGGTGCGCAGATGGAGGGCCATCTGCAGCCCCGCGCTCCGCAGGTATTCCGCGGGAAGCTCCGCCAGCCGGCGGCGGACCCGGCGGCGCAGCGCCGCTTTCTCCTCCTGGATCGTCATCGTCTCATCCCCATTGTTCTTGTAAGATCTGGCGGATGGCCCCCGCCATGTAAAGAGACCCGAAGGCCACCACCGGAGCGTCCCCATAGGCCTGGCTTCGCGCAACGCCCTCCGCCACCGAGGAAACCGCCACGGCGTCCATCCCCCGCTCCCGGATATAGGCGGCCAGGGCCTCCGCCGGCAGGGCCCGGGGGCTCTCCGGCGTGACGCACACGAAGCGCCGCGCCCGCTGCCACACGGCCCGCAGCTCCGCGCCGTAGTCCTTGTCCGCGAGAACACCCACCAGGAAGGTGAGCTTCCCCTCGGGCAGATACTCCTCCAGATTCCGGGCCAGGGCCTGGGCGCACTGGGGGTTGTGGCCCCCATCCAGAATGAAGAGGGGGTCTCGCCGCAGCACCTCGAACCGGGCGGGCCAGACGGTGGCCGCAAGGCCCCGGCGGACGCTCTCCTCCGGGATCGTCCATCCCCGGCGCCGCAGCGTCTCCACCGTCTCCAGGGCCGCCGCCGCGTTGTGCAGCTGGTGCTCCCCCAGAAGGGGAAGCGTCAGCGGCCGGCCGTCCCACAAAAAGGTCTGCCCCTCCAGGCTCCGCTCCCGGCTTTGGAGGCGCCCCATGTCCACAACGGTCAAGGGGACGCGCCGCTCCGCGCACACGGCGCGGATCACCGCCAGGGCCTCCGGGGCGCTGTCATAGCTGACGGCGGCGCAGCCGGTCTTGAGGATGCCGGCCTTCTCCCAGGCGATCTTTTCCACCGTGTCGCCCAGATACTCCGTGTGCTCCAGGCCGATGTTGGTGATGACTGCCGCCTCCGGCGGCGGGATCACGTTGGTAGCGTCCAGCCGGCCGCCGAGACCCACCTCCAGTACCACGATGTCGCACCCCTTGGCGGCAAAGTACCACAGGGCCATGGCGGTGATGCACTCGAACTCCGTGGGGTGCTCCGCCATGTCCGCCGCCTGGGCGCGCACGGCCTCCGCCGCCGCGCAGAAGTCCGCCTCCGATATGTCGGCCCCGTCCAGGCGGAGCCGCTCCCGGTAGCTTTGCAGGTGGGGCGAGGTGAAAAGCCCCACCCGATACCCCGCCGCACGCAGCACGGCGTCCAGCATGGCCGCCGTGGACCCCTTGCCGTTGGTGCCGGTGATGTGGACGAAGCGGAGCTGCCGCTGGGGGTCTCCCAGCCGGCGCATCAGCTCCGTGATGCGCTCCAGCCCCGGCCGGCAGCCAAGGGTGCCGGTGGAGCGGATGAAGGCCATGGCCTCCTGCATGGTCATCTCACACGCCCCCCACGCTCTTCTGCCCCCGAAAGAGGCGGCGCACCGGACTCAGCACTCCGGGTAGCACCAGCCCGTAGACCACAGCCTTTCCCACGCAGATGGCGAGCCGCAGCCCCAGAACACCGGTGATAAAGGTGGGGGTATAGTAGCCGTAGATATGGCTGTCGATATAGAGGGCGCCGGTATTGAGCAGGGTACTCAAAAGCTCCCCCGCCACCACTGCGCCCACGGTCTGCCGGGTGCTGAGGGAAAAGCGCTCCCGCCTGGCGTACCACCCCACCAGGGCGCCGCACAGGGCGTAGGGCAGGATCCACAAAACCGTGGTGGCGGTGACGCCGTAGCGCAGCAGCTGGGAGATGGCGGTGCCCACGGTGCCGATGGCAAGGCCGTCCACCGGGCCGAAGAGCAGGGCCCCGATGTGGACCGGCAGGCCCTCAAAGGTGAATTTCAGGTTCGCCAATGTCAGGGAAAAGTATCCCAGCACCGCGCACATGGCGGCCAGCATGGCGTCCATGGTCAGTTGTCTCGTCTTCATAAAAAACTCCTTTCGTGACAGTTGCCACAAAAGGAGCGCGAAAAATCCTTCGGTGGCAGCGGACGCGGGAGCAGCAACGCGGGGCCGTGGGCCCCTTCGTCCGGCGGCAACTTCCCATCCGCCGGCACTTGACGCGCTGTCCCTACTCTGTCATACAGGTCTTCGGCGGGGCTTACGCCCCGGCGCACAGGCGCCGCGCCAGGGGGAACAGGACGCCGCCCAGCGCGTTGCCCAGGGTCATGACCAGAAGGCGCAGGAGCATGGAAACGCTCCAGGCCCCGGCCACGGAACCATAGTACATCGCGGCGACACAGTGCTCAAAGCCACTGAGGAGGAACACCGCCACGCCGAAAAACAGGGAGAGGTACTTTCCCAGTGGATGGGCCTCCCCGCGAAACCCCTCCACCGCAATATAAATCAGGATATTACAAAAGACCGCCAGAATCAAGATGCTCAGAAAAGAATCTTCCGCCTTTGCCCGGCACAGCGCCTCTGCCCGCTCTGCCAGCGCCCCGCCGATGCGGGTCCGGCGCTCCAGCCACGCCGTAAGTGCGGCGCCGCACAGGTTCCCCAGCCAGATGACCGGGAGGTCCAGGGCATAGGCCGGGCCGTTGGAGAAGACATAGCAGACCTTTCCCGTGAAGAGGTGAAAGCCCTGGGTACAGATGGTGAAAAGGCCCACGGTGAAAAGGACCGCACCGGCGATCCGGTTTTCCAGCGAGAGGTAGACCGTTCCGCCCAGGGCGATGCAGATGCCCGCCAGCACGGCGGAGAGAAACACCCGCTGCCGCCTCATACGCGCCGCGCCTCCGCCGCCTCCACCACGTGCTTGGCAAGCACCGCCGTGGTCACGGCGCCCACCCCGCCGGGCACCGGCGTGACGGCCCGCACAATGGGCTCCACCGCGGCAAGGTCCACATCGCCGCAGAGGGTGCCGTCCGCCCTCTGGTGGATGCCCACGTCCAGCACGACCTGGCCCGGGGCGGCGCACTCCGCCCCCACCACGCCGGCCCGGCCCGCCGCCGCAATGAGGATGTCCGCCTCCCGGCACACGGCACCAAGGTCCGCCGTTTTGGTGTGACAGATGGTCACGGTGGCGTTGCGCGCCTGGAGCATCATGGCCACCGGTCTTCCGATGACCAGGCTCCGGCCGATGACCACCGCCCGCTTTCCGGTCAGGTCCACGCCGTAGTGGTCCAAAAGCTCGATGCAGGCCTGGGCGGTGCAGGGCGGAAAGCCCGCTCCCTTTCCGGTGAACACCGCGGCAAGGGACCCGGCGGTACAGCCGTCCACGTCCTTCTCCGGGGCAAGGAGGGCGCAGGCCTCCGCCTCCAGAGCCCGGTCCATCAGGGGCCGAAACAGCAGGCAACCGTGGATCCCAGGGTCATCGTTGATCTGCCGGATGGTATCCAGCAGCGCCTCCCGGGAGCAGTCGGAGGGCAGGGTGAAGCACTTGACGCCAAGGCCGATCTTCTCGCAGCGCTTCATGGCGCCGGTCTCATAGGAGATGTCATCCGGCCGCTCTCCCACCCGAAGGATGGCAAGGGTCGGCAGGATCCCCCACTGCCGGAGCTGCGCTGTCCTGCCCTTCAGGTCCTCGCTCAGGGCGGCCGCCGCCGGCGCGCCCTTCCAAATCTCTGCCATGCTCATCCCTCCCTTCGCACTCGCCGGGTGACCTCGTCCGCCACCTGCCGTGCCCGAGGCAGATACTCCCGCAGCAGCACGTCGGTCTGGGCGTCCAGGCGGGAGGCCGCCTGCCGGTCCCGCAGGGTCCTGGTGTTGACGAAGATGTTCATGCCGGCGCTCTCCAACGCCGCGCCGCAGCAAAGGGCGCCGCAGCCCACGTCGGAGACCAGGGTGACGCTGCCCTTTTCCAAAAGCTCCTCCAGAAGCTGGATGGCCTGGCCGCAAAGGCGCATCATCTCCAGCGGCGCCTCACAGGCCGCCAGGGTGGCCGCCTCCAGTGTTTCCGGCCGGGCAGGGTCGTCCTTGGGGATGGCATAGGCCCGGGCCAGGGGGGTAAAGCCCGCCGCATCCCGCTCCACCAGGGCCAAAAGGCCCGTGCGCAGCGCCTCTCCCCGCTCCAAAATGGACCGCAGGTCCTCCTCATACTGTGCGTAGACCTTCCGCCCCACAGTGAGATTGGCCACCATGGAGCCCAGAGCTGCGCCCAGGGCGCCCGTCAGGGCAGCGGCCCCGCCGCCGCCGGGCACCGGGGCAGAGGAGGCCAAAACCTGCGCAAAATCCGCGCAGCTTTTTTGGGTCAGTTCGCTGTTCATAGCAGTTCTCCTTTATGAGGTAAGTGGGGCGGACCGCAAGGGGGGCGCGGCCCGCCCCGGCAAGGAAGCAGTTTTAGAACAATCCCGTGATGCGGCCGGTCTCGTCCACGTCGATCTTCTCGGCGGCGGGGACCTTGGGAAGGCCCGGCATGGTCATGATGTCCCCCGTCAGGGCCACAATGAACCCCGCTCCCGCGCTGACCTTCAGGTTCCGCACCGTCACC